>CAZRWU010000097.1:0-11837 GCA_964603915.1 uncultured Rhodospirillaceae bacterium
TCACCACGTCTTCCTCGACGAGCGCCCCTTGGCGATCAATCCGAATGGCCACGCCAAGGGCCCCGCCCGCCTCTTCTTCCGCCCCCATCACGCGGAGATCGTTCACAACGAGGTTGGCGCCGTGCCCGGCATCGTCACGGCGATGCGCCGCCACGGCGGCGCCCGCCGCCTCGAGATCGAGGTCGGCATGGCCCGCCACCGGATCGAGGTCGACGTTCCGGCCGAGAACCGGGCGCCGATCCGGGACCGCATCGCGGTCAAGCCGACAAAGTGGGCGCTGTTCGCGCCCGGCAAGGCGGCTTGACTCGCGATACCAGCACAGCTTGCCCATTCGTCTTCTCGGATAAATGAGCCGGGTGGCGAACGCGCTCGTGGCCGCGGGTTGGCCGCCTCAGCCCGGTTTCGGCCGCGCCAGCGGATGCGCCTGTTCGACCAGAGCGCGCAACCTCTCATCGAGGACATGCGTGTAGATCTGGGTGGTGCTGATGTCGGCGTGTCCAAGCATTTGCTGAAGGCTGCGCAAGTCGGCGCCATGGGCCAGCAAGTGGCTGGCGAAGGAGTGGCGCAGGACATGCGGCGAGACGCGCTGTTCGGCGAGTCCCGTCTCCGCCGCCAGCTCCTTCAAGAGCTGACCGAAACGCACGCGCGTCAGATGCCCCTCGCGCGAGCGCGAGGGGAACAGCCACGGAGAGTCGACGCGTCGCGACGACTCCGACAAATGCCGGTCGCGAACCTGACGGTAGGCGAGCACCGCCCGCATCGCCGGCTCGGTCAGCGGCACCATCCTCTCCTTGCCGCCCTTGCCGCGGACAATCAGCATCCGGCCATCGCGGCTGATCGCCGAGACTGGCAGCGCGACAAGCTCGGAGACGCGAAGGCCGGTGGCGTAAAGCACCTCCAGCAACGCCGACAAGCGCAGCCCGTTGAAATCCTTGCGTCCGGAAGCCGCATCGAGCAGGCGGGCAACCTCCGACTCGCTCAGATACTTCGGCAGCGGCCGGCCGGGCCGGGGACTGTCTATCGTCGCCGCCGGATCGTCGCGGCGCACGCCCTCGCTGTACAGAAAGCGAAAGAACTGCTTGAGCGCCGACAAACGCCGCGCCGTCGTGCGCGGCGACAAGCCGGCGGCGGTCAGTTCCTCAAGATAATGCCGCAATGCATCACCATCGGCATTCTCGATCGCTTGATCGCGACCGCGCAGGTAATCGCCGAGATGGGCGAGATCGTGGCGATACGCCGCGATCGTGTTGCGCGCCGCCCCCCTCTCCGCCGCCATCATCTCAAGGAACGTCTCGACGTGGCGCGACAGCGCCAGCGGTGGATGAGGAACGTCGCTGAGCGTCATCGGCATGCTCCGGAGATGGGTCAGACCAAGCTTACCGTTGGAATCGATCGTCGGGAATGACCTTCTCCACCGGTGCCGACGGCGCCGGGATTTCCCACATCGCGAGGTATCCGAGCCCGGCGACCAGAGCGAGCAGAAGCGCGATCACGAAAACCTTGGCCACGATTGATTCCTTTCACATGATCCCCACGCCTGAAAAGCGCGGCGCGTGGATGCAGCACCGTCGCCCTGCTTTTTGCGCGCCGCGGCCGCTTTACGTGACGGCGCGACTGGACCAGGATATTTACGGCGGAT
Source organism: uncultured Rhodospirillaceae bacterium (assembly GCA_964603915.1). Classification (GTDB taxonomy): domain Bacteria; phylum Pseudomonadota; class Alphaproteobacteria; order Rhodospirillales; family Defluviicoccaceae; genus REEP01. Next base: position 1,640 of record CAZRWU010000097.1, read on the forward strand.
TTGAACTGTGCGTAATATCGGCCAGTCTAATGGTGGACCACATGCCTTTCAACGATCCCGCCTCGACCATGGGCGGCCACTCGTGGCACGATGACACGCAAAGAAAACTTAGCCTCGGCCGAGGCATTGGCTGAGAGCTCTGGCGCGGCTTTCCCTGCAACATACGGCAAGTCTATCGTCCTGATCGGCCTGATGGGAGCGGGCAAGTCGAGCGTTGGCAAGCGGATTGCGCGGCGCATGGGTCTTGCGTTCGTGGACGCCGACGATGAGATCGTCGCGGCCGCCGGCTGCTCCATCATGGATATATTCGACATTTATGGAGAGGAAGCGTTCCGCAATGTCGAGCGGCAAGTGATCGCGAGGCTGCTTCAAAATCCACCTCATGTTCTGGCGACCGGCGGTGGCGCGTTCATGAATCCAATGACCCGGGCGGCGATCCGGGATAAAGGCATCTCGGTTTGGCTGCGGGCGGACCTCGACACGCTGGTCGAGCGCACGAGTCGGCGCAGCGATCGGCCCTTGCTCAAGACAAGCGATCCACGCGCCCGCCTTGACGCGCTCATGAAGGAGCGCTATCCGCGCTACGCGGAAGCCGACGTGATTGTCGATACGGGCCCGGAACCGCCGGAAGTCACGGTGCAGAAAGTTTTGCGGGAACTGGCGGCGGCGCCGTGGCCGAACGAGCCGCTGATCCCACACGGCAAGCCATGACGACAATCCTCGCAAACGCCACCCCTTCCAAGGACGTCGTTCGCGTCGACCTTGGCGCCCGCTCTTACGATATCGTTGTCGGCGACGGCCTGCTGGCCGAGGCAGGAGCGCTCATGTGCGCGGTGCTGCAAGCGCCCCGTGTCGTCATCGTCACCGACGGCAACGTCGCTCCGCTCTATCTCGCGCCGCTGCAAGCCTCGCTGCAGGCGGCAAATATCGCCTATGCCTCGATCATCCTGCCGCCGGGCGAACATACCAAGAGCTTTGCGCATCTGGAGACCCTCATCGAGCGCGTTCTCGACCACAAGATCGAACGGACAACGGCGCTGATCGCCCTTGGCGGCGGCGTTGTCGGCGACATCACCGGCTTCGCCGCCGGCGTGCTGCTGCGGGGCTTGCCCTACGTCCAGGTTCCGACCACGCTGCTGGCTCAGGTCGACAGCTCGGTCGGCGGCAAGACCGGCATCAATACGCGCCAGGGCAAGAATCTCGTCGGGCTTTTTCATCAGCCTCAGCTTGTCCTGGCCGACGTTGGCACTCTGGCCAGCCTCGATCCACGCCAGCGACGCGCCGGTTACGCAGAAACCGTCAAGTATGGGTTGATCGGCGATCCAGACTTCTTCACTTGGCTGGAAACGTTCGGGAAGGCGCTATGCGAGGGCGACCGAGCGGCGCAACAGCGGGCGGTTCTCGTCAGCTGTGCGGCTAAAGCCGCCGTCGTCGCCGCGGATGAACGCGAGGCGGGGCAGCGGGCGCTGTTGAACCTCGGCCATACCTTCGGCCATGCCCTGGAAGCGCAGGCAGGTTTCAGCCATGTCCTGCTCCACGGCGAAGCGGTTGCGATCGGCATGGTCTTGGCCTTCAGGCTTTCCGTGCGGCTCAGCCTTTGTCCCGGCGAGGATGCCGACCGCGTTCGTCGACACCTCGCCGCAGTCGGCCTTCCGACAAGCGTCGACGAGCGCTTGAGCGGCGTCGCGCCGGAGCGCCTTGTCGAGCGCATGACGCAAGACAAGAAGGTTCAAGACGGGTGCGTCACCTTCGTTCTCGTTCGCGGCATTGGCAAGGCGTTCGTCAGCAGGGAGGTACGCCTTGAGGACGTTCTTAGCCTCCTGCGGGATGAGACAGCCGGCTGATCAGACTTTCCTCAACCGCCAGCCCGCCGAATTCGGGGCCATGACATGCTGATAATTCTTGCAGCGATTCTCGCCCTCCTCTTTCTATCGGCTTTCTTTTCCGGATCCGAAACAGCGCTCACCGTCGCGTCCCGTCCGCTCATGCACCAGATGGCGCAGAATGGCGACAAGCGCGCCATGATGGTCAACCGTCTGCGCGAACGAACGGACCGGCTGATCGGCACCATCCTTCTCGGCAACAACCTCGTCAACATCCTCGCTTCGGCCCTGGCGACAAGTCTAATGATCACGCTTTTCGGGGAGGCCGGCGTCGTTTACGCCACTGCGGCGATGACTCTGCTGGTCCTCGTCTTCGCCGAGATCATCCCGAAAACCTACGCCTTTCGCCATGCCAATCGGCTGGCGCTGGGACTAGCGCCGGTGGTCGGCTTGGTCGTTCGCGTTCTCTCGCCATTCACCAGCGCGATCCAGGCGCTCGTCAATGGCACCTTTCGGCTGTTGGGGTCGGATCCTCACGCCCAACCCGGAATTGGGCCAAGCTCAGAGGAACTGCGCGGCGCGATCGAGTTGCACGCCGGCGGCGGTGGACCGGTTCAGCAGGAACGGGCGATGCTGCGGAGCATCCTCGATCTGACCGAAGTCGAAGTCGGCGAAATCATGATCCATCGCAAGAACGTGAGCATGATCGATGCGGACGGCCCGATCGACATGATCGTCAGCCAGGTTCTGGCCAGCCCCTACACGCGCATCCCCCTGTGGCGAGGCGACCAGGACAACATTGTCGGCGTGATCCACGCCAAGGCGCTGCTGCGGGCGGTCCGCTGGTCGGAGAGCCAGTTCGAGAACATCGACCTCGTGGCGCTGGCGGCCAAGCCATGGTTTGTGCCGGATTCCACCACCCTTCTCGATCAATTACAGGCATTTCGAGGCCGGCGCGAACACTTCGCTCTGGTTGTTGACGAGTACGGAACCTTCATGGGGATCGTGACCCTGGAAGACATCCTGGAGGAAATCGTCGGCGATATTGTCGACGAGCATGATATTCCTGCCCCGGGTGTGGTGCGCCAGCCGGACGGCAGCTACATTGTGCAAGGCAGCGTCACCATCCGCGATCTGAACCGCCGCTTCGACTGGGGCCTGCCCGACCAGGACGCCGCGACGATCGCCGGACTGGTGCTGCACGAGGTCAGGCGGATCCCCGAGGTGGGACAAGCCTTCATGTTCTATGGCATGCGTTTCGAGATCCTGCGCCGGCATCGTCATCAGATCACGTCGATCCGCATCACGCCGCGGTCGGACGACTCTGCGGGCAGCGAAATTTCCTCGTCGGAGCCCAGCCCATGAGCGTCAAGGATATGCCGCCGCTGCGGATCGTTCCGGATGTCGTCGAAGGAGGAGCGACGATTCAAGCGCTGTCTCTCGACGCCACCGTCGAGGAGGCGGCGCAGGTCATGGACGGATGCGGCATCGGCGCCATCGCCGTGCTGGATGCGGAAGGGCGTTTTGCGGGTCTGGTGATGGAGCGGGACATCGTGCGGAAGGTGGTGGCGAAGGGCGCGGACGCCCGCGCGACGCCGCTGGTCGCGTTGCTGGATCGGCCGGCCGACGCGCTCGATCCTTCGGATTTCGCATTGGACGCCGTCGACTTGATGCGGATCCGCAACGTCAGCCATCTGCCGGTGCTCGACGGCGGGCGAGTGACGGCTGTCGTCTCCGTCGCCGATATTTGCCTTGCCTTGGGCCGGGCGCTGCACGCCCAGCTTCATACGCGACAAGTCGCCTTCTTTGGCGACCAATTCCAGGAATAGCATGCCATGCCGCTCAGCCGCGCCGCTCCCCGGGACCACATTCACACCCGCGAGATCCGCTGTCGCGGTTTCCGCAGGCGCGATGGCTTGTGGGACATCGAAGGAAGCCTGACGGACACCAAGACCTATTCGTTCGACAATCAGGACCGTGGCGGAATTGCGAGCGGCGAGCCGATCCACGCCATGCAAATCCGCCTCACTCTCGATGACGAGCTTACGGTCAGAGCCGCCGAGGCCGCGACGGACGCCGGTCCTTTTCATATCTGCGGCGCGATTACCCCGATCTTCGCGTCTCTCGTCGGGGAACGGATTGGACCGGGCTGGCGAAAAACAGTTCTGGCCAAGATGGCCGGGGCGCGCGGTTGCACCCACCTCACCGATCTGCTTCTCGGGCCGGTGACGACCACCGCCATGCAAACCATCGCGGCGGCCCGCGCCGAACGGCAGTCCCGGAACAGGACCGGCAAACCGCCGCTCATCGACAGTTGCCACGCCTTCGCCAGCGACGGGCCTATCGTTCGCCGACAATGGCCGGATCTTTATCGTGGAAACGATTGATGTGTCGTGCGCGCTCGGCCGCCCTCAGCCGCCGTCATCCTCGGAAGGAGCGCGCGCGCTCAAGCTCAGAGCATGAACAGAGGCCGCCAACTCGTCGGCAAGAACGGCCGTGACCATCCGATGGCGCTCAAGACGAGAGCGTCCTTCGAACGCCGGCGCGACGATCTCGACGTGAAAATGCGTCTCTCCTTCGGGGCGGGCGCCGGCATGGCCGCGATGACGCGCAGAGTCGTCGATGATCCGCAAGCGCGTCGGCGCGAGCGCCGCTGTCAGCTTTCGTTCAAGAATTTCGGCCATGCTCACGGCGCATGATCCCACCTAAGGCAGAAGCATCGGATGGGAGCAAGGTGGCGCATCCGCTCGCAGCGGTCAAGGCGGCAATGGCCAGAGGATTCATGCCAACTTGCCTGCTATTCCTTTGCATACCATAGTATGAGCATGCACTTCGACACGACACGGCGCCGGGGTAACGAAGAGATTCCCATACGGGAGGTGCGCGCGTGCGACTGGCCCGGGTGCAGCGGCCAAGGTCTGCACCGTGCGCCGAGATCGCGGCGCCAGCTCAGAGAATTCTGGTGGTTCTGCCTGGACCATGTCCGCCAGTACAATGCGTCATGGAACTATTATGCCGGCATGACGGAGCAGGAAGTCGAGGCCGATGTGCGTTTCGATACGGTCTGGCAACGGCCGTCGTGGCGGATGGGTCAGGCTGCTCGCGCGTTTGCCTTCGACCCCCTCAACGTCAACGACCCTTTCTCGGTTTTCAGCGCCGATGGCGAGCCGAAGCGGCGCGCGGCGAGCGCGGAAGAAAAGGCGATGGTGGTCCTCGATCTCAAGCCACCGTTGACCGTCGCCATGGTCAAGACACGCTACAAGGCGCTGGTGAAACTTCACCATCCCGACGCCAACGGCGGCGACAAGGCCGCGGAAGAACGTTTCAAGGATATCAACGCGGCTTACCAGATCGTCATGAAGTCTCTTGGCGAATGAGTGTGGCAAATCCCACAAGCGGCGCTAAATACCTTATCAGCAGTTAACCAGATGGGTTTGTGATGACATTTCTGGGCTCGACGGAGACCGCTTCCACGCGGCAGCGCCTGGACGCACCCGACATTGTCTTGTCCGTGCGCCAGACCTTCGGAATTGATAGCGATTTGGAAGTCCCGGCGTTCAGCGTACCCGAGGACCATGTTCCCGATATCGATGAAGCGTATCGCTTCGATCATGACACAACTCTTGCGATCCTCGCCGGATTTTCGCACAACCGACGCGTGATGATCCAAGGATACCATGGGACTGGAAAATCCACGCATATCGAGCAGGTCGCCGCGCGGCTGAACTGGCCGTGCATCAGGGTCAATCTCGACAGCCATATCAGCCGGATCGATCTCGTCGGCCGTGACGCCATCGTCATCCGCGACGGCGTGCAGGTAACGGAGTTTCGCGAGGGCATGCTTCCCTGGGCGCTCCAGCATCCAACTGCGCTGGTCTTCGATGAGTATGACGCAGGCCGCCCCGACGTGATGTTCGTCATCCAGCGCGTGCTGGAAGTCGAAGGCAAGTTGACCCTTCTGGATCAAAATCGGGTGATGCGTCCGCATCCGTATTTCCGGTTGTTCGCGACGACGAACACGATCGGCCTTGGCGATACGACGGGGCTGTATCACGGCACGCAGCAGATCAACCAGGGGCAGATGGACCGCTGGAATATCGTCGCGACGTTGAATTATCTGCCGGCCGAAGATGAACGCCAGATCGTTCTGGCCAAGGTCCCTTACTACAACACCAAGGAAGGGCGCGAAATCGTCGCAGCGATGGTCGAACTCGCCGACCTTACGCGCTGCGGCTTCATCAACGGCGACATTTCGACGGTCATGTCGCCGCGAACGGTCATCACATGGGCGGAAAATGCGCGGATCTTCGGCGATGTCGGCATCGCCTTCCGCCTGACCTTCCTCAACAAATGCGACGAGGTCGAGCGGCCGGTCGTCGCCGAGTACTACCAGCGCTGTCTCGGTGAAGAGTTGCCGGAATCGACGATGCGCTCGGCTGTCCGCTGATCGGGCAATCAAGGCCATGAGCCAGGGTGAAGACAATACGACGCTGATCAAGCGGGTAACGGCGGCGGCTGTGCGCGCCGTCGGGCACCGTCCCGACGTCGGGGTGACGTATGCGCCGGGTACGGCCGACATTCGCGGCGCGCGCGTGCGGCTGCCGGCGCCCTCGACCCATATCGCCAAGGCGGAACTCTCGCACCTGCGCGGAGCCGCCGACTCGCTCGCGCTTCTGTTGCGTTACCATGATGCCAAGCTGCATCAGCGGCGAGCGCCGACAGGCCGGCAAGCGCGCGACATGTTCGATGCCATGGAGCGGGCTCGGGTGCAGGCTCTCGGCAGTCGGCGGCTGGCCGGCGTCGGCCTCAATCTCGGCGCCCTTCTTGAACAAACATGCCAAGCGCGTGGTTATGCCTCGGTGTCCGAGCGCGATCCCTCGTTTCTTGTCGATGCCGTGGCCTTGCTCGTACGCGAGCGGCTGAGCGGCCAGGATACGCCTGCAAGCGCGACGGCGATGGTCGATTCATGGCGGCCGGTGTTGAACGAGCGTTGCGGCCCGCAAATGCGCAAGCTCGCCGAGAGCCTCGCCGATCAAAAGTCGTACGCCGCCGCCGCCGCCGAGCTGATCCACTCTCTTGAGTTGATCGACGACGACGATCCGTCGTTGCAGCAGGAAGACGACTCGGATGACGAGCAGAGCAGCGATCCCGAAGCGGATGAGAGCGCGCGCAGCGAGCGTCAGGACCCGCGCGGTGAAAGCGGCGCCAAGACAGGCAGCAGCAGCGCCAGCCGCGAGGAATTTGAACTCGGCGTCGACATCCCCGACGATGCGGAGATGCCGGGCGACGGCGGCACCGCTCCAGCGGGTCCGTCGTCACGGCGAGAGCGCCGGTCCGATTCCGGCGAAAACGACGCCAGCATTTACCGGCCGTACACCAATCGCTTCGATGAGGTCGTATCCGCGAGCAGCCTGTGTGACGCAGAAGAACTGACTCGCCTTCGCTATCAGCTCGATCAGCAGCTCGCCAATCTCGAGAGCGTCGTTTCCCGGCTGGCCAACCGCCTGCAGCGGCGGCTGCTCGCCAAGCAAACCCGGTCGTGGGACTTCGATCTCGAAGAAGGCACCTTGGACGCCGCCCGCTTGGCGCGCGTGGTGGTCGATCCGCTGCATCCACTCAGCTTCAAGCAGGAAAAGGAAACCACCTTTCGGGATACTGTTGTCGCCCTGTTGATCGACAACTCAGGCTCGATGCGCGGCCGCCCGATCACCGTTGCGGCGATGAGCGCCGATATCCTCGCCCGCACGCTCGAGCGGTGCGGCGTCAAAGTGGAGATTCTCGGGTTCACGACCCGCGCCTGGAAAGGCGGCATGTCGCGCGAGCGGTGGGTTTCGGAAGGCAAGCCGAAAAATCCGGGGCGGCTGAACGATCTGCGGCATATCATTTACAAGGACGCCGAACAGCCCTGGCGCCGCGCGCGACGGAATTTGGGCTTGATGCTGCGCGAGGGCCTCCTCAAGGAGAATATCGATGGCGAGGCGCTTTTATGGGCGCACCATCGGCTCCTTGGCCGGCCCGAGCAGCGCCGCATCATGATGGTGATCTCGGATGGAGCCCCGGTGGACGATGCGACGCTGTCGGCCAATCCCGGCAACTACCTTGAGCGGCACCTGCGCGATGTGATCAACTGGATCGAAACGCAGTCCCCCGTCGAGGTAACCGCGATCGGGATCGGTCACGACGTCACCCGCTATTATCGGCGCGCGGTCACGCTGGTCGATGCGGAAGAACTGGGCGGCACCATGATGCAGAATCTGACCGAACTGTTCGACGAAGAATCGCCAGGGCAGTCTTGGTCACGGCCACCGCCGCCACCCGTGACCGGCCGCCGCGCCGGACAGTTGCGCTGAGCAAAGGCGGATCGGCGAGTTTATCCACGCATTGTGGAACCGAAGCCGGTTAGCCGGGTTCTCTCTGGAGAGTCGGTTACCGGCGGCGCATGCATTCGAGAATCCGCCAGCGAACGCTCTTTTCCTTCAATGCGGGATCCAAAGATGCTGAAACGTTTCTGGCTATACCTTGTTGTCGTCGCTCTTTCCTGCGCTCCAGCGGTTGGACAAGCGGCGAGCATCGACTACACCCGGTTGTTCGTTTTTGGCGATAGCCTGTCGGATAGCGGCAACGCGTATGCGGCGACGGCTAACGCCATTCCGGCTCCGCCATACCAGGGCCGCTTTTCCAACGGCCCGGTCTATGCGGAACATATGGCTGCTCAGCTTGGCCTTGAGTCCAAACCCGTCCTCGCCGGCGGCACGAATTACGCCTTCGGCGGCGCAGGAACCGACTTCAGCATACCGGTCATCTTCGGCGAGAGCCCCTTGTCGCTTCAAAATCAGGTCAACCTGTTCCGCGCGCGGTATCTTTTTGGCAATGCCGATCCCCATGCCCTTTACATCGTTTACGGTGGAAACAACAATTTGCTGCGCGGCATCGATGCGGCCATCGCCAATCCTGCAGAAGCGGCCGCGATCCGCGACAGCACCGCAGCCAAGGCGGCCAACGACATCGTCGGCATGGTGGATTTACTGCACAGCGCGGGCGCGCAACATTTTCTCGTGCCGAATGCCGCGCCGATCGGTTTCACTCCCGCTTACGCCGCGGTCCATGACTTGGCCAATTCATTTTCGGCGGACTTCAATCTCCGGCTTGCTTCCTCCGTTCAGTCCTTGAACGGCCCCGAGGTGACCCTGTTCGACATGTTCGGCTTGGCGCAGCAGGTGTTTGCCGATCCCCTTGCCTATGGCCTTGTCGATGTCGTCAATCCGTGTTTGACCAATGCGCAGTTGTATGGCGGCGGTGGCGACATTTGCATCGCGCCTGGACCCAATGAGCATTTGTTCTGGGATGAGCTGCATTTCACGACGGCCGGCCACGCGGTGCTGGCGAATGCGATGTTGAGCGCCCTGCAAGCTCCTTCCGATGCTCCATATCCGACGCCGCTTCCGGCCTCGATCTATCTCTTCGGCGCAGCGGTGACGGTGCTGGCGGCGATGGCCCGCCGCCGCAGTCTGTAAGGGCGGCGACGGGGCAAGAGTCGGTTTCCGTCGCGAAGAACGCCGCTATTTTGGGCACGGGATTGCAGGGAGACCGCCTTGAACCGAATGCGAGAAAATCAGATGGACACATCCGCCGAATAGGGATTTACTGAAGCTCTCCTGTGTGGCACTCCTGCCGCCTTCAACCTCTCCCAAGGACGGCAGGCGCAAGAGCGGTCCAGCCCCGACCAGACCCGGCGGAAAGGGCTGGACCATTCTTTTCCCATTCCGCCATTTGCGAAGAACGCTTCAGAGGGTAAAAGCATACGCATTGAAGCTGGCGCCTCTGCTGGAATGGAGAAGCGGATCATGAAGGTTTTGTTTTCGACCTTGCGGAGCGTCGGCTGTACGGGCGCGATCGCAGGGATCATCGCCGCCTTGACGCTGCCACCGGCCGCTGCGGTCGATCCGACCGATGGTCGCGAGCAGCCCTCCGGTTTCGGTTATGTCTCCGCCAGCGGGATTGGCCCGATGCCGCCGGCCGGGAGCCCGATTAACGTTGAGTTCAGTACCGACGATCCGTCCTTCCGCAGCGATCCGCTGTACGTACAAGCGCGGATCGCGGCCCTCGATTCATTGCGGGCGTTGGGCTTCGAGGTGACTGATCGGGGTAGCCCGATTCTTCGCATCGGGGTGACGATGGCGCCTGGGCCCATCCGGATGTTTGAAACGCCGGTGGGAGCAAGACCAAGTCTTCACTCTGGGGAAATTGCTCCCATACCGGACTCCGATCGGGTGCCCTGGGTTCAACCGCAGGTCAGGGTTCCTCTCGGGCGTCGAGAGCGGCGTCCCGCGGGCAGCTACACTGTGACGTTGGTGGTGTTTGAGGGCGGTGAGGAG
>CAZRWU010000098.1:0-11805 GCA_964603915.1 uncultured Rhodospirillaceae bacterium
CGCGCCCGATGCGCGTCAGAGCGGTGTCGCGATCCCCTCGTACATGAAGGCGAGGAACCGCGGCGCGCCCATGTAGCCCGCGTCAAGCTTTTGGATGGCGAACCCGGCGTCTCGAACGAGGGCATCGACCGGCCGGTTGAGATGGCAGCCGCCGGCGCAGCGGCGCCAGAGCGGCGTCAGGCGGTCCTGCCAGCGCGCGACGTTCGGCTCGGGAGCGCGGCCATGCTCGATGAAGATGAGTTCGCCCTCGCCCTTCAGAACGCGCCGCGCCTCGCGCAAGGCTTTGAGCGGGTCGGGAATCGAGCACAGCGACCAGGTCGTCACGACAGTATCGACGCTGGCGTCCGGCATGGGCAGCGCCTCGGCCGTGCCAATCACGACATCAAGGGGAACCGGAAGCCCCCGCGCGCCCTCCCGCGCGAGGCGGGCGAGCGGCAGGGACGGCTCGACGCCGAGCACCCGGCGCACGCCGTGGCGGTAGAAAGGAAGGTTCAGCCCGGAGCCGATGCCGATTTCCAGGACCTCGCCCCGCGCCCGCGCCACGGCCCGCTGGCGGTAGGCCGCAAGCCGGGGGCTGCGCATCACGAGGTGCGTCAGGCGCGGCACGATCCAGCGGTCATACGGTCCCAAGTCCCTGCTCCGGCCGGTTGTCACGACGGGATGTCGCGACGGGATAGCGGCGAGAACCCGCGCGCCGCGCGGACGATCGGCGCTTTCCAAAGCATATGAGCATCCGGCGACGGATTTCCGATCGCAACGGGGGGCCGTTGACCAGGCTCGGCGGGATTGGCGCCGCGAGATTGACGCGATTGCCCCTGAGCGTCTGGTTTCCAAGGCCGGCGATGCCGGCGGAGCGAACGAAAACAAGCGCAGCCTGGCTGGGGGTGAGCCAGGCTGCGCCATCGCGACAGCGCCGCGCTTTGGGGCTATTGGGGGATCAGGACGCTGTCGATCGCGTGGATCACGCCATTGCTCGCGTCGACATCGGCGGACACCACCTGGGCGGCGTCGTTGACGACGACGCCTCCGTTCTTCGCCGCGACCGAAAGAGCCTGTCCCTCGACGGTGGTCAGCTCGGTGGGCGCGCTCGGGCTGACCGCATCCGACGTCACTTCGCCGGGCACGACGTGGTAGGTCAGAATTTGAACGAGCCGCTCCTTGTTCTCGGGCTGCAGCAGGTTCTCCACCGTGCCTTCCGGCAGCTTGGCGAAGGCGGCGTCGGTCGGCGCGAACACCGTGAAGGGACCCTTGCCTTCGAGAGTCTCGGTCAGGCCGGCCGCCTCGATGGCGGCGACGAGCGTCTTGAACTGCCCGGCGTCGACCGCGGTCTCGACGATGGTCTTGCCGCTTTCATGTTGCGAAGCAAGCGCGCTCGGCGGCATCGCGCCGGCGGAAACGGCAAGTGCGGCGGCGACGGCGACGGCTTTCGTGGTCGTGATGAAACGCATCATAAACTCCATGCTTTCGGGATGTCCCGGCGTTGACGGTTCGGGTTGATGACGCGCGCGTTGTACCGGTTACGGGATGGCGGCGGGCTTGGATCACGCAAAGAGCGGCGGCCGCGCCGCGCCAAGCCGCTCGGGTCAGGCGTAGGCGCTTTCCAGGAAGGTGACGACGCTGTCCAGGAAAGCGTCGGGCTGCTCGGCGTGAACGCGGTGGCCGGCATCCGGGATGACGGCGAACTCGGCCTGGGGAAACAGCGCGAAGATCGGGTCGTGGTGCTCCCTGGCGATGTAATCCGAGCGCTGGCCACTGATGAAGAGGACCCGGCCCTCGTATTCGTGCTCTTTTTCGTCGGGAAAGCCGGTGAGTTCGCTCATCGCCCCGCCGATCGCGTCAAGATTGATGCGCCATTTGAGCCCATGGCCATGGCCCTTGGCGACGAGGTTCTGGATGAGGAACTTGCGGGTCGGCGTGTCGGGGATCGTCTCGGCGAGACGCGCCTCGACCTCGGCGCGGCGCTTGAGGCCGCGCAGGTCGACCGCCTGCATCGCCTCGACCAGCGGCAGGAAGGAGTGATCGTAGGCGACGGGGGCGATATCGACGACGATGAGCGCCGCCGTGCGCTCGGGATGCTCGAGGGTGAAAGCCATCGCGGTCTTGCCGCCGACGCTGTGACCGAGAATGATCGCGCGCTGCAGGTCGTGGCGGTCGAGGAACGTCTTCAGGTCCTCGACCATCTCCGCGAACGTCATGGTCGGGGACCATGGCGAGCGGCCGTGATTGCGCAGATCGACGGTGTAGACGCGGTAAGAGTCGGCAAGCCGCTTGGCGATCGCCTGCCAGTTCCGCCCCGAGCCGAACAGCCCGTGCAGGATGACGAGCGGCTCGCCGGCGCCGAATTCGTGATGGGCAAGAGCGATGGCCATGAGGAGGACTCGCCGCGTTTGCGTTGAAAAGCGTTACGTCCGGCTTTGCGGGCCGGGCAACTCGGCGGGATCGAGGCCGAGTTCGTCCACGATCGCCGACACCACATCGGGATCGAGGTTCTCCTTGGCGCCGACCAGCGGCAGCTCCGCCCGCCGCCCCTCGCGGCGGACGGTGACCGACGGATGCCCGATGCCCTTGCCGCGCGGGTGCTCCTCGAAGGCGCAGCCACGCTCGGCCAGCCACTTGCGGAATGTCTGCGGTTGCATGACTTCGCCCCTCCGTCCTACCGCCTTCCCCTCAGCTAAACCCGCTGCGCGTTTCGAGCATTAACCCATGGCAGGGCGCGGCGGCGGGTCTCGTTCAGTGCCGGATGCAGATCTTGCCGAAGTGGCGGCCGTTCGCCAGATAATCCAGCGCCTGATGCAGCTCCTCGAAGGCGAACACCCGCTCGTCGATGGCCGGATGCAGCCGGTGTTGCGCCATGGCCCGGGCCATGGCCTGGAAATCGTCCCGGCTGCCGACGGTGATCCCTTGCAGGCGGACATGCCGGGTTACGACGAGACCGAGCCGCGCGTCCATGACTCCCCCCGACAGCACGCCGATCATGCTGATCGTCCCGCCGGCGCGGATCGCCCGCAAGGACTGCGGCAGCGTGCCTTGGCCGCCGACCTCGACGATATGATCCACCCCGTCGCCGCCGGCGATCTCCCGGGCGCGCTTGCCCCACTCGGGCGTCGTCCGGTAGTTGATGCAGGCATCGGCGCCCAGGCCGCGCGCCCGCTCGAGTTTCTCGTCGCTCGACGAGGTGACGATGACGAAAGCGCCCAGCAGCTTGGCGAATTGCAGCGCGAACACGGATACGCCGCCGGTGCCCTGCACCAGCACCACCTGACCCGGCTTGACCTGGCCTTCGGTGACGAGCGCGCTCCATGCCGTCACCCCCGCCGTGGGCAGCGACGCGGCCTCGAGATCGCTGAGGAAGGCCGGCGCCGGCGCGACGCCGTGCTCGGGGAGGACCATGAACTCGGCCATGGTCCCGTCCAGTTCGGACCCCAAACTCAGCCCGAGTCGTTCTTCGTCGGGTTCGCCGCCGATCCAGCTCTGAAAGAACAAGGGGCAGACGCGGTCCCCCTCTTTCACGCCGGCGACGCCGTCCCCGATCGCATCGACGACACCCACCCCGTCGCTGAGCATGATCAGCGGCAGCTCTTTCATTCGCGAGCCGTATCCCCGCTCGGGCACGAGAAGATCGCGGTAATTGAGGGCGGACGTCCGCATTCTCAGCCGGACCCGGCCCGGCCCGGGCTGTGGATCCGGACGCTCGCCGATCCGCACATTGTCCCGCGACCAGCCGCCTTCCACCTGAAAAACTCTCATTGTTGGCTCTCCATGAGCGGGTATGGGGAGTGGCCGGTCGCCCTTCGCCGTCGCGCGGGCGGAACCCTGCCAAGAACCCCCTCCCAAAAACTTAGGATGGCCCGGAACGGCGCGACGCGCAAGGCGATCCCGGGCGGGCGCCGCAACCCGTCGTTTGCGAAACTCAGGTTGCTGGGTTCACGGCGAAACCGTGGCCGCGCAGTTCGGCCGCCACCAGCTCGACCAGGGCGTCGATCTTGGCCGCGATCGCGCCCGAGAGTTCCAGGCCCAGATCGAGATCGGCGGGCTCGATGCCGATCAAGGCGATGTGCCGGGGCTCCTCGTCGACGAGCTTGAGGATGGCGAGGACGTCGGAGATCCCGAGCTGGTGCGGCGAAATGCGGTTGTTGAACAGCGCCGGCACGTCCGGACCGGCGAGGCGGACGATCGTTCCCGGCTCGGCGCCGGTGCGCACGGCGTCGACGATGACGACGTGGCTGCGCCCGGAGAGGGCGTCGAGGAGGTCCATGCCCGCCGTTCCGCCGTCGAGCACGTCGACGTCTTGAGGCGTGACGTAGCGCCGCTGGAACGCCTCGACGACGCGCACCCCCACGCCCTCGTCGGTCAAAAGAATGTTGCCGACGCCCAGGACGAGCGCGCGCCTGTCGGGCGTCATCGCCCGCCCCGCCGGAACGGGTGGCGAGGGATCATGCGACCTCTCGCCACCCGCGGCTTCCCCCGCCATTCACAAAGCCGGCGCGCGCATCCCGGAATTCATGCCTTGGCGCTTCGATCGCGGCGCGCTCCTCACAGCGCCTTGACGCGGACGATTTCGCGGCGGTCGGCATCGAGGAGATGCACGGCGCAGGCAAGACACGGGTCGAACGAGTGGATGGTCCTGATCACCTCGAGCGGCCTTACGGGATCGGCGATCGGGTTGCCGATCAAGGATGCTTCATACGGGCCCAGCGCGTCGTTGTCATCCCGGGGTCCGGCGTTCCATGTGCTCGGCACGACAGCCTGATAGTTCTTCAACTTGCCATTGGCGATAACCGCCCAGTGGGAGAGAACCCCGCGCGGCGCCTCGTGATAGCCGAACCCGCGGATCTCGCCCCTGGGGAACATCGGCCGATTATAGGTGGTAAAGTCGCCCTTGGCGATGTTCGCCATCAACAGGTCCCACTGATTTTTGAGGGTTTCCTGGAGGACGGCGCAGCGGACCGCCCGGGCGGCATGGCGGCCGATGGTCGAGTGCAGCGCCGCGGGCGGAATTTCGCTCCCCGCCACCGCGCCGGCGGTCGACAGCAGCCGGTTGAGATGACGGATCGTCGGCTCGTGGCCGGCGGCGACCATCGCCAGGACATTCGCCAGCGGCCCGACCTGAGCGCGCTCGCCATAGAAGGTCGGCGCCTTCACCCAGGAATACTTGCCGTCGTCCGCGAAATCCGTGTACTGGGGCTCGGTCTCGCCCTGGTAGGGATGCAGCGCGGCCTGGTCGCCGGCATACCAGGCATGCTTGACGCTTTCCGCGACGCCGTTCTCGAAATAGCCATCGCGATAGCTCGAAATCGGCTTGAACGCGCCGCCGTCGCCGGCGGCGATGTAGCCGCCCGGCAGCGCGAACTCGGTTCCCTTGGAGTCGAGCGGCATGTCGGGAACCGACAGATAGTTGGTCACGCCGGCGCCGTACTGGGTCCAGTCGGCGTAAAGGGCGCCGATCGCCGCGACGTCGACGAGGTAGACGTTGTTGACGAAGTCGCCGAGCTCGTCGATGTGCGACTTGACCTTGTAGAGCCGCTCCAGCGTCAAAGTCGACTGGCTGTCCGGGTTGAGGGGATTGGCGACGCCGCCGACGGCGAGGTTCTGGATGTGCGGCGTCTTGGCGCCGAGGATGGCGACGATCTGGTTGGCCTTGCGCTGGTATTCGAGGGCCTGCATGTAGTGGACCACGGCGAGCAGGTTGACCTCGGGCGGCAGTTTCATCGCCGGATGGCCCCAGTAGCCGCTGCCGAAGACGCCGAGTTGTCCCGAGCCGACGAACTGCTTCATTTTTTCCTGAACGCGGGCGAACTCGCTGGCGCTGTTGCGCGGCCAGTCCGACAGGCTCTGCGCGACTTCCGCCGCCTTCTTCGGATCGGCTTCGAGGGCCGAGACGATATCCACCCAATCGAGCGCCGAGAGCTGATAGAAGTGGACGATGTGGTCGTGGACGCCGTGCGCCGCGATGATCAGGTTGCGGATGTACTGGGCGTTGAGGGGAACGTCGAGCTGAAGCGCGTTCTCGATCGCGCGCACCGATACGATGGCGTGGACGGTGGTGCACACGCCGCAGATGCGCTGCGCGAAGATCCAGGCGTCGCGCGGATCGCGGCCCTTGAGGATCGTCTCGATGCCGCGCCACATCTGTCCCGACGACCAGGCGTTGGCGACCGCGCCGTTGTCGACCTCGCAGTCGACGCGCAGGTGGCCCTCGATCCGGGTGACGGGGTCGACGGTAATGCGCATGGAAGTCCTCCCGAACTCTGCGCCGTTGGCGCTTTATGATGGCGTCGCGGACGCGCCCGGCGTCCCGGCGGAGGGCGGCGTGGCGGTCCGCTGCCCGACCGTGTGCAAGACCGGCAGCAGTTTGACCAGCGCCAGGTAGAGCATGATCTCCAGGCTGAAAATGCCGAGCGTCACCAGGATTTCTCCGATCGAGGGAAAGTATTGCCAGCCGTTTCCCGGATCGTAGCCGATCAGGTACGCGTTCAGCCGGTAGAGCGCGCCGTTGAGGAGCATGGCCGAGGCGCCGAGAAAGACATAGCGCGGGCTGGGCCGGTTGCGCTTGGGCAGCAGAAGCAGCGCCGCGGCGAGGCCCGCGATCGTTTCGATCCAGAACGAGAGCGCTTGAGCGCCCGGCTCGAACGCCAGCGGCAGCGCCCCGATCCGGATGACGTCGGCAAGGCGGATGATGACGAAGACGAGCATGAACCACGCCATGATGCCGGCGAGCTTGCCGAGGATGCGGCTCTCGAAAGGACGCTTGAAGCCGACCGACGACAACACCGATTCGAAGGCGACGATGGCGAAGCCCATGGTGAACGCGGTCACCAGGAAGTTGACGGTCAGCATCGGCGACTGCCACAAGGGCGAGAGCTGGTGGCCGAGCAGAATGACGACGGTGCCCATCGACGACTGGTGCATCATCGGCAGCAGGACGCCGATGCCGGTAAAGACGAACAGCACCCTATGGACCCGTCGCCGCGCTTGCCTGAAGCCCATCCGCTCGAACAGAGCCGGCGAGAACTCGATGGCGAGCACGATGATGTAGGCGAAAATGCACAGCGCCGTCTCGAGCAGCACCGAATTGGGGTTCCACAGCCACGGCAGCAGGATATTGTGCCCCTGCCAGTAACGCCCGAGATCGATCAGCACCGCGAACGCGCCGAGGCTGTAGCCGAACAGGCTGGTCATCAGGCCGGCGCGGGCGAGCGGGTGGTATTCGCCGCGATTGAGGATATAGACCAGGAGCGCCATCACCAGCCCGCCGCAGCCGAGCGCGGTGCCGATGATGAGATCGATGGCGATCCAGATGCCCCACGGATAGCCGTCGTTGAGGTTGGTGACGCTGCCGAGGCCGAAGGCGAAGCGCTGCGTCAGGACGATCAGCGCGACGAAAAAAATGACCAGCAGGACGAGGAAGGGCGGCGTGACGATGCGGCCGCCGAGCGGCGAATGGCTGTCAACCGTCATGGCTCTGGTGTCCCTCGCGTGTCCCCCTCGCCCTCTTCGGCTTCGTGATGATGCTGATCGGCGTTGCGCCGGGCGATGAGAATGAGCGCCGTCAACACCACCGCCGGCGCGATCATTCCCGTGTAAAGGAAGTGCTGCACCCCTTCCGTCTGCGTTGCGTACATCGCGTCGGGAATGTGCGGGCCGTAGGGCAGGCCGAGCTTGTCGAAGGAGACCGCCGAGAGATAAAGCGCCTGGGTGCCGCCGAGAACGGTATCGCCGTAGACCTCGGGGCGGTACGCGGCGGCGACGATCCTCTCGTGCGGCGGCGCGTGCGGGCCGTAGCGGTTGTTGATGTCGCCGCGCGGAAACAGGTAGGTGTCGCCGGGCTTGAGCTGGATGCGGCGGCGCGCCTCCTTTTCCAGATCCTCGACCCGGCCGAACAGCGTGGCGCCGGTCGGGCACGCCGCAACGCAGCCGGGAAGCTCGCCCTTGTCGAGAAGGTGATGGCAGAGCTCGCATTTCGCGATTCTGCCGAACGCGGTGTCGTACTGAAACTTCGGGATGCCGAACGGACAGGCGAAAACGCAGTAGCGGCAGCCGATGCAGCGGCCGACATCGTGGCGGACGATGCCGGTTTCGGGATCCTTGATCATCGCCGAGACCGGGCAGGCGGAGACGCACGAAGGATCGTTGCAGTGCAGGCACTGGCGCTTGATGAAGGCGAACCCGTCCTCCTCGCGGTCCTTCACCTCGGCGCTGCCGTTGATGTAGGCCTTGATCACGTTCAAGGTGTCCCCGGAGGTGTCCCGCGGCGTGTCCCAGATCGGCTGATGATCGCCGGTCTCGCGAACAACCCAGCTCCCCTGGTCCGACGTCACCCTGCTGTTCCATGCGGCTTGATCGGCGGATCGCTCGGCCGGCTTGCCGTTGGCTTGCTTGCAGCCGGCGACGCAGGCCTTGCAGCCGACGCAAAGCGTCGAATCGTAAAGCAGTCCCACCGCGTCCGGCAGGCGCGGCTTGGGCGCCCGCTGCAACGCCCGGGCGTCGGCGCCGACGCCGGCGACGGCGGCGGCCGCGCCGCCGGCCGCGATCCGGGAGAGGAAGGCGCGACGATCGATCGACATGGCGAGCCCCTATCGCCGCTTCTCGGCGCCGTCGGGAGGCGCGGCGTCGCCCGCATCGGAAGCCGGCGCCTTGCCGAGCCGGCTGGCGAGCACCCCGCCGGCGCCGACGGCGAGCCCGGCCACGCCGGCGGCCAGCGCCGCGGCGCCGGGCGTTATCCCTTGGCCTTTGGTCTCGCCGACCTGCGGGAACGCCGTCGGCGGCGCGACCGTCAGCACCTCGGCCATGGCGTGGATCGGCTTGGTGAAGCCGACGCCTTTCTCGGTGCAGCCGAAGCACGGATGGCCGCTGCCGACCGGCCAGGACCCCTCGCCGGCGTCGTTGAAGCCGATCGCCGGACAATTGGCGAAGGTCTCCGGGCCCTTGCAGCCGAGCTTGTACAGGCACCAGCCGAGGCGATGGCCGGCGTCGCCGAATTCGAGGGCGAAGCGGCCGGCGTCGAAGTGCGGCCGGCGCTCGCAGTTTTCATGAATCAGCCGGCCGTAAGCGAACTTCGGCCGGTTCCGCTCGTCGAGTTCCGGCGGCGCGCCGAAGGTCAGCAGATAAAGAACGGTCGACAGGAAGTTGTAGGGGCTCGGCGGACAGCCGGGGATCGCGATGATCGTCTTGTCCGGCAGGACCTCCTGCGCCGACCTGGCCTCGGTCGGGTTGGGATCGCTGGACGGGATGCCGCCCCACGCCGCGCATGAGCCCATGGCGATGATGGCGGCCGCTCCCTCCGCCGCCGAGCGGACGCTCTCCAGCATCGTGTGCCCGGCGATCTTGCAGTACACGCCGCCGTCCTTGGTGGGGATCGCGCCGTCGATGATCAGCACGTAGTTGCCCCAGTTCCGCTTGAGGGACTGGTCCTTGAACTCTTCCGCCTGAACGCCGGCGCCGGCGCACAGGGTCTCGTGATAGTCGAGCGAGATCATGTCGAGGATCAGGGACTCGACGGTTGGGTGATAGGCGCGGAGCAGCGTTTCCGTGCAGCCGGTGCAGGCCTGTCCGGAGAGCCAGAATACGGGAGGCCGCGTCGGGGCGGTCGCCGCCTCGGCGATGCGGGCGCCGAAGCAAGGCGCGAGTCCCAGGGTCGCGGCGACTCCCGTGCAGAATTTCAAGAAACTGCGGCGATCGAGACCGCCGAGCGCGCCTTCGTATCCGTCGAGATCGCCGCAACGGGCAAACCCCGAGGCACAGTCCGTCGGGGACATTCACTTCCTCCCATTGGCCTTTTCTTGTTCTTGATTTTTGCAGTTTTTATATTCGCCGATCAAACGGCGACCTTGGACGAAGTGTAAGATAAGGCGATGTCCTGCCGCAAGATCTTTTTACACAAGCGCTCCGGACTATATCTTGTCGGAATCTTGTCAACTTTGATTTTCATTCTTAACTGGACGCGGATCGCCGCGATGATGATCTACCCATCATGTTGTTTTTTCCCTCCGTACACAGGAACAGCCTGCGCGAATATTGGAATAACCCTTTCACCGCCCTCTCCATTTGGAGTAGTTTCGGCGGCTTTATAAGAAAATCGACCCCGATGTTTATCCGCGCTCCGCCCACGCGGCCACCCGTTCCAGGAAGCGGATGCAGGCGTTGATCTGCTCCAGGGCGACGAACTCGTCCGGTCGGTGCGCCTGACGGAAGCTGCCCGGGCCGCAGACGAAGGCGGGAATGCCGGCGCGCTGGAACAATCCGGCCTCCGAGGCGAAAGGAACGGAGCGGCGCGTTCGTCCTTCGGCGAACCGCAGGGCAAGGCTGGCGACGTCGGCCGCGCGCGTCGGCCGCAGCGGCGGCACCGCCACCTTGACCTCGCTGACGATGGCGGCGCCGGGCGCGCGGCGGCGCATGGCGGGGAGAAGAACGGCCTCGGCGTAGTCCTGCAGCCGGGCGCGGACGGTTTCCGCGTCGTCGTCCGCCCCTGGCCGGCATTCCCAGGCGAAGCGGCAGTGTTCGGCGATGATGTTGACGGCTTCGCCGCCCGCGATCGCGCCGACGTTGATCGTTGTCGACGCGGCGTCCTCGTCGTCGTCTTGCCCGGCGGCGGGTCCGTCCGGATCGGCCCCGAGCCGGCTCAGGAACGCGATGCACTCGGCGGCGCAGGCAATGGCGTTGACGCCGCGCCAAGGCGCCCCTGCGTGACCCGACCGTCCCGTGATCGCGGTCACGAAGGTCGAAACGCCGCGGTGGGCGGCGGCGAGTTTCATTTCCGAGGGCTCGCCGACGATCGCCAGCGCCGGTTTCGGAAGTTCGCGGCCCATCCGCGCGATCAACGCCGGGGCGCCGAGGCACCCGACCTCTTCGTCGTGGGAGAACGCGAGATGGACGGGAACGCGCAGCCGGCGCGCCTGCAACGCCGGAACCATGGCGAGAGCGACGGCGATGAAGCTTTTCATGTCCGCCGCGCCGCGGCCGTACAGCCGGCCGTCGCGTTCGACAAGGCGAAACGGGTCCGAACGCCACTCCTGCCCCGTCACCGGCACCACATCGGTGTGGCCCGAGAGCACGATGCCGCCCGGAACCGGCGGCCCGAGCGCCGCGAACAGGCTCGCCTTGCCGCCGTCGTCGTTGCCGACCCGCCGCGCCTCGACTCCATGGTCGCGCAGGTATGAGGCGACGAAGTCGATCAGCGCGATGTTGGACTTCGCCGAGGTGGTGTCGAAACCGACCAGGGCGGCAAGCAGCCGGACGACATGATCGCGCATTGGAAAATCCTCAGCCGCGCCAAAGAACGGCGGTGAACAGCATCAGGACCGTGAACAATTCGAGTCGGCCGAGCAGCATGCCCGCCGAGAGCAGCCACTTGGCGGCGTCGGGCAGAGCCTGGAAATTGCCCGCCGGCCCGACGATTGGGCCAAGGCCGGGACCGACGTTGGAGATCGCCGTGGCGGCGCTCGACACCGCGGTCACGAAGTCGAGACCGAGCATGCCGAGAGCGACGGCGAGAAGCGCGAAGCACACGCCATACAGAAAGAAGAAGCTGAGGACGGAGGTGATCACGTCGTCGGGAATCGGCCGGTTGTTGTAGTATGGAATGAACACGCCGTGGGGGCGGAGCAGGTGATGAAACTGGGTCTGGGTCGCGGCGTACAGCACCTGGAACCGGAAGATCTTGATGCCGCATGTCGTCGATCCGGTGCAGCCGCCGATGAACATGAGATAGAAAAAGACCGGTCCGGCGAAGCCGCCCCACGCCCAGTAATCGCTTGTCGCGTAGCCGGTTCCGGTCATCACCGATGTCACGTTGAACGCCGCGAAGCG
>CAZRWU010000099.1:0-11666 GCA_964603915.1 uncultured Rhodospirillaceae bacterium
TGCGGAACGTCGCGGGGTCGCGCAGGGTCGCGTCGGCTTCCCGCGCGCAGAGTTCCGCCACCGAACCGTCGGCCGCGTAGCGGCCGCCAAGCCGTTGCGCAAATCCCCGCAACCGGCCGCCGCCGACGCGCTGCACGCCGATCAACTCCATGTCGCTGGCGTGAAGAAAGCGCATCAGTGGCGCGATGGAATGATAATCGAGATTCTCGTGGCGCACCATGTCGACCGCGCCGCGCTCGACCATGTCGAGCAGGTAGGCAACCTCGAACACGAACACGCCGTCGCGGGAGAGCAGTTGCTGAACCCCCTCAAGGAGCCCAACCAGATCGTCGGCGTGGGCAAAAACACTGTGGGCGATGACCATCGCGGCGCGTCCGCGCTCTTCTTCAATTCGAGCTGCGATCGCCGGCGAAAAGAACCCTGGAAACGTCGGAATGCCTCGGGCGATGGCGTTGCGGGCAAGATCGACCGCCGGCTCCACGCCTTGCGGGCGCATCCCGGCTTCTTCAAGATACTGAAGCATTGTGCCGTCGTTGGATCCAATCTCGACGACAAGCGCGTCTTGCTTCGGCCGAAAACGCTGCACCAGTTCGTTTGCATAGGCCTGGAAATAGGCGATCGTCAGCGGCAGGGTTTGAATCGACGTGCGGCGGTGTTGGAACAAGAGCAGCGGATCGACGATGTCAAGCAACTGGACGTGGCCGCAGTCGCGGCAAAGATAGACGTCGAGCGGAAAGCAATCTTGCGGATTGTCACGCGCGGCTGCGGTCACAAAGGCGTTGGCTGGTGGCGTCGGAACCAGAGAGAGGACACGGTCGAAGACACGACTACCGCAAAGGCGGCAAGCGGCACGCCGCCGCAACGCTTCACTCACCGACGTCCTCGCGCTGGAAAGCCCACTTGACCTCGGCGCTGTCTTCTTTCGGTGCGCCGGCAATCACGATCTGTGTGCTCCGCTTGGGCATATCGGAGGCTCCCAGATAAACGCTTTCTTCCAAGCTGACGATACCCCCAGCCGCAATGAAGCGCCATCCGGCTCCTCCGGGCACCGTCAAAAGCACGGTTGCGGGGTCTCCGTCGGCGGTTGCCTTAACGGCTGGGTGCAAGTGAAAGCGGACCTTGAAGGGGTCGCGCCCAGGCCCGTCGAGACGATCCTCGCCGCGGATGTCGTCTCCCGACTCGTGGAGATAAAGCCGGCGCGCATGAACCACTCCGAACGGCCGGCGATATCCGTCGTGGGTGGCTTCGACCCACACCGAACCTTCCGATTCCCGTCTCTCGGCGGCAACCTCGATCGGTCGGATCGCCAATCGTCCGTCCGGTCGGATCTCGGAGACGCTGGTATCCTTGACGATCAACGTCGAGTGGGCATCGGCGCTCCTCATGGCATCCCGCCATTCCCGGTCGTCGCCCGCGAAGCTGCCGCAGTTCACGACGAGACGATCCCGCCCGACGCTCATTTCGAACGAAAGGGGCGCGGCATGGCCGAGTTGATCGTCGTGAACTGATGGCGGCGCCCCTGCATCCAGGACGATGATCGTGCGACCGGCGGCAAGCCGCTGAAATCCGACGTGTCGGCCGTTGTCCAAGGCCTTGCTCTTCACGCCCGAGCGGGCAAGCACCGCGTCCAGCAGCCGGCGATCTCCTTCCTTGCCGCCGTGGAACAGCGCAAGGCTGCCGTCACCCAACCTCAGCGCTCTCAGCATCGGCGCCATCCTGTCGATCCCGCCGAGAAGGCTGGCGGGAACTTCGATCCGCGCGGCGTTTAGTGTCGAGCGAATGTCGAGAAGATCGCGCATCACGTCGAGGTGCAGGGCGGGACAACGCTGAACATGACCCCCATCCGGAAGGATCTGGCGATCGGCCTCGCGGCAGAGAAACTTCAGCGCCGCTTCCGGCTTTCCAATGCCAAGGCAAAGCGCGGAAAGGAGCATTCCCTTACCGGCAGAGAACGCATCGGCCGTCCCCCCGGTGCTGCCTGCAACCCGCCGCAAGTGACGGGCCTGGGTCGCGATCGAGCCGTAGAAGCGGGGTGGGAAAGGTTCATTGGCGCTGGTCAAGAGAAAGTCGGCGGCGGTAAGCCAGGCGCTCACGCGGCGCCCGAGAACCGCCGGCGCCCATGCTGGCATGCTCCAGCGGCTGTTGTTTTCAATCCAGTCCTCAACGAGATGGCGCGCCCGAAGCTGAGCCGCTTTGGAGCCGAGAGCGCGCAGATCGCCAAGCCAAGAAAAGCTATGAAGTGCGGCGGCAACAGTCGGGTTTTGCGCCACGGCTAGCCAAGGCGCCCGGCCCAGCGGATAACGGCGGCCATGAAACTCGAAATTGCCCTCGAGCAGCGCCTCTACCGTGGTCCGGTTTTCCGGCCAGGAGATCGGCACCACAACACGGATGTGGTCTGGCCGCCGCCCGCGGAGGCTGAAGCGATAGAGCGCCGAGCCAAAGATCAAGCGATGGAACGTTCTTCCCTCAGGTTGCAAGGATCTTGTCGGGGAATCGGTCGTGTCGTGCATGGCGGAAGTCATGCGGGCGCTTGCCCATCCACTCGTAAAGACTGTATCTGTACCGGTGCTGAGCCTTGGTAACAGCTTCACCCCGTGGCCGCAAGACAGCCACGATCATCCTGGCGATCACACAGCAGGCGGCGAGGCTGTACGAAACAAGATCAGCACGGCGCTAAATGAACGACTCCGCCCGCCGTTCTCCTTAAAAATCATCCTTCGCCGGCGCGCATGGCGGCGCTGGGTCACCTTCAAACCGAAGTGCCGCCAACAGTCAGGTCCTCGATGCGCAGCGTCGGTTGGCCAACGCCGACTGGGACGCCTTGACCTTCCTTGCCGCAGGTGCCGATGCCGGGGTCCATCGCCATATCGTTGCCGATCATCGATACGCGGGTCAGAACCTGCGGACCATTGCCGATCAGGGTCGCGCCCTTGACCGGACCGCCGAGCTTGCCGTTTTCGATTCTGTATGCCTCGGTACACGAAAAGACGAACTTGCCCGAGGTAATATCGACTTGCCCACCGCCAAACGAGACGGCGTACAGTCCCTTCTCGACAGAGGCGATGATCTCGCCCGGATCATGCGATCCGGCAAGCATGCAAGTGTTGGTCATCCGCGGCATTGGATAATGAGCGAAGCTCTGGCGACGGCCGTTACCGGTTGGACGCATATTCATCAGCCGTGCGTTCATCCGATCTTGC
Source organism: uncultured Rhodospirillaceae bacterium (assembly GCA_964603915.1). GTDB lineage: Bacteria > Pseudomonadota > Alphaproteobacteria > Rhodospirillales > Defluviicoccaceae > REEP01. The sequence goes on from CAZRWU010000099.1 coordinate 3,201, forward strand.
ATGAAGCCGACCAGAATTCCGTCCTCGATCAACACCGTCCGCTCCGTCGGAGTGCCTTCGTCATCGATCGAAAGAGAGCCGCGACGATCCGTCAGCGTGCCGTCGTCGACCACGGTTACGCCCGGCGCGGCGACACGCTCGCCTTTCAAGCCGGCGAAAGCCGACGTCTTCTTTCGATTGAAGTCGCCCTCCAGGCCATGCCCGATGGCTTCATGAAGAAGGATCCCCGGCCACCCCGGACCAAGAACCACGGTCATTTCGCCAGCCGGCGCTGGAACGGACTCCAAGTTGACGAGTGCCTGCCGCAGCGCCTCGTCAACCGCGCCCTGCCATGTCTCCGGCGCAAGATACCGTTCGTAAGCGACGCGTCCGCCGGCTCCGTAACTGCCGCTCTCACGGCGGCCTTGATGCTCGACGACCACCGTGACGTTGAGCCGGACCAACGGCCGGATGTCGGCAGTCGCCGCACCCCCCGCGCGGACGATCTCGACGACTTGCCATTCACCCGAGAGCGACGCGGTCACTTGGCGCACGCGCGAGTCCTTCTTGCGCGCATAAGCGTCCATGTCGGCCAGCAGCTTGATCTTCGTATCGAAGGGGACAAGCGCGAGCGGATTGGCGTCGGAATAAAGCTGCCGGTTTGTCTTCATCGGCGCTTCGGCCACAGTGCCGCCGTAACCCGCGCGGACGGCCTTGACGGTTTCCGCTGCGCGCCTCATAGCGTACTCGTCGAGCACCGATGCATGCGCATAGCCCGTGGCCTCGCCGGCGACGGCACGCAGGCCGAAACCTTGCGCGGTATCGAAGCTGGCGTTCTTGAGTTGGCCGTCGTCGAACACGAGGCTTTCCGACTGACGATACTCAAGAAACAGTTCTCCATCGTCGGTGCTCGTCAACGCATCCTCGACGATTTCGACGACCCGCTCGCGGTCGAGGACCGGCTTGGCGAAGAAAAGCTGTTCAGCGGTAACAAGATCACTCAAACGGATGTCCTCCTAAATCCTCGAGCGCCGCATCGCGCAGGCGAAGGCTAGGGCGAGGGATGTCTCCTCCGAGATATGGAGGTGAGCGGGGTCGGTGTCGAGCCGCTCCAGATCCGACGTTGCGATGAACATCATCGCGCCGCGGTGGGCGGACCCGAAGGCTCAAGCCCGCCGGCAATAATCGGATGGCGGTACAACAGCAGCGCGATGGCGCACGCCAAACCCATGCTCAGCATCTCCCCGCCGTCCTCGATGATCGGCAGGAGCTTGTAAAGGCGCGTGCCTAGTTGGCCAAGCGCGATATGAAGCATGTCGACAACCACGGCGAAAAAAACCAGCGTGGCGAAAACCAGCCCCAACACACCTCCCGCCGCCCGCGCGTTGCGCCCGCTCCGCGCGAAGCCCCGCCACAGAATGCCAAGAAGAACGGCGCCGGCCGCCGCCCAAACAAGCAGTTCTCCTGAATCATCGGGCCTCAGGCCGGGCAGGGCGGGCAGACCGAACGCCGTGGCCAGATAGGCTCCCAGGCGTTCGTGAATCATGAAAGCATCATCGGCGACCACGAACAGGAAAATCAGCGCCCAAGCGGCATGGACTGGCTGCCGTGTTGCGCGAAAAACGCCGAGCAACAGCAGCGCACAGGCAACTCCCTGCAGGTACATGAACCATTCGGCGAGGCCGGCGTCTACGTCGACGCGATAGAGATGGAAATATTTAATAAGAAAAAAATCATCGCCCGCACCCAGATACGCAGCAAAATGCCTCCCCAAATGCGCCATTATAAAAAGGCTGTTAACGATAAATATCAAACAAACAATAACCTTTGATGCTATATCCCTATACAGCAATTCTAAAATACTCTTAAATTTACGTAAAAGTATTGATTTTGTGTTTTGAAATTCAATTCTATTTTGGACATAGTGAATTAAATCAATTTTCATGCTTATACCTTCTTCTTGTCATGTTTCTATCATAAAAGAGTAACTTTTTGGATGGAATCCCGTCAAGGCGCGCAAACTCATTTTTCCTTCGAATGGGTTGTGTCGTGCATGTTCGCCCTTGACGGGCTGTGGGCGTGCCGCTATCCGGTCAAGATCGTGGTGATTTGTTCGACCGGCTTGCGGCCACGTTAAACAAACCGCTAAAAGGCTCGTGCTCTCCGGGAGCCCCGACCGCGCGGTTCGGTTTCCATCGCAGCTGGATCGCTCAGGATGGGAGTTCGCTCGTGGCTCGTGATCTCCGAGATGGCCAATGCTGGCGTCAGGCCACCCGCCTTGTCCGCGGGGGGACGGCGCGCTCAGGATACGATGAGACAAGCGAGGGCTTGTTTCTGACCTCCGGTTACGTTTATGCCTCGGCCGAAGAAGCGGAGGCTGCGTTCAAGGGCGAGAAACAGCGTTTCCTCTACTCACGCTTCGCCAATCCGACAGTAACGATGTTCGAGAGTCGGCTCGCGGGCATCGAAGGCGCAGCATTTTGCCGCGCCACCGCCAGCGGCATGGCCGCTGTTTTCGCCTCGCTCGCCTGTCAGGTTTCCGCCGGAGATCGAGTCGTGGCGGCCAGAGCGCTGTTCGGATCCTGTCATTATATCGTCGCCGACATTCTGCCGAAGGCCGGCGTCGAGACAGTTTTCGTCGACGGGACGGACCTCAACCAGTGGCGGGCGGCGCTTGATCGTCCGACCCGCGCCGTCTTTCTCGAGACGCCGTCGAACCCGACGCTGGAAATCATTGACATTCCCGCGGTGACAGAGATGGCCCATGCCGCCGGGGCGCGGGTTGTGGTGGATAACGTCTTCGCAACGCCATTGTTGCAAAAGCCTCTCGCCCTCGGAGCCGACATCGTCGTTTATTCGGCGACAAAACATATCGACGGACAAGGGCGCACTCTCGGCGGCGCCATTCTCACCAATGACGGAGACTTTGAAGAAAACCAATTGGTGCCGTTCCTGCGGCACACCGGACCGGCGCTCAGTCCATTCAACGCCTGGGTCCTGCTCAAAGGGCTGGAAACACTGGAGTTGCGCATGGCCCGTCATTGCGCCAATGCCGGCGTCCTGGCTCGGCACCTGGAAGGCAAGAACTGCCTGGAGCGCGTTCTTTATCCCGGTCTTGCCAGTCACCCGCAGCACGCTCTGGCGACGCGGCAGATGGAAGACGGCGGCACGATCGTTGCCTTTGAGCTGTGTGGCGGCCGCAGCGCGGCGTTCCGCTTTTTGAACGCTCTGAAGCTGGTCGATATCTCCAACAACCTCGGCGACGCGAAGAGTCTCGCCTGTCACCCCGGCACAACCACCCACCAGCGGTTGTCAGCCGAAGAGCGCGCGGCCATGGGCATCTCCGAAGGTCTGGTCCGCCTCTCGGTAGGTCTTGAGGATGTCGCTGACATCGAGGAAGACCTCGACCAAGCCCTTTCGGCTGTCTAGCGGCGGTAGTCGTATGCAGCGGAAACGAGCGTGGTAGATTTGATCATGCCGCCGCGCTGCGGGCTCCAGTCAACCCGCGGTTCCGATCAAGGGTCTGCGGGCCGACTGGTCGAAGCGCTGCGGCTCCATCAGCCGCGGAATGATGGGGGGCGTGCGCGGCAGTTCGCTGATCGTTACCCGCTCTTCCTCTACCCGATCGGCCCGGCGAACGGCGGCGAGGGCGTCTTCAAGAAGGCGCAACTCCGGCGGTGGCGCCGTCTCCTCCGGTATAAGCAAGAGACCTCGCCGACGCGCCCATTGGCCGATCGTGCTGCGGCTGGAGAGAACGGCGATCGGCACCGACAGGACGAGGCCGGCCAGCACCGGAAGAATCCACCAGAAATAATCCGGAGCGGCAATGATGATCAGCGTTCCCCATACGACACCGCCCGCAAAAAGGACGCCGAGATAACTGAAAGCCTCGACAACGCTGATGCCCCGCTCCGACCGGTCCTGGGGATTCCACGTCACTCCCTTGCCCAGCAAAAGACAGGAGACAAAATAGCTGTGCAACCCCATCATCACGGGCGCGATCAGCACCGAGAACAGAAGCTCCAAGGCGGCGCTGGCGAGAAGTCTGGCGGTCCCGCCAAAGCTTCGCCGCAAAGGAGCGTCCGCAAGCGTCAGGATCAGGCTGTATACTTTCGGCAGGATCAAAAGCGCAAGCGTGACCGCGAACAGTGAAACAGTCTCGGCCCATTTCGAGATCGGCCAGACGGGAAACAACTGCCGACCCTCCGGGAAGTAGTCGTGCACACTGACCGCCGTCTCCACAACCGCAGCCGTGCTCAAGATGAGAAACAGCAGCCACAAAGGAGAGGAGAGATAAGCGTAGGCGCCGTGGAACAAGTGCAGTCGGCTCAGCGGATGGAAGCCTCGCGCCGTCAACAGCTTCAGATGTTGGAGGTTCCCTTGGCACCAGCGCCGGTCGCGGGTTGCGTAGTCGATGATGTTTCCGGGTAGCTCCTCGTAACTTCCGCCAAGGTCGGGCTCGAAGTAAACGAACCAGCCGGCCCGCCGCAGGAGCGCGGCCTCAACGAAATCATGGCTCAGGATCTCGCCGCCGAGCGGGGGTCTGCCGGAAAGCTTCGGCAGACCGCAGTGTTCCGTGAACGGCTGCGTGCGGATGATGGCGTTGTGGCCCCAGTAATTGCCGTCGTCCAATTGCCAGAAGCTAACGCCGTTGGCAAGGACGGGGCTGTACAAACGGCCGGCGAACTGCAGGAAGCGCCCATAAAGTGTCGTCTGGTTGACCGCCATCGGCAATGTCTGGATCAGGCCTGCCGAAGGATTGGCTTCCATCAGGCGGACCAGTTCGACGATGGTCGGGCCGGACATGATGCTGTCGGCATCGAGCATGACCATCGATTCGTAGGCCGCGCCCCAGTTGCAGCAGAAGTCGGCAATGTTGCCGACTTTACGGCCGACATTTGGCTGCCGCCGCCGGTAGAACAGGCGCCCGGACGCGCCAAGCCGGTGGCATGTCGCCGCCCAGAGCCGTTCTTCCTCCGCCGCCACGTCGTCGTGGGTGCTGTCGCTGAGAACGAAGAAATCGAAGTACGCCATCTGACCCGTCGCCGCCAGTGACGTGTAGATCGCCTCGATTCCCGCAAAAACCCGTTCCGGATCCTCGTTGTAAATCGGCATGACGATGGCGGTGCGCGTCGTGATCGGTATCGCCGCGTCCGGCGCCTCGAGATCCCGACGGCGGCGCAGACTGAGTGGGTCCAAACCGAGCGCCTGGACGAAGAAGCCCGCAGTGGCGCTCCAGAACGAAAGGGCGATAAGGAGAAAGTTCAACGTGAACAGAACGAGAATAGCGCCTTTAATCCAACCGAAGCCGTTGGCCGCGAGAATAAGGGCCATCGCCGTCGCGGCGATTCCGACCGACGCGCCGACCAGAGTGAAGAAGAGCAAACGGCGTAACCGTGGCCAGCGTGGATTGAATGCGCGCCCGCTGGGGTCAAGCCGACGCGGCCCCAAGGACGTGCCGATCGCGGGGCCGGCGGTGCTTTCTTCCTCAAGGCGCGTTACACGGTGCATGATTTTTCTTAATCGAGGCCATTACTCGAAAGTCTCACCAAACCATCGCGGCAGCCGTTCAGGCTACCGCTTGACCTGCCAGAGGTAGGCCCAGTCCTCGGAAATTGGCGATCCGTACAGTGTCAGCTTCACAATCATGTCAATACTGCGGTTGCCTTCGGGATCGACCCGGAACGCGACGCGCCAGCCGCCGGTTGCCGGTATCCTCTGCACAACCTGGTCGATGATGCGGCCTCCTGTTGTCGAAATTGCGGCTTCGACCGGTTGCTTTGCGCCGAGTTGCGGCAGGTCTCCGCCAGCGAAATCGACAACGAACAATCGGGTATTTTCGGGAAAAGGACTGGGCAGCCATGCCGCAGGCGCACCCGTCAACGTTCGCTCGACATGCGCCAACGGCAACCGGAACGGCATCTCGCCGACAGCCCAGATCCGGTAATTGTATGCGATCGTATCCCCGCCCCTCAGCGGCTGGCTCGGCGTCCAGAACGCGACGATGTTGTCGTTGGTCTCATCCGCCAGGGGAATCTCGACCAGTTCCACCGTGCCCGGTCCCCACTCACCCTTCGGCTCGATCCACAGCCCGGGGCGCCGATGATAGTCCGCTTCCAGGTCAAGATAGTTGGTAAAGTCGCGATCCCTCTGTATCAACCCGAAGCCTCGCGGATTGGTGTCGGAAAAGGCGGAAACCTGCAACTGCTCATGATTGACAAGAGGACGCCAGATCCATTGGCCTGCTCCGGTCAGCATCAACAGCCCGTCGGAATCATGAACCTGCGGCCGAAAATCATCGAACTTCCGGCTGTCGCCTTCGTCGAAGAGGAACATGCTGGTAAGCGGCGCGATGCCGATCTTGTCGATATCCGCCCGTGCGAACACCTGCGAGGCGACATCCACCACCGTCGCCGTCCCGGGATGGAGGACGAACCGATAGGCGCCGGTGACGCGCTGGCTGTCGAGCAGGGCGTAAATCGTCAAGGTTTGGTCTGCTGGCTGCGGCTTCATCAGCCAGAATTCGCGAAATAGCGGAAATTCCTCGCCGCGCGGCTGAGCAGTGTCAACGGCGAGACCACGGGCGGAGGCGCCGAAATGTTGACCGCGGCCGAGGATGCGGAAATAGGAGGCGCCAAGAAAAACGCCGACCTCGTCCTTATAATCGGGACCATGGAGCGGGTAATGAATGCGAAATCCGGCGAAGCCGAGGTTCGGTGGAACTACCTGTTCAAGACCCGTATCGCCGTAGTCGAACATGCCGGGGTCCGACATGATCTCGCTCGCCACGCCGCCGTCGACGATGTTGATCCGAACCGGCTGCAGGTAGAGAAACCCAAGATGAAAAAACTGGATCTCAAACATTCTCTCGCCACGCCACAGCGCCCGATCGGCGCGATATCGGATCTTGCGAAAGGCGTCGTAATCGATATTGGCGAGTTCATTGGGAAGCGCCGCTGCGGGAGCCTGATAAGGGCTCTCAGCAAGGCGGCGAGCCCGCTCGACGACGTCCTCGAAGGCGAACGGTTGCGGCGCCGGTCCCGCCTCGGGAGCGGCTGCCGGAGCCTCACCCTCGACGACCGGTTCGGCGGCCTCGCCTTGAGCGGGATTCGCTTCATCGGCGCGGGGAGACTGGACGAAGAAAAACCCCAATACGAGCGCCACGACAAATGTTTTGCGCATCACAATGTACCAAGCATGAATTTTTCAACCCAATCCTTGAAGAGCCGACTGTAGTTGCCCTGCAAAAGCCGGCCCGAAACTATTGCTACGTTCGAATGGCTGTCCCCCTCACCGCAAGGTGTGGCCTCATGTAGTGGATTCCCGCTTCAGCAACAACGCCCCATATGGAGCCACCTGAGGGTGAACCACAACACCATAGTTTTCTGCGCAGTTCCACTGCGCCAAGCATGTTCAAGTTGTCTCCCCGGCTTCAGCCGCGATCGCTCGTCTTGCCAACGGTTTCCCTGGCGCGTAGTTTCGGCCGCGATTGACTGAAACCGTCAGACGCGGGGCTGGGCCGCGAGCCGCGCTGGCGCGGGCAACGGGTCGGAGGAGGCCGAAGCAATGGCGAAAATCAACGTGAAGAATCCGGTTGTCGAGCTTGATGGCGACGAGATGACGCGAATCATCTGGTCGTTCATCAAGGAAAAGTTGATCCTCCCGTACCTCGATATCGATCTGAAGTATTATGATCTCGGCATCGAGCACCGCGACGCCACCAATGACCAAGTCACCATCGATGCCGCGAACGCCATCAAACAGTACGGCGTCGGGGTCAAGTGCGCGACCATCACTCCCGACGAGGCGCGGGTGCGCGAGTTCAATCTGAAGAAAATGTGGAAGTCGCCGAACGGCACGATCCGCAACATCCTCGGCGGCACCGTATTTCGTCAACCGATCATCTGCAAGAACGTCCCGCGCCTGGTGCCGGGATGGACCAAGCCGATCGTCATCGGCCGTCACGCGTTCGGCGATCAGTACCGCGCCACCGATTTCGTCGTCCCCGGCTCCGGCACGCTTACCATTCGCTGGCAGCCGCGAGACGGTGGCGAGCCGATCGAGCATGAGGTCTTCGACTTCCCGGGTGGCGGCATCGCTCTCGCAATGTACAATCTCGATGAGTCGATTCGCGGCTTTGCCCACGCGTGCTTCAACTATGCCCTGGATCTTGGCTGGCCGATGTACCTGTCGACCAAGAATACGATTCTCAAAGCCTACGACGGCCGCTTCAAGGATCTGTTCGAGGAAATCTACGAAAAAGAATTCAAGGAGCGGTTTGAAGCGGCGGGGCTTACCTACGAGCACCGCCTGATCGACGACATGGTGGCGGCGGCTCTGAAATGGGATGGGGGATTTGTCTGGGCCTGCAAGAACTATGACGGCGACGTTCAGTCGGACACGGTGGCGCAAGGCTTCGGTTCGCTCGGCCTGATGACCTCGGTTCTGCTGACTCCGGAAGGAGATACGGTGGAAGCCGAGGCGGCG
>CAZRWU010000100.1:0-11656 GCA_964603915.1 uncultured Rhodospirillaceae bacterium
GGCTCCTGCAATGGACGCCCCGGCTCCCTCTGTCCTTACCTTAAAGGCCGGCGGGGACGGCGCTGCCGAACTTCGGCTCTTCGCAGTTGCCGCAAACCCACGGGAAGGTCCAATCGGCTGTCAGCTTGGCGCTTTCCGGAATGTAATCGGACCATGCGTCGCCGATGACGTCTTCCTCCGTCTGCCAAACGATCTGAAACTGACCGCCAGGCTGGATCTCACCGATGAGCACCGGCTTGGAAAGGTGATGATTGGCGTTCATCACCGCCTCTCCGCCGGTCAGGTTCTTCACCTTCTGTCCGTACATGGCCTGACGGACGGCATCGACATTCGTCGTTCCGGCCTGCTCGACAGCCTGAACCCACATGTTGAAACCGATATAGTGTGCCTCCATGGGATCGTTGGTGACGCGCTGCGGGTTGCCGATAAAAGCATGCCAGTTGCCGATGAACTCTTCGTTCTCCGGCGAATCGACGCTCATGAAGTAGTTCCAGGCCGCGAGATGGCCGACCAGCGGAGCCGTATCCAGTCCGGCGAGTTCCTCTTCGCCGACCGAAAAAGCGACAACAGGAATGTCCTCGGCGCTGATGCCCTGATTGGCCAATTCCTTGTAGAAGGGGACATTGGCATCACCGTTGATGGTGGAAATCACGGCTGTGCGTTTTCCTGCGGTGCCGAACTGTTTCACTTCGGCGACGATCGTCTGCCAGTCGGAATGGCCGAAAGGCGTGTAATTTTCCATGATGTCATCGTCGGAAACACCCTGAGCGTTCAAGAACGCGCGCAAAATTTTGTTTGTTGTGCGCGGGTACACGTAATCGGTGCCGAGAAGGACCCACCGTTCGGCGCCGCCGCCGTCCTCGCTCATCAGATACTCGACGGCAGGAATGGCCTGCTGATTCGGCGCCGCGCCGGTGTAGAAAACGTTTCGTGAGCTTTCCTCGCCCTCGTACTGAACCGGGTAGAACAACAGGCCGTTCAGTTCCTCGAATACCGGAAGAACCGACTTTCGCGATACCGACGTCCAGCAGCCAAATACAACATCGACTTTGTCTTTTTGAATCAGTTCTCGCGCTTTTTCTGCGAACAATGGCCAATTGGAAGCGGGATCGACAACCACCGCCTCGAGTTTCTTGCCAAGCACCCCGCCTTTGTTGTTCTGATCGTCAATCAGCATGAGCATGACATCCTTCAAGGTGGTCTCGCTGATCGCCATGGTCCCGGAGAGCGAGTGAAGAATGCCAACTTTGATGGTTTCTGCCGCTTGAGCGACGCTGCCGGTGATTATGGCAACGGCAATGGCGACGAAGCCTGCCAACACACGAAAGCCTTTTTTCATTGTTAGTACTCCCCTACGGCCTGAACATGCCACGGTGGCAAGATCAGCAAGACGCGGGCCACTTCACGCCGCCATTCGCGGGGTATGGGCAAAAAACCTACATCTTCAATGTATTAGCGTTGAAGAAAGGAAGTCGATTAGGGATGTGTGCAATGGGCAGTTGCTGCCTTATTTTTAGGCAAATTCTCTGGGACGACTAAAAAGTAGGCTGTCAGCCCGGAACCGTCACAAGGAGAGACAAGGCCCAGCGAATCCAACCCGTGCCGTGATTTTGCCACGGTCGATGCCTATCGCATAGGCCTGCCCCATTATGGGCTTGGATTTGCAAGAATTAAGATTATCTTCAGTTTAACGCAGACGGCCGGTTAAACGAACGGCCGCGGAACAAGGGACTTAAATCGCAATGCCAAAAGACATGCCCTTCACCATCGAGAAGGAAAGGGTAAGCTTAGCGGATGCAGGCCAATCTCGCTGCCGTTGGATTGTGCGCCGCGAGAGCTTCGGTCATTTTTTGATCTGTGGTCAGCGGGTGCAGGTTGGTTCATCGTATTGCGCCGAGCACCATGAGCGTGTTTGGCGCGCCAGTCAGGATCGCCGCGGTAGTACTTGACAGTTTTGTCGGGTAACCGCGCCATGAACTTCATGGTACTCTACTGACAGGCAAAGCGTGCGCTCGGCAACGGCTGGCTGACCAACAATCACGGGTTTTGCAAGCGCTTCTGTCATTAGGGAAACGGCTGGCCGTTCATTGCCCAGAACCCTGCGGTAAGGGCTGCGGCATACGCAACCCATAGAAGATAAGGGATGAGAAGCATCGCAGCCAGCCTGCTGATGCGCCGGAATGCTATTGCCGTCGCAGCGATGGCGATCCACAAGATGATGATTTCGACAAGCGCGGCGCCAATCCACGTCATGCCGAAAAAGAGCGCCGTCCAAGCCAGATTCAACACAAGCTGAAAGGCGAATAGCGGTTGCGCCGATCCGCGCATGCCTTCCCGCCGCCACGCAAGCCAAGCGGCGACCGCCATCATGACGTAAAGGGCCGCCCAGACCGGGCCGAAGACCCAGTCGGGAGGCGCGAAAACCGGCCTTCTCAGGGTCTGGTACCACGTATCGACGGTTGTCGCCGTGATGGCGCCGCCAACCGCCATGACGCCTAGGCATACAGCCAGGAATCCCAATAATCCGGCATAGTCGCGGTAAGCTCTGATTCGCATTGTCATGGCGCCGATGCTGTTATGCGGGACACGCGTACCCGGTGCTTGAAATTTATGGTAACTGGCCGCTACGATAGCCAGATATTGTTCAACAGCGTCAACGGGCGACCGACAATGATGAAAGCATTGGTCTCTGTGATCTCCTTGGCAATTTCTCTATTTGCCCCAAAGGCCATGGCTGCGCCGGATTCGGTCGTTCTTCAGCAGCTGACCACCGAAGATCGCCCTGCCATTGAACTGGTCATTCGGGAGCAGTTGATGGCTTTCCGTAACGACGACGCGGACGCGGCGTTCGCGTGCGCTGCCCCCCGGATCCGCAGCAAGTTCACGTCGCCGGCAGCATTTATCGCGACCGTCCGGACCCGCTACGCGCCTGTTTATTGTCCCCGTTGCGTTGAGTTCGGCGACCTCATCATGACCGATGCTGGGCCCCTGCAAACCGTGTTCCTGGTCGGGCCCGACAGCTTGTCAATTCTCGCGACTTTCTTGATGGAACGACAACTGAACGGGGAGTGGAAGATCGCCGGCTGTTGCCTGGAAGTCGATGACGTCAAGGCTGCGTGAAGATATCGTGTCAGACATGAGCTGACGCGTCTTGGCTGCGGCCTTCGGTCGTGGTGGGCGGGCGCGTAACCCAAAGCCGCTCTCGACCGGGACTATAGCCGCAGCCAGGGGTCCGTCCGAGCGGCGATGACGGACGGACCCAATAAAACGCACTTTTCTTCATCTCGGTCTTGTGGCAGTTCATCAAGCGGCGACCGCCGTTGGGGTTGCAGCGTTCTCTGCCTTCGCTGCCGCGGCTTGAAGAGACCGATTGCCGATAGGATCGCGAAGCACGTAGCCCCGCCCCCATACAGTCTCGATATAGCTTTCGCCACCCGTGGCCATCGCCAATTTTTTCCTCAGCTTGCAAATGAAAACGTCGACGATCTTGAGCTCCGGTTCGTCCATCCCGCCGTACAAATGGTTCAGAAACATCTCCTTGGTCAGCGTCGTCCCCTTGCGCAACGAAAGCAGCTCCAACATACCGTATTCCTTTCCGGTAAGATGGAGAGGCTGACCACGAACTTCGGCCGATCTCGCCGCGACGTCGACCGTGAGGTGACCCGTCTGGATCACGGAATGGGCATGGCCTTTCGAGCGACGGACAATGGCGTGGATGCGCGCAACCAACTCAGCCCTGTTGAACGGCTTCGTCAGGTAGTCGTCGGCGCCGCAAGTTAGAGCCTTCACCTTGCTTTCCGCTTGAGCGACGCCGGAAATGACGATCACCGGCGTGTGGACCCGCGCCCGTCGCAGCTTGCGCAGGACTTCGATCCCATCGGTGTCGGGGAGCGTCAGCTCAAGCAGGATGATGTCATAGTCGTAGAGCTTGCCGATTTCAAAGCCGTCCTCGCCTCGGTTGGCGGTATCCACCACCATTCCTTCAGACTTGAGCATGGCCTCGACGGCTTGCGTTAGCACCACGTCGTTATCGATGAGCAGCACACGCATTTTGCAATCTCCGATGGTGTTCTTAACGGTAATTAACCATGAATACGTGTATACCTTCTCCCCAGTTGGGTTGCAATTCAAAATTGCTTATCTCAGAAAAATACATCTTGTAATTGTAGCAAATCGCACTAACGTTCTGATATATAAGAGAATTTTCCGAAATTTTCGTGCTGCTATCAGGTATTGTCGGTCGCCTTCAAATCATATTCTGCAACTTTGGGACGAACATGGCCACACAAGCAAAGCTTTTTTATCGGGGAAACATCCAGCGATGTTGATCCAGACGATCGTCGACGAACTGGATCGGTTGCCGGACTTCACCACTTATGGTCGTGTCACGTCCATCGTCGGTCTTCTCGTGGAGGTTGAGGGTCTGGAAGACTGCCTGTCTATTGGAGATCATTGTCGATTGGCGACCCGTAACGGGCGGCCCATTCTCGCTGAGGTTGTCGGTGCGAAAGCAGGACGCGTTCTCGTCATGCCCCTCGGTCCGCTTGAGGGTGTCGGCCTGGGTTGCCGCGTTGAGGTTTCTCCCGGCGGGCCGGTTTTGTATCCTCATCCCGCATGGCTTGGACGCGTGGTCAACGCTTTCGGGGAGCCGCTGGACGGCAAGGGGCCGCTTCCTTTGGGCTCTGTCCCTTGCCGTATTCAGACCGCGCCGCCGCCAGCGCACAGCCGCCAGCGCATAGGCGCCAGGCTTAACCTCGGCGTTCGCGCGATCAATGCCTTTCTGACATGTTGTCGGGGCCAGAGGATGGGCATCTTTGCCGGCTCAGGCGTTGGCAAGTCGACCCTCATGGCGATGATGGCCCGCTCCTCCGAGCTTGACGTGAATGTCATCGGTCTTGTCGGAGAGCGCGGACGCGAGGCGCGGGAATTCATTGAGGACGATCTGGGTTCCGAAGGCATGGCGCGCAGCATCGTGGTCGTCGCGACCTCGGACGAACCTCCCCTCGTTCGCCGTCAAGCCGCTTACACCATGATGGCCATTGCCGAGTTCTATCGCGACCAAGGCCGGGACGTCTTGTGCCTGATGGACAGCGTCACGCGCTTCGCGATGGCTCAGCGGGAGATCGGGTTGTCGGCCGGCGAGCCGCCCGCGACCAAGGGGTACACGCCATCCGTGTTTGCGGAGTTGCCGCGACTTCTGGAGCGGGCGGGGCCAGGCGGTGAGGGCCAAGGCAGTATTACCGGGCTCTTCACGGTTCTGGTCGAAGGCGATGATCATAACGAGCCCGTCGCCGACGCCGTGCGCGGCATTCTCGATGGCCATATCGTTCTCGATCGCGCCGTCGCCGAACGTGGCCGGTTCCCCGCGATCAATCTTCTCAAGAGCGTCTCGCGGAGCATGCCGGGATGCAACACGCCCGAGCAAACCGGCCTTGTTTCCCGGGCGCGCCGCCTTATCGCGACTTACGAAGATATGGCGGAACTGATCCGCCTCGGCGCCTACCGCCGAGGCGCCGATCCAGCGGTCGAGGAAGCAATTCGCTATTATCCTGCCCTGGAGGGGTTTCTTGCGCAAAGCAAAACCGAAGCGACAACCCTCGAAGACTCGTTGGCCGCATTGCGCGCCATTCTCGGCACACCCGTCGACAATCGGGAATAGCGGACGGTGGCCGACCTTCAAGGCGTGATTCGCGTGGCCAAGGCGTCGGTCGACGACCGGCGTCGGGATCTTGCCGCGCTGCTGCGGCAGGCTGAAGATCTGAGCGATCGGCGCCTCGTCCTTGAACAGGATCTGGCCCGGGAGCGGGAAATCGCGCAGAACGCGCACAGCAGCGAATGCGTGTATCTCGGACCCTATCTCGCCGCTGTCGTCGCGCGCTGCCGCCAGATCGACGCCGCCGCCGCTGCCGTCGCGGCGGACATCGAGATTGCGCGCGGGGCTCTGGGCGATGCCTACCGTGAGCTTCGAGGCCTGGAACTCGCCGACGAAAGCCGCGCGCGCCGGCGGGCGGAAGCGCGAGCGCGGCGAGAACGGGATGAACTGGATGAAGTGGGACTGCGCCGTCACCGGCAGGCATGGTCCCACCGGTCATCGCCTCCCGTCGGTGAAATCGTAGCTTAACTTAATCGATCTTGTTGTTGCACTGCACAAGGATCAAGATGGAGTCGCCATGGTCAACGGGAGGCGATTCCGATGCGCAATGAAGCCGGCCTTTGCGGACGTGGTTCGTTGCCGCATGCAGGAAACAACAACCGCCTTATCGTAATCGTGATTGCCTGTTGCATACTCATCGCACCCGAACCGACGCCGGCGGTGGGACCGGATTTCCTCCACGAGGAGATTGGGGTGGACTATGACGAGCTTGCGACCAACGTCCAGGAAGCATACGCTAAGGCTTGGTCGCTGACGCTGCAGGCGTCGCGGCTGCTTTTTCCCGATGACGGCGATGAATTCGCGCCCGATGCGGCTGATGCGGCCAAGGGGCTTTACGAATCTTCGATCGCCCTGATCCGCGAGACCGAAAGCACGTACAGCCAAGCCTTCGCCAAGATTCCCCTACTGTTTGTTCAGCTTGAATATCTGGTCGTGAAGAACATGAGCGGCATGGCGGCGATCTTGTCTTACCAGGGCGATCTCGATGCGGCCCACGCCATGCGCCTGACGCTGATTGGCGAGGCTGAAGAGCATCGGGCGCGCATCGCCTACGCCATCGAGCGCAACATTCTGCCACAGTTCCACAGCCAGTACTGGGAGGCTGATGACGGTTTTCGCCAGCTTTTGGCGGAATCGTACGTCTGGATGGGCGTTGACGCCGAAACCATCGGCAATATCGACATGGCGCGCGCGAATTACATCATTGCGCTTGAACTAAGCACTCATGAGGAAGGGCGGGAAGCAATTCGCGCTCTCCTTGATCGCTTGGATTTCATGCACCAGAAAACGGTGCTGACCGCAGGCGGCGAGGGGGGCGCTCCGGATCCGGCCAATCCAAAGGCCGCAGATCGGTTGCCGCCGCCGGCCAGTCTTGGCAAGCTCGATCCGGTCCCGACGAGCACTGGCGCATCAAGCCGTTAGGCTGCCGAAGCAGCGTCATCGAATGGCAGCGGCGGCGAGAAGCGTCATGGCGATCGCCTCAACGTCGGACGCCGCCGCGCTTGCGGGAAACCGGGTCAAAAGAGGTTCTTGATTGCGAATGGCTTCGCGCACGCGGATGTCGCGACGAACGACGCCCAGAAGCGGCGGCGAAAACTTGAGGAACCGGTGGCATGTGGTCTGCAACGTCTGGTAAGTGCGCTCGCCATCCGCCGCCGAACTGGCCATGTTGATCACGATGCGGATGTCGGTTCCGGGGCGCTCCGACTGGGTCAGCTTGATGAAGGCGTAAGCGTCCGTCAGCGATGTCGGCTCGTCGGTGACCACGACCGCGCAGATCCCAGCTTGACCGGCCAGCAGTCTGACCGTCTGCTCGACGCCCGCGCCGATATCGAGCACGACCCGCTCATAACCTTTCGCCAGG
Organism: uncultured Rhodospirillaceae bacterium; assembly: GCA_964603915.1. GTDB lineage: Bacteria > Pseudomonadota > Alphaproteobacteria > Rhodospirillales > Defluviicoccaceae > REEP01. The sequence goes on from CAZRWU010000100.1 coordinate 7,518, forward strand.
GTGCCAAGATCGCCGATCAGCATCCGCAGTCGGCTGGCGGGCACATGGGCGAGCTTTCCGGAGCCGGACCTGCCGGCGATGATGTCAAAGCCGCCGCGGGAATAATGTATGGCGGCCTCGGTCAGCGTCAGGTTGCCGCTCAGTACGGCGGCGAGATCCTGCTGGCTCGCATGCAATCCCAACTGGATGTCGACGTTGGCAAGGCCGAGATCGCCGTCAAAAAGGAGTGTCCGCTGACCATTCTTGGCAAGAGCATGACTCAGCGTGATCGCGAACCAGGTCTTACCCACTCCGCCCTTTCCCGATGCGACGGAAATCATGTTGCGGCTTTTGGCCAACGGCGCCGGACGCGGCATTGGCAGGGGAGCGAACGTCATGGAAGTGCCTCGCTGAACGAAGTGGGCGCCGGGTTCGGAACGGCGTGAGGAAGGATTGCCCGTGACAGCGCGACCGGGCTGAGTGGAACAAGCGAGTCGGCGGCGTGATGGCTGATGCCTCCATCCGAGAACGACATGCGCCCGGACTCGGCGGCGGCGAGAAGGCCGCCAAGCCTTCGCACGGCATCGAGCCGGGTCGCCAGCAGTCGGCGAAGGCGCAAAGAAGCGAACGCCGCGGCGCTGTCCATCATCTCCATCGCATCCCCTCCCGCGGGCAGGACCAGAATGGCTTCCGCCGCGGCGACCTCGGCCAGTTCGCCGAGCCGGTTGATGTCGCCGCCGATGAAGGGATTGGCCCCCGCCGTGTCGATCAGGACCGGACCGTCCGCGGCGGCGTCATTGCACCGGCGAAGGGCCGTGGCGAGTTCGACAGGCGAGGCGGCGGCAATCAGTTCGATGCCGAGAATGCGGGTGAACGCCTCCAACTGCTCGACGCCGCCCGCTCGCCTTGTATCGGTGGTGATAACGGTCGCCGTGCGGCCGGCGCGCCGCGCCCGTGTCGCCAGCTTGGCCACCGTCAACGTCTTTCCGGCGCCGCAGGGCCCAACCAGCATCAACGGCCGCACGGCGATTTGCGGCGATAGCGGGTTGAAGCCGAACGTCTGGTCAAGGGCGCCGGCCAGCGCCGTCAGCGCTCCCGTGGCGTTCGCCATCGCCGCAGCGCGGATGAGCCGGTGCGCCAGGGGCCGGGGCACGCCATGAAAATTCAGCGCCTGCCCGATCTCTTCCTCAATGCCAGCGGCCGCGGGTGATTGACGATAGGGACTCTCGGTTTGCGAAGGCGCTTCACCCTGCCGCGCGTTGTGCGCCCGCCGGAGGTCCTCATTGTCCCTCTCCGCCGCTTCCGCGAGAATGTCTGGCGAGAGGTCGGGCTCTTCCATGGCGGCGGTGACCCGCGCGCCGCGGGCGTCCACCTGTGTCGAGACGATGATCGCATCCTCTCCCATCTCCCGACGCACTCGCGTCATGGCCTGGGAGAGCGTCGCCGCGGTAAAGATCTTCAGACGCATCGCGCCGGCCTAAACCTGCCCGACGGTCTTGATCCGCGCCTTCGGCGAGATCTCGTTCTGCGACATGACAATCGTGCTCGGCCGGAACCTCTCGATGATCGAACGGACATAGGGCCGGATCGTCGGACTGGTGAGCAAAACAGGCGTTTCGCCCATCATGGCTTGCCGATCGAAAGCGCTGCGCACCCCGGCAATGAAACCCTGGACCTTGCTCGGCGGCATGGCGAGCTGGCGCTCGTCGCCGCTGCCGACGAGCGCCTCGGCAAAGGCCTGTTCCCATTCCGCGCTCAAGACCAGCAGCGGGATGAAGCCTTCGCTGTTGGTGGTCATGCCGCTGATCTGGCGGGCGAGACGGGCGCGGACATGCTCGGTGATCGTGGAGACGTTGCGGGTGTGGCCGCATGCCTCTGAAACTCCCTCCAGGATGTTCGGAAGATCGCGGATGGAGATGCGCTCGCTCAAGAGGTTTTGGAGCACGCGCTGCACGCCGCCAAGCGAGATCCGAGCCGGGATCAGGTCGGCGACAAGCTTCTGGTGTTCCTTGTCCATCTCATCGAGAAGCTTTTGCGTCTCCGCGAACGAGAGAAGCTCCGCCATGTGATCCTTCACCACCTCCGTCACGTGGGTGGTGATGACGGTGGCGGGATCGACGACCGTGTAGCCGCGAAACAGGGCTTCCTCGCGATGAAGGGGGTCGATCCACAATGCCGGAAGCCCGAACGTCGGCTCCTTGGTCTTTTCGCCAGCAATGGTGATGGTCTCCCCGCGTGGATCCATGACGAGCAGCATGTTGGCGCGCAGATCGCCCTCGCCCGCCGGAATCTCCTTGATCCGGATCATGTAGGTGTTGGGGGGAAGCTGCATGTTGTCCTGGATGCGAACGCTGGGCATGACGAAGCCGATATCGCTCGCGAGCTGGCGGCGCAGCGCCTTGATCTGGTCGGTCAGCCGGTGACCCTCGCCGCCGCCGCTGACCAGAGAGAGCAGGCCGTAGCCAAGCTCAAGGCGAATCTGGTCCATGTGCAGCGCGGTGGCGATCGGCTCCTCGGCGACCGCCGCCGCCGGGGCGTCCGTTCCGGCGCGTGCGCTCTCTTCCTCCTGTCGCGCTTGCGCACTGCGATGGATCCGCCAGGCGCAACCGCCGGTGAGGCCGGCTAAAAGCAAGAACGGAACGGCGGGAATGCCCGGCAGCGCGGCAAGCGAGACGAGAAGGAACGAGGAGAGGCCAAGAACCTTGGGGCTGCCGCCAAGCTGACCAAACAGCGCGGTGTCCATGCGCCCGGTGACGCTTGCTTTCGTGACGATGAGGCCGGCCGCGGTAGAGACGATCAGCGCCGGCACCTGGGTCACCAAGCCGTCGCCGACCGTAAGGCGAGTGTAGGTATCCGCCGCTTCGGCGAAGCTGAGACCTTGCTGTGCGACGCCGACAATCATCCCGCCGACGATATTGATGAAGGTAATCAGCAATCCGGCGACGGCATCGCCGCGCGTGAACTTGGCTGCGCCGTCCATGGCGCCGAAGAAGTTGCTTTCGTCCTCCAGCGCCTGCCGCCGCGCCTTGGCCTCGTCCTCGCTGACCAGACCGGCCGACAGATCGGCGTCGATCGCCATCTGTTTGCCCGGCATGGCATCGAGGGTAAAGCGGGCGGAGACTTCGGCGATGCGCCCCGAGCCCTTGGTGATCACCACGAAGTTGACAAGGACGAGGATGATGAAAACGATCAGACCGATGACGAAGTTGCCGCCCATGACGAACCCGCCGAACGCCTCGATGACCTCGCCGGCGGCATCGGGTCCTTCATGGCCATGCGCGAGGATCAACCGCGTCGACGCCAGGTTGAGGGACAGGCGAACCATCGTCGCGAGCAACAGCACCGTCGGAAAGGCGTTGAAGTCGAGCGGCTTGCTCGCGAACAGCGCGGTCATCAGGATCAGGACGGAGAATGTCACCGAGAACGCCAGGCAGACATCGAGGAGCCAACTCGGCAGCGGCAGGATCAGGACGACAAGAGTCGCGACAACGGCGAGAGCGAGAGCGATGTCGCTGCGCCCGAGCGCGCCGACCAGTCGGCTCTTGAGCCGCTGCGTAGTCGCGCCTTCGAGCGCGCGTGCCCCGAAGAGTGAGCCGCTCATCGCCGGATCTCTGGGTTCACGTTGATCTGGGCGCCCCACGGCTTACGCAAGCGTCCGCTCTCCCTCGCCGGGCATGGGAACGCTGAAGCCCTCGCCGGCATACTGGCGCAGCTTGTTGCGCATGGTCCGGATCGAAATGCCAAGGATGTTGGCGGCATGCGTGCGATTGCCCAGGCAATGCTGCAGGGTATCGATAATCAGTTCGCGTTCGACATCGGCGACCGTGCGCCCGACCAGTACGCCGCCGGCGTCTGTGACCGAAGTCTCGTTCTTCTCGTTGACGCTTGCGGTGGCGAGCCTGCGGCCGCCGAGGACAATGGCTTCCGGGCCGATGCAGCCGTCGTCCGCCAGCAGGACGGCGCGGTGCATGGTATTCTCCAGCTCTCGTACGTTTCCCGGCCAGGAGTAACTCAGAAGGGCCTGCCTTCCTTCTGAAGTCAGAGTCGGCGCAGGCAGGCCGTTGGCCTCGGCGTACTTGTTGATGAAATGCTCGGCCAGCGCCTCGATGTCGCGCGGTCGCTCGCGCAGTGGTGGAATCGCGATGGTCACGACATTCAGT
>CAZRWU010000101.1:0-11543 GCA_964603915.1 uncultured Rhodospirillaceae bacterium
GGTCTTCATCAAGAAGGCGCTTCAGGCCTCGGCGAACAACAGCTTTGAGCAGCAGCTGGAGCTTGAGCGCGACTTTCAACGCGAGGCCGGACGAACCGCGGACTACCGCGAAGGCGTGCAGGCATTTATGGAAAAGCGGGAACCCAATTTCCAAGGAGCATGACGTGCCGGCTCTAGGGGCTGATCAAAAAGTAGGGGTGATCGGCGCCGGCACCATGGGCGCCGGCATCGCCCAAATTGCCGCCGCGGCCGGTCATTCGGTTCTGCTCTTCGATGTCAGGCCGCAAGCGGCGCAACAAGCGATCGAAGACATCGGCGCCGCCCTACGGCGGCTCGTCGGCAAAGGCAAGCTTGCGGAACAAGACAGGTCGTCGTTGATCGACCGCATCACGCCCTGCGCGGATCTCGCCGCCTTGGCTCCGGTCGGCCTGGTTGTCGAGGCCATTGTCGAGGATCTGGAAGTCAAGCGCAGCGTCTTCGGCAATCTGGAGGAAATTGTCGACGACAGCGCGATCCTGGCGAGCAACACGTCGTCGATTTCGATCACGTCCATTGGCAGCGGCCTCCAACATCCCGAACGTCTGGTCGGAATGCACTTTTTCAACCCGGTGCCGCTCATGGCCCTTGTCGAAGTCGTCAGTGGATTGGCGACCGCACCGGATGTGGCCGACACCGTGTTCGCAACGGCGGAAGCCTGGGGCAAGCGGCCGGTCCACACCAAGTCCACGCCGGGCTTCATCGTCAATCGCGTCGCCCGCCCGTTCTACGCCGAAGCGCTGCGCGTGCTGCAAGAAGGCGGCGGCGACGCGGCTACCCTGGATGCCGTTATTCGCGAGGCGGGCGGCTTTCGGATGGGGCCGTTCGAGCTGATGGATCTGATCGGGCACGATGTCAACTTCGAGGTCACCCGATCTGTTTACAACGCCTACTACCAGGACCCTCGGTTCACGCCATCCTTGATCCAGCAAGAGCTCGTCGCCGCCGGCTATCTCGGTCGCAAGAGCGGGCGGGGCTTCTATCTCTACGGCGATAGCGCCAAACGACCTGATCCGAGCACCGCCCTCAAAGCTCCCCAGCCCAAGACCGTCACCGTCCATGGGAACGGCGGCCCCCTTCGGGCGCTGGCGCCGCTGCTCGAGACGGCATCGGGAGCCGCGGTATCGCGATCCGACGCCGATGACGGCGACGTTTGGCTCGAAGTGGACGGCGCGGTGGCGATCGCGATTACCGATGGGCGGACGGCCACCCAGCGCATGTCCACCGGTGGCTCCTTGCCGCTGGTTTTGGTCGATCTGGCGCGCGACTACGCTGAAGCGCGGCGCGTGGCGTTGGCTGCCGCCGATCAGGCGGCCCCGGAAGAGCGCGAGCGGGCGGTAGGTCTGTTCCAGTCGCTGGGCAAGGCCGTGTCCGTCCTCGACGACGTGCCGGGTTTGATCGTCATGCGAACGGTGTGCATGCTGGCCAACGAAGCCGCCGACACGGTCTACCAGGGGGTCTGTAGCGCCAATGCCGTGGATACGGCGATGCGGGGCGGGGTCAACTACCCGGTAGGTCCCATGGCGTGGGCAGAAGATATCGGGATCGACCGAGTCGTCGCTGTATTGGACAACTTGGCCGGCATTTATGGCGAGGATCGTTATCGAGTGTCGCCACTGCTGCGGCGCAAGATGTTCTCGGGAGGCGCGCTTCTATGAGCAATCGCAGCAGCATCAGGGATCTGACGAACACGATGGCGAGCGAGGCCGCTCTCGAAATTGCGCGGCGCGCCGGAGACGCCATGTACGCGAACGACGTGGCGGCGCAAAAGCTTGGCATCGTCTTGGAGGAAATCCGCCCCGGTTACGCGCGCATGCGCATGAACGTGCGCGAGGACATGGTGAATGGGCACGCCATCTGCCATGGTGGCTTCGTGTTTTCATTGGCGGACACGGCATTCGCGTATGCTTGCAACAGCTACGATCGCACCACCGTCGCCGCCAGCGCCGCCATCGAATTCCTGGCGTCGGCGTATTCGAACGATGTCCTGACGGCCGTTGCAGAAGAGCAGGTTCGGGGCGCCAGACTCGGCGTCTACGATATCGTCGTCACAAATCAGCACAATCAGCGCTTGGCCCTCTTCCGCGGCCGGTCGTATCAAGTTCGAGGAACGGTCACTGGCGGGGAGGCGCCCGACGTCCAGGGTAACGCAGGGAGCAAGCCATGAGCGAAGCCTTTATCTGTGATGGGATACGCACGCCCGTCGGCCGGTATGCAGGCGCCTTGTCCGCCGTTCGCGCGGACGATCTCGGCGCCATTCCGCTCACTGCCCTCATGAAGCGCAATCCCGGCGTCGACTGGGCGGCCGTTGACGACGTCATCTACGGATGCGCCAACCAGGCGGGCGAAGACAACCGCAATGTGGCGCGCATGTCCTCGCTCCTGGCGGGGCTCCCCCAGGAGGTGCCTGGAACAACCGTGAATCGGCTTTGCGGCTCGGCCATGGATGCCGTGAGCATTGCGTCGCGCGCCATCAAGGCCGGGGAAGCGGACCTTCTGATCGCCGGCGGCGTGGAGAGCATGTCGCGGGCGCCGTTCGTCGTTCCGAAGAGCGAGACCGCGTTCAGCCGGAAGGCCGAGATCTACGACACAACGATCGGCTGGCGTTTCGTCAACCCGAAGATGAGACAGCTCTTCGGCACGGACTCGATGCCGCAAACCGCCGATAACGTCGCCGCTGACTTCAACGTCAGCCGCGAGGACCAGGACAAATACGCGTTTCGCTCGCAACAGCGCTGGGCCGCGGCCCACGCGGCCGGCTGGTTGAAGGACGAGATCGTGCCGGTCGAGGTGCCACAAAAAGGCGGCGAGGTCAGGATTGTCGACACGGACGAGCATCCGCGGCCGAATACAACCCTCGAAGCATTGGCCAAATTGAAAGGGGTCAACGGTCCTGACCTGTCCGTGACCGCCGGTAATTCATCCGGCGTGAACGACGGAGCCTGCGCGTTGCTCTTGGCCTCCGAGAAAGCCGTCGCCAAGTACGGTCTGGAGCCGAAAGCGCGGGTTGTCGCCTCCGCCACCGCCGGCGTGGCTCCCCGGATCATGGGCTTCGCACCCGCGCCCGCGGCGCGTAAGGTCCTGGCGAAAGCCAATCTGGATGTCTCGGACATGGATGTCGTCGAGCTTAACGAGGCGTTCGCGGCTCAGGCGCTGGCTGTGTTGCGTGATTTGGGGATTCCCGAGGACGCGGACCACGTCAACCCGACGGGCGGCGCCATCGCGATCGGTCATCCGCTCGGCATGAGCGGTGGCCGGCTCGTGATTACGGCGATGTATCAGCTTCGCCGCACCGGAGGTCGTTATGGCCTCTGCACGATGTGCATCGGCGTCGGGCAGGGGATCGCGACGATCATCGAGCGCTTATAAGCGGTTGCAAATTTTAAGGCAGGAGGTAACGTCATGAACAAAAATGCCAATCAACGGGGGCTGCACCCTATCGAGACCGCGAGCGAGGACGAACTTCGGGCGCTCCAACTGGAGCGCCTGAAATGGTCCGTTCGTCACACGTACGACAATGTCGCTCACTACCGGGCCAAGTGCGAAGCGAAAGGCGTCCATCCCGACGATCTCAAGGAACTCTCCGATCTGGGCAAGTTCCCGTTCACGACGAAGCAGGATCTTCGCGACACGTATCCGTTCGGCATGTTCGCCGTACCGATGGACCAGGTCATCCGCATCCACGCGTCGAGCGGCACCACGGGCAAACCGGTGGTGGCCGGCTACACGAGGAAGGACATCGATGCGTGGGCCGACGTGGTCGCCCGGTCCATTTATGCCTCGGGCGGGCGCCCCGGGGACAAGCTGCATGTGGCGTACGGCTATGGCCTGTTCACGGGTGGGCTCGGCGCCCACTATGGCGGCGAACGCCTCGGTTGCGCCGTGATCCCCATGGGCGGCGGGCAGACCGAGAAACAGGTTCAGCTGATCCAGGACTTTCAGCCACGGCTCATCATGGTCACGCCGTCCTACGTGCTCAACATCGTCGACGAGATGGACCGCCAGGGAATCGATCCCTCCCAGTGCTCGCTGGAGATCGGCATTTTCGGCGCCGAGCCCTGGACCGGCGAAATGCGGGGCGAGATCGAGAGACGGCTCGGGATCGACGCCGTGGACATCTACGGCCTCACGGAGGTGATCGGGCCCGGCGTGGCGAACGAGTGCATCGAGACCAAGGACGGTCTGACAATCTGGGAAGACTACTTCTACCCGGAAATCATCGATCCGGAGACGGGTGAGGTCCTGCCGGACGGCGAGCTGGGCGAGTTGGTGTTCACGTCGCTGACGAAGGAGGCGATGCCGGTCATCCGCTACCGGACCCGCGATCTGACATCCCTTCTGCCGCCCACGGCCCGGTCGATGCGGCGCATCGGCAAGATCACCGGGCGCTCGGATGACATGTTGATCATCCGCGGCGTGAACGTGTTTCCGACTCAGATCGAGGAGTTCGTTCTCAAGATGCCGGATCTCGCGCCGATCTATCAGCTTGTGGTCAGCCGCGATGGTCACCTGGACAGCCTGGACGTGAATGTCGAGTTGCGCCCGAACGTCGATCTTTCCAAAGCGGCGGCTCTGGGCAAGCAACTCCAGCACGACATCAAATCCTTCATCGGCGTCACGACAACCGTGCACGTACTGGACCCCAATAGCATCGAGCGTACAGCCGTCGGCAAGGCCAAGCGGGTGATCGATAATCGCCCCAAGGGATGATACCAATCTGTCGGCATCCCATATAATTAAGGATTGTGTAATTTAAGACATGGCTGGGTCAAAGGAGTTTCCGGAAAGGTCGACCCGCCAACACGATGGAGAGCGGAAATGTATGCGCAAATGGTAGACACGGGCGCCGATCCGGTGAAGGTGCTCAAGGAAATGACGCCGGAAGAGCGGGCCTTTCAGGAACGGATCGATGCCGGGATCAGGATCGAGCCCAAGGAATGGATGCCCGAGGCCTATCGCAAGACGATGATCCGCCAGATTTCGCAGCACGCCCATTCGGAGATCGTCGGCATGCTGCCGGAGGGCAACTGGATCACCCGCGCGCCGAGCCTCAAGCGCAAAGCCATCCTGCTCGCCAAGGTTCAGGACGAGGGCGGGCACGGGCTTTATCTTTATTGCGCCGCCGAGACTCTCGGCGTTTCACGCGACGAGCTGCTCGAAGCCTTGCACAGCGGCAAAGCCAAGTATTCGAGCATCTTCAATTATCCGACGTTGACCTGGGCCGACATCGGGGCGATCGGCTGGCTGGTCGACGGCGCCGCGATCATGAACCAGGTCCCGTTGCAGCGCACCTCATACGGTCCCTATGGCCGGGCCATGGTGCGGATCTGCAAGGAAGAAAGCTTTCATCAGCGTCAGGGCTACGATCTGTTGATGACCATGTGCCGGGGCACCGAAGAGCAGAAGCATATGGCGCAAGACGCCCTCAACCGCTGGTGGTGGCCGTCGCTGATGATGTTTGGTCCCCCTGATGAGCAGTCGATTCATTCGGCGCAGTCGATGCAGTGGAAGATCAAGCTTGAAAGCAACGACTCCCTGCGCCAGCGCTTCGTCGATCAAACCGTGCCGCAAGCCGAATACCTGGGCCTCAAGATTCCCGATCCCGATCTGCGTTGGAACGAGGATCGCGGTCATTATGACTTCGGCGAGATCGACTGGAGCGAGTTCCACCGGGTGATCAACGGCCACGGGCCTTGCAACAAGCAACGGCTGGGCGCGCGGGTGAAAGCCTATGAGGACGGCCGGTGGGTCCGGGACGCGGCGACAGCCTACGCACAAAAGCAAGCCGCCCATCATCTCGCTGCTTGAAAGAAGGAGGAAGACCATGAAGGAATGGCCGTTGTGGGAAATCTTTGTTCGCAGCCAGAGCGGCCTTGCGCATAGGCACGTTGGCAGTCTCCATGCGCCCAACGCCGCCCATGCCATTCGCAGCGCTCGCGACGTTTATACGCGTCGCAACGAAGGGGTCAGCATCTGGGTCGTCGACTCGAACCACATTGTCGCGAGCGCCCCAGGCGAGAAAGGGCCCCTGTTCGAGCCTGCGAACAGCAAGGTGTACCGGCATCCCACGTTCTACGACATTCCCGAGGAAGTGGGGGCGATGTGATGGGCGAAGCTCAGGACGCGCGCTTCGAGTACCTGCTTCGCCTTGGCGATAACGCGCTCATTCTTTCGCATCGCCTGTCCGAATGGTGTGGGCATGGCCCGGTGCTCGAAGAGGACTTGGCGTTGGCGAACGTCGCCCTGGACCTCCTCGGCCAGGCGCAGTTCTGGCTGGATTATGCGGGAGAGCTGGAAGGGCGAGGGCGAGATGCGGACGCCTTGGCCTACAGGCGCGATGTCTGGGATTTCCGCAATGTTCTTCTCGTGGAGCAGCCCAACGGGGATTATGCGGAAACGATCGCCAGGCAGTTCTATTTCGACGCCTGGCACCTTCTTCTGTTATCGGGGTTGGCCGGCTCAACCGACCCGCGCATCGCCGAGATTGCCGAGAAGGGGCTGAAGGAGGTCAAGTACCACCTCGATCGCAGCCAGTTGTGGGTTGTCACCTTGGGTGATGGCACCGATGAAAGCCATGACCGCATGCAGCGCGCCATCAATGGCTTTTGGGAATACACCGGCGAGTTGTTCGAAGTCGACGAGGTCGACTCGGCGTTAGCCGCGACGGGGGTGGCGCCTGACTTGACGCAGCTTGTCGAGCCGTGGCGCGCCGCCGTCGCTGAAACCCTGCAGCAGGCGACCTTGGAGATGCCGCAAGCGTCCTGGATTCACAGTGGCGGCAAGAAAGGCATCCACAGCGAGAGCCTGGGCTTCATTCTTGCGGAAATGCAGTTCCTGCAGCGGGCTTACCCGGAGGCGACTTGGTGAACACAGCCGAAAACATTGCAACGCGGTCCGATGCGGCGCCCGATGCGGCCGAGGTCTGGGAATGGCTCCGAAAGGTGCCGGATCCGGAGATCCCCGTCGTGTCGGTCGTCGATCTGGGGATTGTCCGAGACGTGCGCTGGGACGACGATGAAGGACAGGTGTTGGTGGTTACCGTGACGCCCACGTATTCGGGTTGCCCGGCGACGTCGATGATCGCTTTCGAGATCGAACGCGCCCTTCGCGAGCGCGGCGTGGAACGCGTCCGCCTGGAGACCCGCCTTTCCCCGGCATGGACCACCGAATGGATTTCGGAAGAGGGGCGGGAGAAGCTGAAGACCTATGGCATCGTCCCTCCCCCGAAGGTCCGGCGTCTCGTCGAGAGGCTGGAGGGAGCCAAGGCGGTCGTCGAGTGCCCTCGCTGCGCCTCCGACAACACCGTTCGGGTTTCCGAATTCGGTTCGACACCGTGCAAGGCGCTCTACAAGTGCAATGACTGCCTTGAGCCCTTCGACTTGTTCAAATGCCACTGATGGCAGCTCCTGACAGCCGAAACGGAACATAGTTGATACAATGGCCAAGTTTTACCCACTCACGGTCGCCGATGTGCAGCGGGAAACCCGCGACGCGGTTGCGGTTACGCTTGAGGCGCCGGCGGAGCATAAAGACGCCTTTCAGTTCAAGCAGGGCCAGTACCTGACCTTTCGCAGAATGATCGACGGTGAGGAAATTCGCCGGTCGTACTCGATCTGCGCCGCCGTACAGGAGCCTAACCTTCGCGTTGGGATCAAGAAGGTGCCCGGAGGGCGTTTCTCGACCTGGGCCAACGAGCAACTCGCGCCCGGAGAGGTTCTCGAGGCGATGCCGCCAATGGGAAGTTTCTTCGTTCCCTTGGATCCGGCAAACGAAAAATATTATGTCGCCTTTGCGGGCGGCAGCGGCATCACGCCGGTGCTCGGGATCATCAAGACGACTCTGCTGGCGGAGCCGAAGAGTTCGTTCACGCTGTTCTACGGCAATCGCGCCTCGAGCACGATCATGTTTCGCGAGGAGCTCGAAGACATCAAGAACAGCAATCTAGGCCGGTTTCAACTCGTCCATGTCCTGGATCGGGAGAAACAGGAGATCGAGCTGTTCAACGGGATTCTCGACCGCGCGAAATGCGATTTGTTGCTCAAGCACTGGGTGAACGCGGCCGACGTCGATACGGCCTTCATCTGTGGCCCTGAGGCGATGATGTTGCAGGTCTCCGAGGCGCTCCAGGCGGCGGGCCTCGACAAGCAGCAGATCAAGTTCGAGCTGTTCACGTCTCAAGCCCAAAAGGGCCCTCGAAAGGTTCAACCGCAGCCGGCTTCCAAGGTGGAAAACGCCTGTCATGCAACCGTTGTCATCGATGGCCGGGCGCGCTCGTTCGATATGCAAAAAGGGACCCATACGATCCTCGACGCCGCGCTGGAAGAGGGGCTGGAGTTGCCTTACGCGTGCAAGGGCGGCGTCTGCTCAACCTGCCGAGCGCTGTTGAGCGAAGGCGAAGTGGACATGGACGCCAACTTCGCCCTTGAGGACTACGAAGTGAAGCGCGGCTACATCCTGACCTGTCAGAGCTATCCAATCACCGACAAGGTCGTAGTCGATTTCGACCAATAGCGATGTGGGGCCGAATGGACATGAACGACGACGTCGAATTCCAAGAAGTCGAATTGACCGACTATATCGCGGGCGGCGGAAAGCTCGGCGCGCCGGCCAACGCCAACGCCCGTTACAGGGCTGAGATTCTGCGCCTCATGGCGGTGTTCGTCGATTCGGAAATGGCCGGCGCATCCGGTTTTGCGGACTCCATCAACTGGGGGCCTGGACTGAAGGACCGCATGATCGCGGCGCGGATCGCCCTCGAGAAATTCGGGCATGCCGAACGCGTGCTCAAAGTCATGGAGGAATTCGGAGCCAACACCTCGCGCTATGTCAAGCAGCATCCCTGGAACAAGCGTCTGGATCGAAACGTGGACCTCGGCACCCAGCGCATCGAGGGGGACATGCGGCTCAACGTCTTCCACTATCCGCTCACCGACTGGTGCGATGCGGTGACCATGAACACGCTGATGGGCTGCGCGACGGTCATCTACCTGAAGGAGGGAATCAATTGCTCTTACCAGCCGCTCGCTGACGTCTTTGCCGAGATCCTTCCCGTCGAGGCTCGCCACGCTCGTCTCGGCGAGGCCGGACTGCGACAGCTTCTCGCGGAAGGTTACGACCGCGCGGCGACGCAGGCGTCGGTCGACTACTGGTATCCGAGAGTTGCCTCGACTTTCGGCCGCGCAAGCTCGGATCATTTCGATGCTTATCGCCGGTACGGTTTGCGACAACGCAGCAACGAAGAACTGTGCGCGAGTTGGCAGGCTGAAGCCAAGCGCATCTTGACTGGGCTGAATTTGGACGTTCCCCAAGCCACTTCTGAATAGCCTCGAGTGAGCCGCAGGCTTCACGTGTCGGAGAACCGATGATCGACGTCTACGAAATCGATGGACTCGTTCCCGTGGTCGATCCAACCGCCTTCGTTCATCCGTCGGCGGTGCTGATCGGCGACGTCATTGTCGGCCCTGGATGTTACGTGGGACCGTCCGCCTGTCTGCGTGGCGATTTCGGCCGCCTGATCCTTGAGCGGGGCGCCAACATCCAGGACACGTGCGTCATGCATGGCTTTCCAAACACCGACACCGTCATTGAGGAGGACGGTCACGTCGGTCATGGCGCCGTGCTTCATGGCTGCCGCGTCGGTCGGAACGCCATGGTGGGGATGAACACCGTTGTCATGGACAACGTCACCATCGGTGAAAACAGCATCGTCGCCGCTTTGGCCTTCGTCAAAGCCGACATGACGATTCCGCCACGTTCCCTGGTTGCCGGCGTTCCCGCGCGAGTGATCCGCGAACTCAGCGATCAAGAGATTGCTTGGAAGTCGAAGGGCACCAGGACCTATCAGCAACTGGCGGTGCGCAGCTTGAAGACGATGAGGATCCGCGCGCCACTTGCAGTGGCCGAGCCCGACCGCAAGCGAATTCAGGTCGAGGACTTTGACCCCCTTTATGAAGCGCGGCGCAAGTTCGAGGATTGATCCACGCTTATCCGCCAATAAGGAGAAAATCATGAACAGTCGTTTTTTCGAAAGCCACCGGGACACGCTGGAGAAGGCGGTGCAAGCGATCCAGCAGCGCGGCTACTGGTCACCCTTTTCTGAAATGCCAAGCCCGAAGGTGTATGGAGAGACCGCGAACGACGATGGCAAGCGCGCCTTCGAGTCCCGCCTCAACGCCTATTTCGAGATCGATCAACCGGGAACGGTTGGAACCGTGGGCTCCGAGGTTTCGCCCTATGGCATGAAGCTTGGCATCACCTACCCGAAGATCGATGCGGATGCTCTGTTGCCGGCGATGATGGAGGCCAAGGAAGCATGGGCGCGGACGTCGCGTGACACGCGTGCCGGGGTATGCCTGGAGATATTGAGCCGGCTCAACAAGCGCAGTTTCGAGATCGCCTACGCGGTGCATCACACCACCGGTCAAGCGTTCATGATGGCGTTCCAGGCCGGAGGACCGCACGCTCAGGACCGCGCCTTGGAAGCCATCGCTTATGCCTACGAGGAGATGAAGCGCGTTCCGGCTACGGCGACCTGGGAGAAACCTCAGGGGAAGAACCCGCCTCTGTCGATGATCAAGACGTATTATCTCGTGCCGCGGGGGATCGGCCTCGTCATCGGATGTTGCACCTTCCCCACCTGGAACAGCTATCCGGGGATGTTCGCCAGCCTCATGACCGGCAACGCGGTGCTGGCGAAGCCTCACCCGGGCGCCATCCTGCCCATGGCGTTGACCGTGGAGACGGCCCGCCAAGTGTTGAGCGAGGCCGGTTTCGATCCGAATATCGTCTGCCTTGCCGCCGAGGATCCCGGTGGAACTCTTGCTCCCGAACTGGCTCTGCGGCCGGAGGTGGGCATCATCGATTTCACCGGCAGCAGCGCCAATGGCAATTGGCTGGAGCAGCATGCCCACCAGGCGCGTGTCTACACCGAGAAGGCCGGCGTCAATCCTATCGTCATCGACAGCGCGCAGGACTTCAAGGGCGTCGCCCGCAACATCGCCTTCACTCTCAGCCTCTACAGCGGCCAGATGTGCACGACGCCGCAGAACATCTTTGTCCCGCGTGACGGCATCGCTGTTGACGGCGGCAAAATGAGCTTCGACGAGGTGGCCGAAGCCATTTGCGGCGGCATCCAGAAGCTGCTCGGCGATCGCGAGCGGGCGGTCGAGATCATCGGCGCTCTTCAGAACGATGGCGTCATGGAACGTCTCGAGCGGGCCCGGAACACTGGCAAGATCCTTTTGGATTCAGAGAAGGTGGAGCATTCCCGTTATCCGGACGCCCGCATAGCGACGCCTCTGGTCGTGCAACTCGATGCCGAGAGGGATGGCGAAACGTATCGGGAGGAATGGTTCGGCCCCGTTTACTTCATTATCGCGACGGACTCGACCGAACAGAGCCTGCGCCTCGCCGCCGATACGGCGCGTGAGCAGGGCGCCATTACGTTTTCGGTCTATTCGACCGACGAAAAGGTTCTCGAAGCGGCGGAGCGAAGCGCGATTGAGGGT
>CAZRWU010000102.1:0-11511 GCA_964603915.1 uncultured Rhodospirillaceae bacterium
GCGCGGCTCCGTCGTCGGAGCCACGCCCGATGTTGGACGCCACTTCTGCCCGCATTCTTCTCTTCGGCCGAGCCCGGCTTTCCTCCGAGGAGGAAGCGTCGGGGCGGGTTGTTCGATCCGCCGTCCGTTCATCGGCTCCCGTTTTTTCCGGAAAAAAGGACACGAGGTGGCGGGATCCCAAGCTGCCCTGCAGCAGTTGCTCGAACGAGCATGACGGCGCGCTCCGGCCGCCATTGCCGTGCCCGGGAACCGCAACCTGTGCGTGCTGCCATGCCTTCACTGCAAGATCAACCATGAGAACTGGCCTCCGCGTTTCGTCTCGCCATCGGTACGCAAACCTCGGACCAACCGGAGCGATTTCGCCAACTTGTTGAGGATTAGGCAAGAAATCTGGAAATGCGGCCCCACGCCGCATGATGCGCGTAGCGGTCGCAGCGACCTTGAGGCAGTTCCTGCCGAGTCGAACCGGCAGTTCCTGCCCCACCTCGTCATGAAGAACAGTTATCGCTCGTTAAAGTTGTGGAGATTTGCAACGTAGAGTGCTATAGTTCGTGATAACCAGCGCGCTGGGAGAGGCATTTGGAGAATGCAATGGAAGTGAAAGCTACTGTCTCGCAGGCGGTTCGCGCCAACAAGGTGCTGTTGAACAGGATCCTCGGCGCCCGCCTGCAAGCGCGCGCATCCGCAACGGAGCCCCTCGAATTGGAGTCTTACAATCTTGTTGCGCTTCACCGGCGCCAGGAGGCTGCCGAACACGTCGCAGCCACGTCGCCGGGAACGGAAAAAGCGGTTCTCGAGCTTTTTGCCTAGTGGATGAAGCAAGGAAACGACCGCAATGCCACTCTTGATCCACGTTAAAAAAGGCAAGAAGATTTTCATCAACGGCGCCGTTCTCGAAAACGCAACGGAACGGACGATGACGTTTCTTTTAAGAAACAAAGCCGAGGTCCTGCGCTGCGACGATGTTCTTCCGCCGCAGGAGGCCGCCACTCCGGCGGGCAGAATCTATTACGCCTTGCAGTGTCTGTACCTTTTTCCCGATTACCGGCCGCGGTATCTCTCGGTGTTTTCCGATCTGGTTGAGAGCTATCGCGCCGCTGCGCCCAGCGTCAGCGCTCTTGTCGAGCGGCTCTTTGCGCTCGTGCGGGCGGGGCAATTCTATGAATCCCTCAAGCTGGCGCGCGAATTGATCGCCCATGAAGGGCAATGCCTGCAACGTCTCGATGCTTGTCTGGCGGAAAGGGCGGATAAGGCGGCGGTTTCGCAATCGCGCGAAGCGGCCATCGCCGAGCCCCATGAAACCGTGGCCGGGTGATCGGCGCGCGATGCGATGGCGCTTATGGCCGATCGACGAGGATGACAACAACGGCGTTGGCATGAGTGGGGAGCGGCGTTGACTCGAAGTTACGAAGTTTCCTGGATTCGGGTTTAAGTTATGGACCTTGCAGTTCAAGCGAATTTGGCCAAACCACGGGCGGGTCATGCGCCGGTGAACCCCCTCGCCGAGGCCGAACCCTCGCAATCGGTGAAATTGGGAAGCGTGGCTCCTCATCTGCAGATCGCGGCGCCGGCCAAGGCGAACGATGTCCGGCCGGATCGGGCTAGGCAGCCCGACGAACGGCGAGCGGACAGGCTCGCTCCCCTTCAGCCGGTTGCATCACTGGCCGATCTTCCGGCAAATCGTTACCGCTACAAGGTCGCTCATGAGCCGGGCCTTGACCGGCCCCTCCTTCAAATGATCGACGAGAACACCGATCAGATCGTAATGAGCCTGCCGCCCGAACAACTGGCGAGGATGCTCGAGGACGCCAAGGCTCTTATTGAAGACCGGCTCAAGGAGCCTCACGCCAAGCACCTCGATACGTCCGCGTGAATTCGGCAAAGCTCGCCTGATGTGAGGCGCCAGAGGTTCGGCACGCCCGGCGATGAGCCGGGCGATCATGCCGTCCACGGCGCATTGGTCGATTCACGCGCTGGCGGAGGATCCTGCACGCGCGGTGGATTGGGCGGCGGCATGCGACGAGGCCGCGATGGAGGCGAGAAGGCCGGCCGCGAGGTTCCTGTTGATCTCGATCAGCGGATCGATTTTCTCCGGCGCCGGTGCAGCTTGCAACTCGAGAGTGCGCTTGAACACGAAAACGGCGATGTTGGCGATATTGTTGCGAATGGGGAGAGGGAGCGGGTTGCCGTCGTCCGCCGCTTCGGTTGCGAACACGGTCCACAACTTGCGGTTATACATCAAGGCATCCTCGAGTTCCGTCTCTCGCTCCGGCATCCAGCTTTGCCGGACCTCTTCGAGTTGGCGGGCCGCCTTGAGCAGCACGTTCGCTTCCAGTTGTCTCGGTTCAACCGTCGTCCTCAACGTGCTGCCGTAGGCGGTGGCGGCATGGGTGTGCAGGTCAGGCATGGGCAATGAGCTCCGCTTCATAGTCGACAAGCCGTCTGGCCTGTTTGAGGGCCTTATAGTAGGAGCCGGCGATTATGTTTTGGTTAATGTCGAGAATGAGGGAGGTCGTGCTCGGCGCCGCGCCCTGGATCTGGCGCGCGAGCGCGAAATACGTCTTCTGAAGGTCGGCAAGATCGCCGCCGAGGTACATCAACTGCGCGGCAAGGTAGAGTTTCTTGCAAGGGGTGTCGGCGTCCTCGGGGCGCAGGATATCTTTCTCGCGAAGGATCGGAACGTCGCCCGAGATGTGCAGACGGGTGCGCTGGTTGTCCGCGGCGATGACGGCGCCGCCGATGATCACGCGCTCGCCCGGCTTGAGGTCGATGATCAGCGCCATGTCTGCTCCTACGGCGGAGGTGATTGAGGCGAAAACCGCGTGACCAAAATAACCCGGTTTGGGGACATTCTTCAACGGCGGCCAGCGGGTGAAGCCGAGCCGGCAGCGCTGGGGAGCGCTGCCGGCGGCGGTTCAGCGGTCGATCAGAACAACCGCAGCACGGACTGGGCCGACTGCGAAGCCATCGAGAGGGAGATGACGCCGAGCTGCTGCTGCGTCTGCAAGGCGAGGAGCTTGGCGCCTTCCTCGTTCTTGTCCGCCAGCGTCAGCTTGTCGGAGCCTTCCTGAAGGTTGTTGATGGTCTCCTTGGTGAAGTCCTGACGGGTCTGGATGACCGAGAGGTCGTTGGCCAGCGTGCTGCCGAAGTTGCGGATTTCCGTCTTGGCGGCGCGGAGCTGTGTCAAGGCCGTATCGATGGCCTGGGCCGAGCCGAAGTTGGCCTTGGAGAGGCCGAGTCCTTCAGAGGTAAACGACTTGCCCTGCGTGGTCAGCGAGCTGGTTCGGTCGGCGTTGAACGTCGTCCGCATGCTGTCGCCCTTGAGCAGGTTGACGCCGGCGTAGCCGCTGTCCTGGACCAACTGGTCGATCTGCGTCCGGATGGAATTGTAATCTTTTTCTAGACGCGCAATTTCGCCCGCCGCGGGGGCGACGGTGAAGTTGCTGTAGGCGGTTGTGTCAGCGGCGGCGTTAAGGTCATCGACGCCGAAGCCGAGGTTGTTCGAGCTGAGCGCAGAACCCGCATCCGCCTGAAATGCTACCTGGATGGTCTTGACGTCCGTCGAGATCGCCTGGATCGAGAACTGACCGGTTGAAGCATCAAAAGACGCTCGCAGCGAGTCCTTGAACTGCGTGTTGATGCTATCGACCATTCCCTGGATTGTCGGCTCTGAAGTGCCTGAGAAAGTGGCCACAGTCATGGTGTCCTTGCCGTTGACACCAATTTGAATCGAGCTTGTTCCTGACTGTGTAAAAATATCATCGCCGCTTGCGTCGACAAGATCTGAAAGCTTCGCGCTGGCGTTGGCGATCTCCGTCCCATTGGTGCCGGTGCGGAAGGAGGTCGAGATCAGCGCCGGCTTCGACGTCGCGGTCAGCGCCACCTCTTGCGTGGTGCCGCTGCCGGTTGTTCGGCTGAGCGCCTGATCACCAAAGCCAAGCGCCTTGGCGAGGTCGAGGTCATTATCTGTGCCGCCGGTAGCGCCGTTGTCGAAGGTGATGCGCAAATCACCGCCGGTGAGGGACTTGATCTCGAGATGGCCATTGTCGTTCAGCTTGGCCTCAATCACCTGCGCCCCGTCGGACGAACGCAGGGCGTTGATGTTGGCGATCATCTGATCGATGGTAGACCCCTCTGTCACCTCAGCGGTTGTGAATTTTGCCGTCTCTACTTCGCTCGGGGTGCCGGGATCGTCATTTACTAACGTAACCGCTTCGCCGTTTTGGTCGGTGACCTCGAATTTGAGCGAGAACTTTTTGTCTGCGATCCCGGCGAGGGCAGTGACGTCCTGCGAGCCGGTGAGCTTGACCGAGCCGCTCAGCGAGGCCTGCTGGCCGCTGCCGCTGGCCGCGGTCGCCGCCTGACTGGCGATGGCGTCGGCCTGATCGACCAGCTTGGTCAGCGAAGACACGCCCTTGTCGGCCTGCTTGATGGTCGAGATGTTCTGACCCATCGCGTCGAGAAGCCGGCTCAGGTCGCTAGCGCGGTTGTTCAGCGACTGGGCCGCGAAGAACGAGGAGGGGTTGTCGAGCGCGCTGTTGACCTTGCGGCCGCTGGCGAGAACGCCCTGAACCTTGTCGATGCCCGACTGGGTCGACTGCAGGGTGAGAAGGTTGCTGCGCATGGCAGCGGTAAGAGCAACGTCCATTGTCTGTGTCCTTTCCTAGGAGCTAGAGTTCCGGGAACATCCTTTCCGGTATTTCGACTATACCGGGTGTTCCTCCCTTTATCTACTAAAAAGTGCATTCATTGCAAAAAAACAATTTTAAGTAATAGTATCGCGAAATCACAGGAACTTCACCAAGCTGAGCTGCCGCACCCGGGCGATCGTCGTCAGCGACGCTTCCAGTGCGTTGGCTTGATCGAACAAACGTGTTGCGACCTCAGTGGGGTTGATGTTCTCGACGCCGGCAATGTGACCGTCGAGCATGCCGATGGCTTTGCGGAGCCGCTCGTTGGTATCGTTGATCAGGACCCGGTGCAGTCCGACTTCGCTTTGAAGTGTCTCGATGTTGCCGGGAGCCTCGGGTCCAAACGGCCCCGGTCCTTGCGAGGCGCGGTCGAGGGCGCTGTCGAGGAGCGCGAGCGCCTGGTCGATCCGAGCGGCGTTCCGATCCAGTCCGCCTTCGCTGCCGAACTTGCCCTGGGCGATCAGCTTCATCGCCCGGATCGCCTTCTCGAAGGCGGGATCGGCGGCGGTAAACTCAAGGCTGAAGCCGCGTTCGCTATCGACCCGATGGTTCGTGGCGACGCTATCGCCATGGTAGTAGGAATCGATCCGCACCGTGGACGTCGCCGGCGCCGGCGACTCGTCGTTTAACGCATGCCCTGGGGTCAGCGTCTCCTGGCGGACGACGAGCCGGTCGACCGGATCGCCTGGATTGGCGCCGGTCTTGCCGATCACCGTGAAGGCAATGCCGTCGTTGGCTGCGGTCCCGGAGAAGGTGACGGTGGCGCCGACGGGAATGGCGGCGAGGGCGGCGGGATCGCCGAACCGTATCGTCCCGCTGGCGCCATCGAAGGCCAGATCGCCGGTGACGGCATGGGTCAAGGCGACGTCGGCGAGATGGGCTTCCCGCGTCGTCGGCGCCGTGACCATGGCTCCGTCCAACAGGTTTTGCAAGGCGTCCAGAGTGCTCAGGCCGAAATCCACCGGCCGACTGGTCACCTTCGATCCGCCGAACAGGAATCGGCCATCGAATTCGGTGTTGAGGAGACCCTGAAGCCCAACGAGGGACTTGAAGGC
This sequence comes from uncultured Rhodospirillaceae bacterium, assembly GCA_964603915.1. Lineage (GTDB taxonomy): Bacteria > Pseudomonadota > Alphaproteobacteria > Rhodospirillales > Defluviicoccaceae > REEP01. The sequence goes on from CAZRWU010000102.1 coordinate 5,747, forward strand.
GGCATCCTGGACAGCGGCGACGCGCTCGCGATTGTCGGTGGCGCCCTTGCCGTACTCGATGACCGCCGCGCGGAAATCCTTGATGGTCTTCTGGATCGAATCGAGCGTGGATTCCACCGTCTTTAGCCGAAGATCCATCGTCTGATTGGTGGTGATGAACCTCTGATAGAGGTCCCGGGCGTTTTCCAGGCGGATGAGTCTTCCCGACTCCCGGGCGATGCCGGCGTAGTCCTGGGACGTCTTGCCGCTGCTGAGCTGGGTCTGCAGCGTGTTGACACGCTGCTGGGTGCGCTGCACGAAACTCATCAACTGGTTGGCCGCCGCCTGATCGACAATCCGGGTCATTGCTGCCGTTCTCCTAGCCGACCGCTCTTTCGAGCGCCTCGAACATGTTCTGAATGACGCCGATCAGCCGCGCCGCCGCTGCGTACGCCTGCTCGTAGAGGATCAGATCGGACATCTCCTCGTCGAGGTTGACGCCGCGCACGGCGTCGGACTTGGCTTTCAGGCTGTCGACGAGCGTGGTCTGGAACGCTCCGGCGGATTCATTGGCGTCGGCCCGGCTGGAATTGTCGGAAATGATCTCCGCGGCGTACTGAGCGAACGTCGCCGACAGGGCGCCGAGGCCGCCGCCGGCATCGAAGGTCCGGGAGGCGCTGAAGGCCGCCGCCATCTGGTGGATCGTCGTGTCGTCGCCGATGCTGGCGAAGTACTGCGCGCCGGCGCCGAGGCTCTTTGCCTGCACCGCGCCGCGCGCGACGAGGGAAGGCTGTGCCTTGATGTCGCCGCGCACCGCAAGCGTGCCCGCCGCGAGATTGTCGGCCGGCCGCATTTTGACGTCGCCGAGGAAGGTGTCGGCCTCGCTGCCCCAGACGGACGGGAATCCCGCCGGTGACGCCGTCGGTGACGGTCATGCTGCGCCCGTCGCTCGCCGTGAGGCGGAGCCTGACGCCGGCCCCTTCCGGGATCAATGCCGCGGTGGCGGCGCCCGTGGCGTTGATGCGGTCGGCGATCTGCTCCAGCGACATCCCGGCCTCGATGGCGGCGGTGACCGCGACGCCACCGGCCTGAGCGAAGCTGAGCGTCGCGTCCTGGGACGCCTTGAACGTTTTGGCGAGGATGCCGGACTCGAACACGCTGTCATTCCGGGCGTCGACGAAGAAGTCGTTGAGACCGAAAAAGCTTGAAAAGCCGCGCGCGGTCGCATCCGCCTTGCCGTCTCCGTCCGCCGAATAGGCGATGGCGACGTCGCCGGCGGCGCCGCCAACCTCATCGCGAAAGGCGAGGTGGCGGGCGGGGTCGGCGACGGAGATGCGAAACCGGCCGTCTGCGCCGATGGACACGGACGAACCGGCGCCGCCGTTGGCCTTGAGCCAGCCATCCAAGGCGGCCTCGACCGCCGCGATCGTCGGCGGCAGCGGAGAGCCGGGCGGCGCATCCAGGTTGTCGAGAGGCGCGCCGATCTCGGGCAAGAGATCGCTCAAGTGTGTCTCGGCCACCGCGACGCCGTTCCCGTCGAACAGAACGATGGCGACATCGCCGGCAAGGCTGAGCCGCTGATTGCCCGGATCGGTGAAAATGCGGGCGCCGGTCATCTCCCGCAGTCCAGGGAAGGCCATGCCGCGGTTGTGTACCTCGTTGACGGTGTCGCGGAGCTGGCCGGCAAGCACGTTCAGGGTGCTCTGCAGGTCTGGCAGGATCGCGTCGCGCATCTCGATCAGGCCCTTGAGTTCGCCGGACCGGATCTCCGTGGTGATGTCGTTGGCGGGCAGCTTGCCGCCGCTGTAGATGCCGCTGAATTCGCCGCTGGCATGCGTGACGGTGGCGCTGATCGCGGCGGCGGCATGGTGAGTCAGGGGACGCGCGACGCTGTCGACGAGGACGCGGCCACCGCCGGTAAAGACGACGACGTTGCCGTCGCCGCGTTTGAAGACCTGGGTGTCGACGAGCTGGGAGAGGCGGTCGAGGGCGCGGTCGCGCTGATCCTCAAGGTCGGTGACGCTGTGGCCGGTCGCGCCATTGCGGACGATTTTTTCGTTGAGGCCCGCGATCTGGTCGAGCAGACCGTTGACCTCGGAGACGGCCTGCCCGATGCGCTGGTCGGCTTCAAGGCGTAGGTCCTGGATGGTGGCGCTCATGTGGCGGAACTGGCTCGCCACCTCGTCCGCCGCGCGCACCAGTTCGCGCTGCTCAAGGGCGTTGTGCGGCGTTACGGCAAGGGACTCAAGCGCCTGCATGAAGCGGCCGAGGGTGTGGCTGAGCGAGGCGTTGTCCCCCGGCGCGCCGAACAATTGCTGCGTTCGCTGGAAGAACGTTCCCTGCACGGTGATGGCGTTGAGGGCGCCGGCTTCGCTGCGAAAGCTCTTGATGAGCCCCTCGTCGATGCGCCGGGTGAGCGCCGCCAGCTGCACGCCGGCGCCGTTGCCGCCGAGAACCCGCTGCTCCAGATTGACAACCTGGCGCGAGTAGCCGTTGGTGTTGACATTGGCGACGTTGTTGGCGACCGCGCCCAGCGCCATCTGGTTGGCGAGCAGGCCGCTCTGGGCGGTACGCAGGGCCAAGGTCAAATCGCCGGACATGATATCGGCCGCCTTTAGAGGGAACGATCCAGGGAAAGAGCCGGCGCTCTTGCCGTTGCGCGCTGCGCCGTGCCGAGGGCGCCGGTAGGGGAGTAGCCGGTCGCGCCCGGCGCCAGCGCCCTCACCGCATCGGCGACGGCGGCCATGAACCGCCGGCTGGCCTCCAAGGCGATCCTGAGCAGGCGCGCGTTCTCCTCCGCCTCGTGCGCGAGCCGCGCGGCGGCCTGCTGCAGCGCCTCGCGCTCGCCGGCCGACAGCGCGCGATAGCCGTGCGTCGCCTGATCCAGCTCGGCGAGGCAGGCTTGGTAAAGACCCGCCGCCGCCGCTTTCTCTTCCGCCAGCGCCGCCAGGCCCTCGCGCGCGCGCCCTCTCAGGGCGCTGTTCTCGCGAGCGATGGCTTCGCTTAGCCGCTGGCCGGCGGCAATGACGGCGGCGAGAAGACCGCCGCCTTCGGCCGGGTTTGTTGGGGAGGTCATCGCGGCAACTCCTTTTCATGGTCCCGGGCGGCGGTTTCCTGAGCCTGGAGCATTTCCCGCGCCACGGCGTCGGCGATGCCGATCCCGCCACGCGCGACGATGGCCTTGCCGTATTCCGTCACCAGCATCGACTGCCACAAGTCCTCGGCCGGCCCGCCGCCAAACGGCTCCTCGGGCGTCAGCCCGGCCAGCATTGGCTGCAGCATCTGGGCGAGAAAGACCTCCTCGAACTCGCGCGCCACCCGCCCCAGTTGCGATGAGTTGCCGGCCGGCGGTGGCGACGGCAGCCGAGTGCGAACGGCGAATGCGGCGACGTCGGCGCTGGCCGTGAGTTCCCCGATCATCACATCACCTCAAGGTCGGCATGGAGAGCGCCCGCGGCCTTGATCGCCTGAAGAATGGAAATCAGGTCTCGCGGGCCGATGCCGAGGGCGTTGAGGCCGTTGACCAGGTTCTGCAAGGTCACGCCTTCCTGGACCACCGCCATGCGCCGGCCGGCATCCTCGTCCACGGCAATCTCGGTTCGCGGCACCACAACCGTTGCCCCGGCATCGGCGAACGGGCCGGGCTGAGAGACCTGGGGCGTCTCGCTGATCCGTATGGTCAAGTTGCCCTGGGCGATCGCGACAGTGCTGACGCGCACGTTTTCGCCCATCACAATGACGCCGGTCTGCTCGTTGATGACGACGCGGGCGAGCTGATCGGGCTCGATGCGGAGCTGCTCGATATCGGTCAGCAAATCGACCACCTGCCTGCCCGATCCCGGGATGCGCAAATGCACGGTTGCGGGGTCCATCGCCTGCGCCACCATCATTCTGAGGGACGCATTGATCGCATCGGCGATCCGCCGCGCCGTGGTGAAATCCGGGTTGCGCAGGTTGAGCTTGATCGAGTTCATCATGCCAAGCTCGAACCCGACTTCGCGCTCGATGATGGCGCCGCCCGCGATGCGCCCGCTCGTCGGCACGCCCTTGGTGACGCTGGCGGCGTCGCCGCGAGCTTCGAAGCCGCCGACGCCGACTTGCCCCTGCGCCACCGCGTAGACTTCGCTGTCGGCGCCAAGAAGCGGCGTGACGAGAAGGGTTCCGCCGAGCAGGCTGCCGGCGTCGCCGAGCGCGCTGACGGTGACGTCGATGCGGCTGCCCTGGCGGGCGAACGGCGGCATCGACGCGGTCACCATCACTGCGGCGACGTTCTTCGATGTGAGTCCCTTGTCGGTGGGCTTGACGCCGAGCCGGTTCAACATCGACTGCAGGCTCTGCTTGGTAAAGCCGCCTTCGCGCAAAGTGTCGCCGGTATTGTTCAGGCCGACGACAAGCCCGTAGCCGACCAGCTGATTGTCGCGAATGCCCTCGAAGCTCACGATATCCTTGATCCGGGAGGAGGCGTCCGCTTCGGGGGCGACCATCGCCAGAGCGAGGCTCACCATGAGGCCCTGGATGATCCGGAGCCGTCCTTTTCGCATCGTCTCTTTCAGCCAACTCGCCATCGAGAATGCCTCGATCATCTGTTGAGCAAACCGGTTCCTGGCCCGGCGCGGCGTCTCTTTCGCAAAGCATATGTTCGCAAAGCCCATGCCATCGCCGCGCGGCAGGACAAGCTGTTGAGGAAGGCGGGTTTTGCTGAAATGTCGCGGCCTTGGGGATTTGCCGGGCAGCGGCACATTCGCCCCTGATGCGGCATTTATTGCCGGGTAACTTGCCGCTGTTTGCCTCTGCGAGAGGAAAAACTATCGCAGGTTATTTGATCTTTCGCGGCATTGACGCACCATTATATACAGGGGGGCATTCGGGGGGTACGGAACGAAAGCTGGGGCGTGGATGCCCATGAGAAGTCTCTTTCGCGCTTACGATTCCTGGATGGCGGCGTCGCCCGATGTGACCGCCGTCGTCGCGGCGGCGGAAGCCTTGAACGTCAGGGAATACAGCCTGTTCAATGTCGCCTATGAGTGGTGGTTTGGCCGCAGCGCCGCCGAGAAAGAGGTGGAGCGGCCCTTCATGCGTTATCTGATGACGGAGCAGGCCCCGGTCTGGGTGCGCCAGTTCGCGCGGGAAGTGCTGCAGCTCAAGCGTGAGGGTCGGCTCGATCCACGCCGATACGGATTGCCTCCGGCGCCCCCGCCGCTCAGCGCGAGCCCGAGCGAATTGTTCCTCCGCGGCGTGGTGTTCGCTCTGTGGGTTCTTATTGTCGCGATCCTCTTGACCGGGCTGGTCGGCTAGGGACCCTGGACTTCCGTCGCGGGAAGCAACCGAAGAATGCCGCCGTAGTTCTCATCGTCGGTGCCGACGAAGAGTTCGCGCTGATCTTGGCGCTCCCGCACCGCCAGGCTTTCCACCTTCAGAGCGTCAAGTACGGCGATGACCCGAGGGTGCGGATCGAGCACGACGCGATCGCCGTCAATGCCGCCGATCTTGTAAATGATGCTGCGGAAGGGACCGTTATCGGGCGTCTGCGAGATCTCTTCGGGGTCGAGCGCCGCCGCGATGTAAATCTGTCCCGCGCTGTCGATGTCCATGGCGACCAGGGGCCGGCTGTACAGCGGCGCTCCCCGCGTGTCGTAAGCGCTCTGCGGCAAGGTGAAGGCGATGCTTGAGACCGTGCCGCCGATGCGAAAGGGGTCGAGGCGGAGCTTGGTCCATTTGAGGTCGGTGCTGATCTGTCCCGAATTGCGCTCGGCCCAAATGAAAAGCCACTCATCGGGGCCGTTCCC
>CAZRWU010000103.1:0-11459 GCA_964603915.1 uncultured Rhodospirillaceae bacterium
GCGCGAATCGCGCTGTCGATCTCAGGGTCGCAATCGGCAAGCGAAGCGCCGAAAAAGTGACCGGGGGTTCTGCTCGGGTATGATGAAGTTGTGGCCGGCATGCCGAAACGTCCTTCCTAACGTCAAAGTGGATTCTTAAGTTTTTCGATCCGCGCGGCGTGGCGACCGCCCTCGAATGCGGTCTCCAGGAAGACCTTCAGACAGTCACCCGCCACATCCGCGCCAATCATCCGTCCACCAAAGCAAATCACATTGGCGTCGTTGTGCTGGCGCGCAAGCCGCGCGCTCAGTGCGTCATGCACCAAAGCCGCCCGCACCTCCGGATAGCGGTTGGCCGCGATGCTGATCCCGATGCCGCTGCCACAAATCAAAACGCCCCGATCAACCCTGCCGTCCCTCAAAGCATGCGCCACGGCATAGGCAAAGTCGGGATAATCGACAGATTGCGTTCCGTTTGTACCAAGGTCGACAACCTCGTAGCCCATCGCCGCCAATTGCTGCTTGACAGCAACCTTGAGATCGTAGCCGGCATGGTCGCTGGCAACCGCAATAGGCGGCTTGTTGATTTCCACGCGCAAAATGACCCCTTTTTCGGAAGGAATCTCTCCGTTACGTTCGTTCATACCATATGTCGCGCAAACGCGCCAGAGCGGCACAAGCGTTCGCCTATTGCGGCAGCGAGGCTCCGTGCCACTGGCGAGGAGCGCCGCTGCGGTAAATGCAGACGCGTGCGCACCGTGACCGGCTGCAGCACAGAGCGCAAGGGAGGAAGGAAAAAACACATCGACCTGCAGCGGGAACTGACCATAAACAGCGAGTGCAGAGTGAGGCGACTCCCGACACAACGTCAACTTATCCAGCTTTTGCCGCCGTAAACGGATTGATTAGAAAAACTATGATCCGCAGTTTGATTGCCTTCTGCCCTCATTAGTCCGATCTCTTTCCAAATTCAATTGACATCCTCATCCCCGGCTATGATAAATAGTGAGATTGGATAAGTGAACTTGACTAGGCTGAATACCCATGGACGAAGAGCTTGATCATAAAATCGCACGGGAAGACATGCTGCGCATGGCTGTTGATGTTGTGGCAGCCTATGTGAGTAACAATCAGGTGGCATCAACGCAAATTCCTGATGTGATCAATAGTGTATATGCCTCCTTGAGCGATCTCGAAGGCGTGCCCGCCGAAAGTAAGATCGAACCTCAGAAGCCGGCTGTGCCGATTCGCAAGTCTGTCAATTCCGACTATATCGTCTGCCTAGAAGACGGCAAAAAGCTGAAAATGCTGAAGCGTCATTTACAGACGACATACAACATGACTCCTGAGGAATATCGCGCGAAATGGGGCTTGCCTTCCGATTATCCCATGGTGGCTCCCGACTACGCGAAACAGCGCTCCGAATTTGCGAAGCAGATTGGTCTTGGTCGCAAACCAGGAGAAGGACGCCGGCGGAGTCGCGGAAAGCGCTGAGGCTTGCCGCGGGCGCTTTGATTTCAGTGGCCGGTTTAAAAGTTTGGTCGGAGCGGTCGGAACTGCGGCATTGAACAAATGCCGCAACCTCTCCAGTTTTGATTTTTCTCCAAACCGCTGCGATCTGCAGCCTTAGAATGCTTTTTCGCCAGCGGCTGTTGCATGGCCCTGGCAAAGCCATATCTTGGCGAAGAACTCGGAACCCGCAATGATAACCAGCGTTTTCCCGCTGTCGCAATCGAGCCGCAGCGCGTGACGGAAATGTGTTGAGCTATGCGCGACCCTTACGAAGTCCTCGGTGTTCCGAAAGGCGCCGATATCAAGGATGTCAAGAAAGCGTATCGCAAGCTGGCGCGCCAACTGCATCCGGACCTTCACCCGGGCGACGCGCAAGCCGAAACCCGGTTCAAGGAAGTGGCCGCATCCTACGACTTTCTCTCCAATGCGGAGCAGAAACTGAAGTACGACCGTGGCGAGATCGACACCAGCGGCGCGCCTCGCGCCGAACGCACCTTCTATCGCTCCTACGCCGAAGGCGATCCCCGCTCCCGCTACAATGATCCTCGCGGTTTCACGCACGATTTCGAGGGAATGGACATTTTCAGCGATCTTTTCGGCGGCGGGTTCCGCGCCACGGCGGCGCGAACGCGGGGTTCCGACGTACGGGCAACGCTTGAGGTTGACTTCCTCGATGCCGTGAAAGGCAGCGTCCGCGAAATCACGCTGCCGGGCGGCAAGCGGCTCAACGTCACCATTCCTCCCGGCTCGGAAGACGGTCAGGTTCTTCGCCTCAAGGGGCAAGGCCAGCCCGGTCTTGGCGGTGGAACGGCCGGCGACGTCAACATCGAATTAACAGTGAGGCCTCATCCCCAGTTTGCCCGCAAAGGCAAGGACATTCATGTCGAGGTGCCGGTGACCCTGCCCGAGGCGGTGCTCGGCGCCAAAATCGCGGTGCCGACAGTGGACGGTCCCGTCACGTTGAGCGTGCCCAAGGGGTCCAACTCCGGCACGCGCCTGCGCCTGCGCGGCAAGGGCGTTCCGGCGACGGACGGCGGGCGCGGCGATCAGTACGTAACGCTCAGGGTCGTTCTTCCCGATACGCCCGACCCTGAACTCTCCCGTTTCGTCGAGGAGTGGGGGTCGCGACACCCCTATCATGTTCGCGAGAGACTTTGAGATGCCGAGCTTTGACGACATCGTCTCGCTGTACCGAGTTGACCGGGTTGAACTCACGAGTTGGATCGAACAGCGTTGGGTGAGGCCGACACTCACCGAGCATGGGTTCGTCTTCGACGAGGTTGACACCGCGCGAATCGCTTTGATTCGGGAATTGCAACACGACCTCATGGTCGATGAGGACGCGCTCGACGTGGTGCTTGCTCTTCTCGACCAACTCTATGCGGCAAGGCGCTTGCTGAAAACCGTCGAACAAGCGATCGAGGCATGTCCGGAGCCGGTGCGCCAGGAGATTCGTGAACGGCTAAGGCACCCGCCGCAAGGAGACGGCCGGTGAATCGGCGGCTTGCTCCTTGGGCTCGGTGCTGAACAAATTACCCAGCGTAATATTCATCAGTTCGCGTTCACGCTCGGCGTCGGCGACGAGAATCGCGTTAAGGCGCTCCTGCCAGGGATCGACGCTGTGCCCAGCCAAAGCCAGGGCGGCTTCCGGAGCAACGCTCAGACGAAGGTCCTTGTAGAGATCGTGCAAGGTGGTGGCGTGAAGATCCCGCGCCGGCAGCCATCGGTCGCGTTTGGTGACATCGACGTAATGAGACCGGCGTAATTGATTGAGCATTTCCTCAACGGCTCGATCCCGCGCCGGCAGTTTCTTGAGAATTTCACTGAGACGCGCCCCTCCGCCGTGCCGGGTCGCCTGATACAGTTGAGCAAGAATCGCCAAAGCGAGAACGAAACGCGCGCCCGACGAATGCGCTGAGCCGCCTCCGATCTCTCCGACCCCCCATGCCGGCAGTTCAGCGGTGACAACCGCTCCGGCAAGGATGACGGCCCAGGACAGATACGTCCAAAGCAGGAACATGGGAACCAGGGCGAGCGCCCCGTAGAGAGTCTGGTATGCGGGAAACAACGTCACATAAAGGGTGAAGAAATAGCGCAGAAGCGAGAACACGATGCCGGCGACGATCGCCCCGACAATCGCGTATCGCAAGCGCACGGGGCGGTAGGGAATCATGATGTAGAACAGCATGAACGCCAGGATGGAGAGGAGCGACGGCAGGATCTGTGCGACATAAGAGGCGAAGCTATGATACGTCGGCGATCGAATGATGTCCTGCGGCGGCCCGAGGGTGGCCTCTAGGGAGACACTCGCGCCGACCAGCAATGGCCCCAGCGTCAAGATCGCCCAGAACACGATGAACTTGGAAATCAACGGCCGGGATCGCGTCACCCGGAAAATGTCATTGAAGGACGACTCGATGGTGTTGAAGAGCAGCATTGCGGTCAGCGCCAGGCCGACAACGCCGAACGCGGTCACATCGCGCGCTTGATCGGTAAACCGCGCCACATGTTCTTGCACGGTCTCGATGGCATCGGGCACGAAATAGGCGAAAATGAAGTGCTGCAGTTGCTGGCGCGCATCGTCGAAAACCGGAAAAGCCGCCAGCATGGCGAAACTGACAGCCGTCAGGGGCACCAACGCGAGAAGAGTCATGTAGCTGAGCGAGGCCGCGATGGTCAGGCACCTGTCTTCGAGAAAACGGTGCCACACCTGGACAACGAACGTCAGAGCGTTCTTGAGTTGACGTCGCGCGTGTAACGCCAGCGACACGATTCGGCTCCTCGCGAGATTGACGCATCGCCCGTCATCATATATGGGCTTGATCCGCGACAAAACCGGTGCTGGAGCCGCCAGCGCTCGTGCAACATTGCTCTATTCTACGACTTCGCTTCGACGACGCTGGCGCGGCGCCAGGATCGTCGAGTTTCCGCGCGCAAGAAAGCGGCAGCCGTTCGCTTCAAGAATGAGGATTTCATGACCGTATCTGCACCGCTTATGGACGGCAAACGCGGCCTGATCATGGGGGTCGCCAACGAGCGCTCCATGGCGTGGGGCATCGCCAAGATGGCGCACGCTCATGGCGCGCAGCTCGCTTTCACCTACCAAGGTCAGGCCTTGATGAAACGGCTGCGACCGCTCGCGGAATCTCTTAACTCCGACATCGTCTTGCCGTGCGACGTGACGGCTGAGGACGAAATCGACACCGTCTTCAAGTCGCTCGAGGAACGATGGGGCGGCCTCGATTTCGTTGTCCACGCGATCGCCTTCTCGGATAAGGAGCAATTGAAGGGCCGTTACGTCGACACCACCCCCGAGAATTTTTCATCGACGATGCATGTTTCCTGCTATTCCTTCACCGCCGTCTGCCAGCGGGCTCAGCGCCTGATGGAGGGTGGCGGCAGCCTGCTGACCCTGACCTACCTTGGCGCCGAACGGGTCACGCCCCATTACAACGTCATGGGCGTGGCCAAGGCCGCGCTGGAAGCGAGCGTGCGTTACCTGGCCGAAGACCTTGGCCGGCAGAACATTCGCGTGAACGGCCTTTCGGCGGGACCGATGCGGACGCTTGCCGCATCCGGAATCGGCGATTTCCGTTACATCTTGCGGTGGAATCAGCTCAACGCCCCCTTGCGCCGCAATGTCACCCTCGAGGACGTTGGCGGCGCTGCGCTCTATCTCTTGAGCGAGCTTTCCGCCGGGGTCACCGGCGAGATTCACCACGTCGACTGCGGCTACCATGTCGTCGGCATGATGGCTCCCGACGGCGCCGCGGGAATCAGGGATCTTTTGGAAGGCTACTCTTAACGCGGATCTGACGCAGCACGTTCGTGGGTGAGCCATGTCCGGGAACACGTTCGGCCATCTGTTTCGCGTCACCAGCTTCGGTGAAAGCCATGGGCCGGCTATTGGCTGCGTGATCGACGGGGCGCCGCCGCGCATTCCTCTCGCCGTGGAGGACATTCAGGACCACCTCGACCGCCGCCGCCCGGGCCAGACACGGCATACCAGTCAGCGCCGCGAACCTGACCGGGTGGAAATCCTCTCCGGCGTGTTCGAGGGCCGGACCACGGGCGCTCCGATCGGTCTCCTGATCGTCAATGAGGACGCGCGCTCCAAGGACTACAGCCAGATCAAGGATGCGTTTCGCCCCGGACATGCCGATTTCACCTATTGGCGAAAGTACGGAATCCGCGATTACCGGGGCGGCGGCCGTTCGAGCGCGCGCGAAACCGCGATGCGCGTCGCCGCCGGCGCCGTCGCTCGCAAGGTGCTCGGCGCCGATGTCGCCGTGCGCGCGGCGCTGATTCAGATGGGCCCCAACGTGATCGACCGCGCGCGCTGGGACTGGTCGGAATTGGCCCGCAATCCGTTCTGGTGCCCCGATGCCGTCGCGGCCGCGGCCTGGGAAAGCTTTCTCGACGGCGTCCGCAAGTCGGCCTCATCCACCGGCGGCGTCATCGAAGTGGTTGCGAGCGGCGTTCCCGTCGGCCTCGGCGCCCCGACGTTCGATCGGCTCGACGCCGATATCGCCAAGGCGCTGATGAGCATTCCCGCCGCCAAGGGCGTGGAGTTCGGCGCCGGGTTCGCCGCGGCGGCGATGTCGGGCCGCGAGCACAACGACGAGATGCGCATGGCCGGCGGCGACGTGACGTTTCTCTCCAACAATGCGGGCGGCACGCTCGGCGGAATCTCGACCGGCCAGGACATCATCGCGCGCGTCGCCATCAAGCCGACGAGTTCCATCGCATCTCCCCAGCGCAGCGTGTCGACCGCCGGCGAAGACGTTGATCTCGCCACCCACGGCCGCCATGACCCGTGCGTCGCCATTCGCGGCGTTCCGGTCGTTGAAGCCATGGTCGCGCTCGTTCTTGCCGACCACCTCCTGCGTCACAACGCGCAGTGTCGCGCAACCTCGTGAAGAGATACCCTCAAGGAGCACATCATGCCGCAGCCAAACCATATCGTCAGGATCGCGCTTCCCGACCAGGACAGCCTCGATGCGGACATTCTCAAATACTTCTCGAAGTGCCAGGATAAGCTGGGGCTGGTCCCCAACGTGCTTCGCGCCTACACCGGCAACCCCGCCAAGTTGCGGGTCTTTGCCGCCTTCTACAACCAACTCATGCTCGATGAGGAAACCTGCAACCTCAGCAAGCTTGAGCGGGAGATGATCGCGGTGACCGTCTCTTCGGCGAATCGCTGCTACTATTGCCTCGTTGCCCACGGCCAGGCGGTCCGGGAATATTCGGGGGATCCACAACTTGGCGAAATGATCGTCATGAACTATCGCGTCGCCGAACTCTCGCCGCGCCATCGCGCCATGTGCGATTTCGCCTGGAAGCTCACCCTGACCCCTCACGACGTCGGCGAGGAGGATCGCGAGAAGCTGCGCGAGGCCGGTTTCTCGGAGCAGGACTATTTCGACATCTGCGACGTCGCCGCGTTTTTCAACTACACCAACCGCATGGCGCACGGCCTCGACATGATGCCGAACGCCAAATACCATGCGATGAGCCGGTGATCGCGGCCTTGTCCCCAAGCGGTTTGTTCCGAGCCGAGGAGGTCTCTTGAGTCTGCCGCGCCAGCGCTTCGACCTGCTTGCGCCGTCGTTTCCGATTTACTTGCGCCCGTAGTGGATGTAGTCGCTCCACGTGCGCTCGAGCAGCCTCAACGCTTCCGCCGCGGCGCCGATGCTCGTTTCCTCGCTCCCGTGCTCGTTCCAGGACAGCGCCAGCCTGGCATCGAGGTCGCGGATCTTCTCGAGAACGCCACGCGCCTTCTGGGTCAGCCGGACCGACACCGAGCGCTTGTCATGAAGCGCGCGCTGCTGCGAGAGATAGCCCATTTCCTGCAGCTTTCTCACATTGTAGGAAATGTTCGAGCCCTGATAGTAGCCCCGCTCGACGAGATCGCGAATCGACAGCTCTTCCTCGCCGATGTTGGCGAGCAAGAGAGCCTGGACGCTGTTGATGTCCCTGACGCCGAGCCGGGTCAATTCCACGCGCAGCACGTCGAGGAAACGCCGGTGCATCCGCTCGACCAAACGCGTCAATTCCAGATAATCGTTCTTCACGGTAAGAGCATCCCAATTGGTTGACTCCCGCCGTTCCGCCTCGCGCGGAGCAGGAGCGACCTTGACCAATGCATGACATAAAACCCGAAAGTTATTGCTTTCCGGTTAACCTCGGATGTTCTCGCCGAACGAAACAGCCGCTGATGGTCTAGGGCGGTTCATGATCATCAACCCGCTGCCGGCATGATCTCGAGGCAAGTTATGCGGAGGTTGACGAGGCAACATTGGCCAGCGTGGCGCGCCCGGCAGGACTCGAACCTGCAACCCACGGCTTAGAAGGCCGTTGCTCTGTCCGGTTGAGCTACGGGCGCATGCCTGTTGAGCCTACTCCACGCGATCGTAGGCGAAGTTCTCGGCGTAACTTTTCGGCCTGACGCGGCGGGCTTTGGGCTCCCGGATTCGGTGCTTCAATCCGTGGCGCTCGGCGAACGCCACGGCGGCCTCGCGACTGTCGAAACGAAGCCGCAACTGGCTGGTCGTATCGGTGGATCCCGTCCATCCCATCAGCGGCTCGACGAATTTCTCCGAGTCGGTGTCAAACTCAAGAATCCAGCGGTGGGTGTTGCGATGACCGGATTGCATCGCCGTCTTACTCGGCCGGTAGATGGTGACGGTGGTCATCCTGTCCTCTTTTCGCTTGGTCTTGGCGTCGATCGGTTAGCGGAGGCGCCGCAGATTAAGCATATTTCTTGCGCAAGGGAAAGGTGGCACGGTTCGGGTTCGATATGACGCTTATGGCTCACGCTTGCCTTGGCTTGACTTGCCAGCCCGGCCGCAAAGGCGCTTGAATCATGTCCGTGACAAGCGCCGCGCCGCCTTCAACGTGTCGAGCGGTCCGGGCGGCCTCGGGCAAGCAATCTGGTGTAGCGAGGACCCTTTCGACGTGGCGTCAGGGAGCTGATGCTCACGGTCAACGAAGCCGATGGCAGATCTGATCGACGTGATATCAACGATTTCTCTCTCTTTGCTCACGCTCGGCGTGAGCGTGCTGGCGGGCGCCCACGCGATCCTCGGCAAACGGGACGTGCGCTCCGCCATCGGCTGGGTCGGATTGATCCTCCTCGTGCCGCTCATCGGCGCCATCCTTTACGGATTGTTTGGCATCAACCGCATCCGCCGGCGGGCCACGGAATTGCGTCCGCACCGATCGCTCGCGGTCCCTCGTCATATCACGCCACATGACAATGCGCCCCTGCTCGATCCGGTCCTTCCCGATCATGGCCGGCATCTCGTCGCCATCGCCAATCTTGTCAGCGTCATTACTCCGGCGCCTCTCACGATCGGCAACGCCATTACCCCGCTGGACACCGGTGAGGCCGCTTATGGCGAAATGCTCAGCGCCATCGCCAATGCCGAACGGACGGTCGGCATGGCATCGTACATTTTCGACAATGACGAGGGAGGACACCTGTTCGCCTCGACCCTCGCCGAAGCCGTCCGGCGCGGGGTGGAGGTCCGCGTATTGATCGACGGCGTCGGAGCACATTATTCGTTTCCAACCGGAACATCCCGGCTGCGGCGTCTTGGCGTTCCCGTCACGGAATTCCTGCCGACGTTCGTGCCCCTTCACCTCGCCTACAGCAACCTGCGCAACCACCGCAAACTGCTGATCGTCGACGGGTATATCGGATTCACCGGGGGCATGAACGTGCGGGGCGGCTACCTCAGGGTCGCCACCCGCCGCGAGGCGGTGCGGGATATTCATTTCCGCCTGGAAGGTCCCGTCGTCCGCCACCTCGCGCAAACGTTCGCGAGCGACTGGTCGTTTTGCACTGGCGAGGTCCTGGCCGGAAGCGAGTGGTTTCCTCAACTTGGCGCCTGCGGTTCCGCCGCCGCGCGAGGTATCGCAACGGGACCGGACGAGGACGAAGAGGGATTGCGGTGGACGATGCTGGGCGCCCTTGCGCGCGCCGAGAGACGCGTGCGCATCGTCAGTCCGTATTTTCTTCCGGACAACATGTTGATGACGTCGTTGGCGCTGGCGGCGATGCGCGGCGTCGAGGTTGAAATCCTTTTCCCCGAGCGCAGCAATCTTCGCCTGGTTCAATGGGCGTCGTGGGCGCAACTCGGTTGGCTGATCGGATCCGGCTGCACCGTATGGCTGACGCCGCCGCCGTTCGACCACGCCAAGGCGATGACCGTCGATGGCTTGTGGGCGATGATCGGCTCGGCGAATTGGGACGAGCGCAGCCTGCGGTTAAATTTCGAGTTTAATGTCGAGTGCTATGGCGCTGAACTGGCTTCCGCTCTCGACGACTTGATCGACCAACGCAAAGCGGAAGCGCGGCAAGTGATGCGCGAGGAGGTCGACAGCCGGAGTCTTGCGAAAAAGCTGCGCGACGGCACCGCCTGGCTGGCGTCCCCCTACCTTTGATCGCTCGGTGGGCGCGTCATTTCGAAACACCTTTGCCTATCGAAGGAGATGGCGCTGTTGTCACAACGGGTGGCGCGACGTATTACCTTGGCCATCAAGGGGCGAGGCGGATATGAGCGACATACTGGCGCTGGCTGGGCAGAATCTGCTCTCGCCTATTATTCTCAGCTTTGTGCTCGGTCTTGCCGCTGCGCTTGCCCGCTCGGATCTCAGCTTTCCGGAAGCCGTGGCCAAGGGACTGTCACTTTATCTGCTATTCGCGATCGGCTTCAAAGGCGGCGTGCAAGTGGCGGCGCACGGAGTCGATGCGCGGCTGGTTTCGGCGCTTGTCGCGGGCGTGGCTCTGTCGTTCCTGTTGCCGTTCATCGCGTTCGCCCTTTTGCGGATGCTGGCGCGCGTTTCGTTAATCGACGCGGCCGCGGTGGCGGCGCATTATGGCTCCGTCTCCATCGTGACGTTCGTGGCGGCGACGTCGCTTCTGACCGGACGAGGGATTGCCTCCGAGGGCTTCATGGTCGCGGTCGCCGCCGCGATGGAGGCCCCGGCGATCTTGTCGGCGCTGTGGCTGGTGGCCCGGCGCAGTGGGGATGGCGCGGCCATGGGGGCCGAAATGTGGCGCGAGATCATGCTGAACGGGTCGATTGTCCTGTTGCTGGGAGCATTCGCGATCGGCTGGATAACCGGCCAGGACGGCATGGCCGAGATCGAAAGCTTTTTCCTGACCCCCTTCAAGGGCGTGCTGTGCCTGTTCCTGCTCGACATGGGTCTGGTCGCGGGGCGCGGTTTGCGTCGAAGCCAGGGAATCCTGACGCCGGGCGTGGTTGTCTTCGGCGTCGCGATGCCAATGGTGGGCGCCGCCCTCGGGTTGGCCGCGGGACTGCTGGTCGGGCTATCCACCGGCGGGGTGGCGCTGTTGATGGTGCTGGCGGCATCGGCCTCCTACATTGCGGTTCCTGCCGCGATGCGCGTGGCGTTGCCGCAGGCCAACCCCGCGTTATCGCTGAGCCTGGCGCTCGGCGTGACATTTCCATTCAACTTGACGGTGGGCATCCCGCTTTACATGGCGGTCGCCGGGACGCTCACGGGGAGCTGACGGCATGCAGATGCATGAGGCGAAACGTGTTGAAATTATCATCGAGTCGGTGATGGAGCGGCAACTGACCGAGGCGCTGAGCGAAGCCGGAGTCACGGGATTCACCGTTCTTCCCGTCAGCGGCGGATCGGGCCGCTCGGGCCGATGGACCCGCGAGGGCCAAGTCAGTCGGGCCGGTGGCATGGTGGCCGTCATCTGCCTCATCCGCCCCGAGCGACTGGAGCCGCTTCTGGACGCCGCTTTCGCTGTCGTCGAGACTCATATCGGCGTGGTCAACATAACGGATGCCCACGTACTGCGGGCGGAGCGGTTCTGAGCGGAAATCGCCGAACTGGCGAAAATGGCCGCCGCCGCGGGCCTGTCGATGCCGCGAGAAAGACATCCTCGGATCCACGCTTCCGGGTCGTCGACCGGCGCCTGCCGAAGG
>CAZRWU010000104.1:0-11410 GCA_964603915.1 uncultured Rhodospirillaceae bacterium
TCGCCCTCGCGGGCGCACACCGGCACGATCACGGTGTGCTGGAGGTCGATGCAGAGTTCGGCGAGGTAGCGGCGGATATCCGCCGACACCTCCTGGAAGCGCGACTCGGCGCGCTCGACCAGATCCATCTTGTTGATCGCGACCAGCACCTGCTGGATGCCAAGAAGGTGGAGGAGATAGGTGTGGCGGCGGGTCTGCTCCTGAACCCCTTCGTCGGCGTCGATCACCAGCACGGCGGCGTCGGCCTGGGCGGCGCCGCTCACCATGTTCTTGATGAACTCGCGGTGCCCCGGCGCGTCGATCAGGACGTATTCCCGCCGCGCCGTGCGGAAATGGATATAGGAGACGTCGATGGTGATGCCCTGGTCGCGCTCGGCCTTGAGCGCGTCCATCAGGAACGCCCACTCGAAGGGCATGCCGCGGCGCTGGCACATCGCCTTGATCGCCTCGACCTTGCCCTCCGGCAGCGAGCCGGTGTCGTGGAACAGCCGGCCGATCACGCTCGACTTGCCGTGGTCGACGTGGCCGACCATGACGATCTTGAGCGGCGGCCGGGTCTGGATCGGCAGTTCTTGCGTCAGGTGCATGTCGTTCATGGTTACATGTATCCGGATGCGCGAAGCCGCTCGAAAGCGTCCTCGCTTTCGTGATCCATCGCCCGGCCCGAACGTTCGGCGACCTTGGTTCGCGTCAGCTCTTCGATGATTTCGTCGAGGGTCGATGCCGTGCTGTCGACCGGGAAGGTGATGTCCTCGTCGCCGAGCGAGCGGTAACGCTTGCCGTTCCTAGCGAAATAGAGATCGACCAGGGGAATGCCCTCGCGCTGAGTATAGCGCCAGATGTCGATTTCGGTCCAGTGCAGGATCGGATGTATGCGCAGGTGCGTGCCGGGCGCGAAGTCGGTCTTGAACTGATCCCAGAACTCGGGCGGCTGATCGCGGTAGTCCCACTTGTTTTCCTCGCCGCGCGGGCTGAACACCCGCTCCTTGGCCCGCGTTCCTTCCTCGTCGCGGCGGATGCCGGCGATGACGCCGGTGAAGCCCTTGGCGTCGATCATCGCCCTCAGGCCCGCCGTCTTGCGCGCCGCCGAGCGCGCCGCCGGCGGCAGCGAGGGGTCCATCTCCTCGACCGGAGGACACTCGCCGACAATCAGATCGAGCCCCCATTCCCGCGCGTAGCGTTCACGGAAGGCGTACATTTCCTTGAACTTCTTGCCGGTGTCGATGTGCAGCACGGGAAACGGCACGTACCCGAAGAAGGCTTTCTTGGCCATCCACACGAGCGCGTTGGAATCCTTGCCGAGCGACCACAGAAGCGTGATCTTGTCGATCTTGTTGAAGGCCTCGCGCAAAATGTAGATGGTCCTGCTTTCCAGGACGTCGAGATGATCCATGATCGGTTCCGGAAGCTGTGGTGGCGACGGCGCCGGCCGCGGTCGCGGCTGGACGCGCCGTCATATAACAGGATGGATCGCTGAAATCCACAATAGCTACACCAAGACTGGTGCATAATGGCGGCGGCGGCATGGCGATCTTCCGTTCCGCCCTTGTCGAAGCCTCCGGCCACGACGGCGGAGGCTTCGCTTAAGGAACGCCGCGCGATCGCCGAAACGCGGCTCGACGGCTAGATGACCGGGCGGATCAGCTGCGGATTCTGCACCGGCGGTTTGGCCGAGTAGTCGTAGAAGCCCTTGCCGGTCTTGCGGCCGAGGTAACCGAGCTGGACGAGACGGGTCAGAGTGTGCGGCGGGGCGTGATGCTCGTGCCGGACATCGAGAAAGATGTTGAGCGACATCGCCTCGACGACGTCGAGGCCGATGTAGTCGGCAAGCTCGAAGGGGCCCATCGGGTGGGCGGCGCCGGCCTTCATGGCGTGGTCGATGTCCTGGATCGTGCCGGTGCCGCGCTCCAGCATGCGAATGGCGTTGAGCATGTAGGGCAGGAGCAGCCGGTTGACGATGAATCCCGTGGTGTCCTGGACCTGAACCGGATCCTTGCCGATCTCTCTGCAGAACGCATCGAGGGCCGACAGCGTCTCCTCGGAGGTCTCGAAGGCGTGGATGATCTCGACCAGTTTCATCACCGTCGCCGGATTGAAGAAGTGCAACCCGGCGATCCGGTCGCGCTTCTTGCAGACGGCCATCATCGCCGTCACCGAGAGCGTCGAGGTGTTGGTCGTGAGCAGCGTCGTTTCCCGGCAGATGCTCTCGAGGCGTTGAAACAAATGTTTCTTCTTCTCGAGGTCCTCGATGATCGATTCGATGACGAGGTCGCAGTCGGCGACGGCGTCGTCTTCGGTCGCGAACGTCATCCGGCCCATAATGGCGTCCTTCTCGGCGGCCTCCATCTTGCCGCGCTCGACCATCTTGGCGAGGCCCTTCTCCACGCTCGATCGCGCCTTGTCGACCGGCCCCGGAGTCGCCTTGACGGCGACGACCTCCTTGCCGGCCTGGGCGCAGACTTGGCCGATGCCCAGCCCCATGGTGCCCGTGCCAATGATCCCCACTTTATTGATGGCCATGATAATCCTTTCCCCTCGCGAGCGCCGGATGGATGGAAGCCGTTCCGCGGCGGCGCGTTCCACCCTTGCTGGTTGTAGAACTGCGGAAGCGGGACGTCGATCATTGTCCCTTTTCCGTTTATCCTTTTTTGTCGTCGAATGAAAGGGCGCCTTTCGCGCCTGCGAGGCGGGGCCGGGGCGCCGCATCGTCCGGAAGCGGCGCGATGACCGGCGCGGCGCGGGCCGCCGGCGCGTCGGCGTGATGACGCGGCCGCGAAGCCCGCCCGCGATTTTTTCGTCTTGCCGGACAAGACGCCCCTTCCGCCGGCGCAAGAATTGAATATCTCAATTCAATGGGCGTTTACGGCCATTGCGCCACAACCTTTGCGTCTGTTATATAGAGTGGGGTGCGCGCTGTAAGAGATGACGGCGGCGCACACCTGTCGTTGCAATGCAGCATGGGTTTGCGCTAGGGTAGACGCTGGAATGTCAAACCTAGGGAAACGTCGGGAACCAAGAAGGCGCGCCATGAATGAAAGTTCGAGATCCGACTCGCTCGGATCGCCCGAGCGTACGCCGGTCACCATCAAGAAGTATGCCAACCGTCGTCTCTACAACACCGCGACGAGCAGCTATGTGACTCTCGAGAATCTGGCGACAATGGTCAAGGCGGGATGCGATTTCGTCGTTTACGACGCCAAGACCGGGGAGGACATCACGCGATCCGTTCTGACGCACATCATCGTGGAGGAGGAAGCGAAGGGGCAGAAGCTGCTGCCGGTCAGTTTCCTGCGCCACTTGATCAGTTTCTATGGCGACAGTCTGCAGATCCTCGTTCCGCGCTATCTTGAGCATACCATGCACGCGTTCGCGCGAAACCAGGAGCAGATGCGCGACTATGTCCGCGATGCGCTCGACGGGCTGATGCCGTTCAATCAGTTCGAAGAAGTGAGCAAGCAGAACATGGCGATTTTCGAAACCGCCATGAAAATGTTCAGCCCGTTCTATAGCGACGACAGTTCGCGAAGGACCGACGAGGGCGAGCGCGCCGCCACGGAAAGCGAACAGTTGAAAGAGCTGCGCTGCCGGATCAACAAGATGCAGCAGCAACTCGACCAATTATCGGCCGCTCGCCGCGCCGAGTAGGGCGTTGCCGATTGATCGTAGGTGTCGCCGAGAAAACACCCCCCGACTGGGGAAGCGGCGATTACCAAAACTTTGTCCCGCTCTTAACTTATTTTAAATGATCAACGGCGGCGAAAGTCGCGCTATGGTTTTTCGAAAAAACTGGTATAATTTTCTCCATTACTAAAGCAGGGACGGAGACTCGGTTGAATTCTCGGTCGGCAAGCGAATGGGCGCGCGAAGTGCATCCAATGTTCGGTTGAAGTGGCTGGGTGGAAGAACAATCTTTCGGTCGACTCTCCATTAACGTCTCCCCATCTCAAGGGGAGTTCTATCAACTACCGTTTCCTTGAGTGGCTCGAGGTTACGCGGGGAATGGTTCATTGTGGGAGATCCATGGACATGGTGCCACTCGATAGCAGCGAAGTGGAAGAAAACGAAGTGCTGGACGAGAAATCCACGGTGCGGGCGACGGACGTCGATCGCTACGTCGGCATGCGGATCCGCGAGCGTCGCGTCATGTTGGGACTGAGCCAGCAGCAGATGGCCGACATGATCGGCGTGACGTATCAGCAGGCGCACAAGTATGAGCGCGGAATCAATCGAATCTCGGCGGGCCGGTTGTACGAGATCTCGCAGGTGTTGAACGTGCCGGTCAGCTTCTTCTTCGACGGCGTCGACGGGTCGAACGAAGGCGAGCCGTCGCTGCGTCAGCGCATGTGTCTGGAGCTGGCGCGCAACTTCACGCTGATCCCGAGCGAACGGCATCGGGAAGCGCTGAGCCAGCTCGCAAGAGCCCTGGCGACGAAGTAAGGGCGACGAAGTAACGGCGTCAAAACAAAGAACGCCAAGGGAGCAGGGACGCGCGAAGAGACGAAGGCTTGCCGGAGCGCCGCCGGCGCGGCGCGTTGCGGGGCCTTCGATCGGAGTGCGGCGGAAGCCGGCATGGCGGGCCGTTAGAAATCACTCCACGGCCATGCCCTAAGAAGGCTCTTCTGGCGGCGGCGCGGCGTGAAGCCGTCGCAGGGCGGCGGCGGCGGCGGCGCGAACCATGGGCGACGGATCGGTCAGGCGGGCGCTGGCGTAGCCGGCGAGACCCGGATTTGCGCTGTTGCCGATGGCGATGAGGACATTTCTCACGAAACGCTCCCGGCCGGTGCGACGGATCGCGGAGCCGGCGGTGAGGGCGCGAAAACCCGCCTCGTCCAGTCCGGCGAGGTCGGCGAGGCGCGGCGTCGCCAGCGGCGGGCGCGGCAGCAGGTCGGCGTCCTCGGTCGGCCGGGCGAACTTGGTCCACGGACAGGCGGCGAGGCAATCGTCGCACCCGTAGACGCGGTTGCCGAGACCGGCTTGCAGGTCGTCGGCGATGGCGCCCTTGTGCTCGATCGTCAGGTAGGAAATGCAGCGACGGGGATCGATCCGGTACGGCTCCGGCAGGGCCCCGGTCGGACAGGCGGCCAGGCAGCGGTCGCAACTGCCGCAATGATCCACCTCCGGCGGGTCCGGCGGCAGCGCCAGCGTGGTCAGGATTTCGCCGAGAAACAGCCACGATCCGAAGCGGCGCGAGACGAGATTGGTGTGCTTGCCGATCCAGCCGAGCCCGGCCCGCATCGCCGCCGGCTTTTCCATCAGCGGCGCGGTATCGACGAACACCTTGACGTCGCAGGCGTGCGTCTCGGCGAGCCAGCGGCCGAGAGCCTTGAGGCGCGTCTTGAGCACCTTGTGGTAGTCGCGGCCTTGCGCATAGACGCTGATGGCGGCGCGGTCGCGGCGGCGGACCTGGCTCATCGGATCCACCGCCGGCGCGTAATTGACCCCGAGCGCGATCAGGCTGCGCGCCTCCGGCCATAGCGCGCGCGGATCGGCGCGCCGCTCGGCGGTGGCCGCCATCCACGCCATGTCGCCGTGCCGGCCTTCGGCGACGAACCTCAGCAAATGCTCGCGGTCGCGCTCCCCCGCCGCGGCGACGGCGAAGCCGACGGCGTCGAAACCCAGCTCACCGGCCTTGGCGCGAATCGCCTCTTTCAGCCCGGCTTCCACCGTGGCGCGCGGCGCCGCCGCGGAGCGGCCGCCGGTCCCGATTCAGAGGATTTCGGCGGAATGTTTCTGGACAAGCCGGGTGATCGAGTCGACATGGTCGTTCTCGACGGCGAACACCAGCATCACCTTGCCGCGTTCGAGGTCGTCCTTGTGCGCCTGCACCTTGGGACTCGGCGGATTGGTGGCGTAAATGCTGCTCATCAGCGCGGTGTCGGGCGCGCCTCCGATCAGCGCCTCTTCCATCGGGGTCGGCTCCGGCAGCCCGGCCGCCCGCAGCGCGGCATGATCGCCGCTCAGCACATGCATATGGCTTTTGTCCACCCCGGCGCCGATCAGGTCGTCGTGAAGCGCCTTGGCGTGCGTAGCGTCCCTTGTCAAAACATGTAACCGTTTCATCGCGTCCCTCCGTGACTGCCTGTCGATCCTGCGCGCGACCGCCCCGCCTTGTCTCGTTCCCGGCTCGCCGGACCCAATCGCCCTCCACCGGGTCGTGGCTCTTTTCGTCCGTAGCGGCGTCGCGTGCGAATTGTAGCATGGATCGGCGGCGAATTGCCGAGGATTCGCCAGGCGCGGGGGCCGCGAGAGCGTGCGCCGCCGGCCCGTCATCGCTCGAAAATCGAAGCCGGCTCGCGCGCTTCGAGAATCGCGCCCATCTCCTTGGCGGGATGCGGCGACGCCAAAAGAAATCCTTGCGCCTCGTCGCAGCCGTTGCCGCGCAGAAAGCCGAACTGGTAATCGGTCTCGACGCCCTCGGCGGTCACCGCCTTGCCGAGACTGTGGCTGAGGGCGATGATCGCCTTGACGATCGCTTCGCTGTTTCTCCCCATGCCGATATCCCGAACGAACGAGGCGTCAATCTTGATCCGGTCGAACGGGAAATGCTTCAGATAGCTGAGGCTGGAATACCCGGTCCCGAAGTCGTCGATGGCGAGACGCACGCCGAGCCCGACGACCTCGCGCAACGTTTTTGCGATCGCGGCCTTGGAAGGATCGAGGAGAACGCTCTCGGTCACCTCCAGCTCGAGAGCAGAGGGCGGCAGACCGCACTCCGCCAGGATGCGCGCGACCCGCGCCGCGAAGTTCGCTTCGCGAAGCTGGACCGCCGAGACGTTGACGGCAAGCCTGAGGGTCTGCCCTCGCCGCCGCCAGACCTGCGCCTGCCGGCAGGCCTCGCGAAGGACCCACTCGCCGAGTGGCACGATGAGTCCCGACATCTCGGCGACCGGGACGAAGTCGCCCGGATAGACCTTTCCGCCCTTGGGATGCGGCCAGCGGATCAGGGCCTCGGCGCCGGCGAGGCGGCCGTCGTCGAGCGCGAACGTCGGCTGGTAGAAAAGTTCGAGCATGCCGTACTCGATCGCCGCGCGCAGTCCGCTCTCGATGCTTCGGGTGGCGCTGAGGGCGTGATTCATCTCAGGGCCGTAGAAGCGGAACTGGTTGCGCCCTTCGTGCTTGGCGCGGTAGAGGGCCATGTCGGCGTTGCGCAGCAACGTATCCGGATCGTTGGCGTCGGCGGGAAAGCGGCTGATGCCGATGCTCGCGCCGACATGCAGGCGGTTGCCCTCGATGTCGAAGGCTGCGGTCAGCGCGCCGAGAAGCTTTGTCGCCAGCGTCGCCGCGGCCGTCTCCTCGCGGATGTCGTTTTGAATGAGGACGAATTCATCGCCGCCGACGCGAGCGAGCGTGTCGCTCTCGCGCAGCACGCCGCGCAGCCGCTTGGCGACCTCCTGCAGCAGGCGGTCGCCGACCGGATGGCCGAGCGCGTCGTTGACGTTCTTGAAGTGGTCGAGGTCGACCATCATGACCGCCACCGCTTTGCCGTGGCGCTGCGCGCCGGCGAGGGCTTGCGTCAGGCGATCTTGCAGCATCACGCGGTTCGGCAGTCCGGTCAGCGTGTCGTGATGGGCGAGACGGTAGACGTCCTCCAGCGCCGTCATCCGCTCGGTCACGTCTTCGACGAGCGAAAGAATCGTCGTCGCGCCGCCGTCCTCCGGATGAATCGCCGAGTTGTACCACTGGCAGTGGCGGATGTGGCGCTCGCGCGTCGCGCAGCGGACGCTGACGCTGTCGTGGCGCTTGCGGTCCTTGATCGGATCGTGTCCGCAGTCGGCGATGCGATGCGCGTCTCCCTCGTGAAAAAGCCCAAGTTCGACCGCCGAGCGGCCGACCGCCTCGCCCTCGCTCCAGCCGAAGATCGCCTGCGCCCGGCCCGACCACCGGCGCACCCGCGGCGGCGCGCCCGCGGCGCAATCCTGCTCCCATTCGATGACGCCGAGCGGCGTGTTGTTGACGTGCTGGTCGAGCAGGGCGAAGGCGCGGCGCAACTCCGCCTCGGCCCGCTCGCGCTCGGCGATTTCGCGCTTCAGCCGCCGGTTCGTCTCGTTCAGTTCCCTGACCCGCGCGCGAAGTTCATCGCAGCTGCGCTTGAGCTTCGCCTCGGCGCGGGCCTGCCGCGCGATCATCCTTTGGGTTTCCGAAATGTCGCGAATCGCCGCCAAGACCAACGCGCCATCCTCCGTCTCGAGCGGGCTGACGCTGACTTCGACCGGAAATTCCCGCCCGTCTTTCGTCCTGAAAAAAAGCGCGGAACCCGATCCCTCCTTGGCGCGCTTGAGAATGTCGATCCAGCGCTGGTCGTCCAGCGACCGTTCCTTGACGAGATCTTCGGGAAGAAGGCGCGTTGCCGAATTGTCGAGAAGCTCGCTCCGGCCGTAGCCGAACAGCGCTTCCGTTTGCGCGTTGACGAGCGTGATGCGGTCGCGCGCATCGGTGATGACCATCGCGTCGGGCGCGCATTCGACGAGAACCTGGAACTTTCTCTGGGAGCGGTCGAGATTGACCAGGCACGCTTGAAGATCCTCCGACATCTGGTTGAACGCGCCGGCGAGCACGCCGATTTCATCGCCTGAAGCGACGTTGGCGCGCGCGTCGTACGCGCCGTGGGCAAACGCTTTCGTGGCGCGAATGATCTCGCCGAGGCCTTTTTGAATGCGCCGGTTCACCGAGACGACCAACAGCAAGCCCGTGGCCTCGACGGTCAGAACGGTGAGAAAAAGCAACTTGAGAACCAAGTTCTCAAGCCAGCGCGAACCTTCGCCGAGGGTATAGGAGAATCCATCCTCGAGCGCCGTCAATTGCATGTTGATTTCGTAAATCGACTCAAGCAGCTCGTTGATGTTTTCCTGTATGATGGGTTCTCTGTTGACTTCCGCATGCAGTCTTTCGGCGACCGGCAGAAGCTGCATGACCCGCGATTCGGCTTCTCCCCAGATCCTTATCGCCTGCTCGATGTAGAATACCGAGCCGAACCGCATGAAAAGCGTGATCATGCCGTCGACGTCGTCGGGATGATTGCGTCCCTCTATGAAACCTTGCCGCGCCGCCTCGAGATCCGGGTCTTCCTTCAGCAGTTCCCGGCGCGCCTTGCCGTCGCCGAGCGGCGCCTTCATGAATTCGTGGAACAGCATGTAATCGTGGTCGGTGTGCGAAACCCCGTACCGGTACAAGTGAAAAACGGCGTCCTTCTGCGCCTTCGACCACAGCCCCTCGCCGCCGACGTAGGCCCGCAATGACGAGAGGGTGTTCAAGCAGAAATACAATGTGAAGAGTTCGACGGCGATCAGCAGGGTCATGATGCCGATCGTCAAATACAATTTCTTGGCGATGGACATATGCCGCAGGCGCTGAAACGACAGGAATTTTCCCATTGATGCCCCGATAGTCCCCGATAGTCATTGTCCCACGGTGTTCTCGGGCCCGGGTCGGACTCCTTCTCCGCCTGCGTGGCCGACGCCTATGCCGGCCGGGCCGGCAGGCGGACTCGCATGACCGCCAACGCCTCGGCTTCGGCAGTTGCGAATGATTTACATGCTCCACTTGGGCTATGGCAGCAAGAGGTGTCGTGTAAGTTTTGCGCGCGCGGGACCGGGAAGGCTACGGTGGCGGGCGCGATCGGCGCTCGACCGCCGGCTTCAGAACTTCGCCGAAGGAGCCGGCGTCGCCTCGATATCGCCCGCCGCCTGCTCGCACGCGAAGTCTTCGGCGAACGCGGCGAAACCGCCGGCCTCGATCGCCGTCCGCATCTCCGCCATGAGGTCCTGGTAATAGGTCAGGTTGTGAGTCGTGAGCAGAATCGCAGCGAGGATTTCCTTGGCGCGGGCCAAGTGGTTGAGATAGGCGCGCGAGTAGCGCCGGCAGGCGGGACAGCGGCACTGCGCGTCGAGCGGGCGCGGATCGTCGGCGTGGCGGGCGTTCTCGATGCTGATCGGTCCGCGCCGGGTCCACGCCTGCCCAGTGCGTCCCGAGCGCGTCGGCAGGACGCAGTCGAACATGTCGATGCCGCGGGCGACGGCGCCGACGAGATCCGCCGGCTTGCCGACGCCCATCAAATAGCGCGGCCGGTCGGCGGGAAGCAGCGGCGTCGTCGCCTGCGTCACCGCGAACGTCCGCTCCTGGCCCTCGCCGACGGCCAGTCCGCCGATGGCGTAGCCGTCGAAGCCGATGCCGAGCAGGGCCTCGGCCGATTCGGCGCGCAGGTCGGGGTAGACGCTGCCCTGGACGATGCCGAACAGCCCGTAGCCCGGCCGATCGAGGAACGCGGCGCGGCAGCGCGCCGCCCACCGCATCGAGCGGCGCATCGACTGCGCGGCGACGTCCCTGTCGACCGGGAACGCGGTGCATTCGTCGAGAACCATGGCGATGTCGGCGTCGAGACGGCGCTGGATGTCGATCGCGGTGCGCGGCGTCAGGTGGTGCGGACTGCCGTCGACGTGGGAGCGGAACAAAACGCCGTCTTCGCTGATCGTGCGCCGCGCCGCCAGCGACATGACCTGAAAGCCGCCGGAGTCGGTGAGAATCGGGCCCGGCCAGTTCATGAACGCGTGCAACCCGCCGAGGCGCTCGATCCGCGCCGCGCCGGGCCGTAGCATCAGGTGATAGGTGTTGGCGAGGATGATCTCCGCGCCGGTGGCGGCGACCATGTCCGGCGTCATCGCCTTGACCGCCGCCGCCGTGCCCACCGGCATGAACGCCGGCGTCTCGACGGCGCCGTGGGCGGTGACGAGGCGGCCGCGCCGCGCCGCGCCATCGGTTGCGAGCAGCGTGAAGCCGACGCTCATGCGCTCTCGCCCCGCCGCAACAGGCAGCAATCGCCATAAGAGTAGAAGCGGTACCCGGCGGCCACGGCGTGGGCGTAAGCGCGCTTCATCCGCTCGGTGCCGGCGAAGGCGCAGACCAGCATGAACAGGGTCGAGCAGGGCAGATGGAAATTGGTGAGCAGCATGTCCGCGGCGCGAAAACGGAAGCCGGGGGTGATGAAAATCGCGGTCTCCCCCGAGAACGGCCGGATCGCGCCGGTGGCGGCGGCGGTTTCCATCAGGCGCAGCGCCGTCGTCCCGACGGCGATGACCCGGCCGCCGGCGCGCCGCGTTTGCGCCATCGCCGCCGCCGCGTCCGCGCCGATCTCGCCCCACTCGGCGTGCATGACATGGTCTTCCACCTTCTCCGCCTTCACCGGCGCGAAGGTGCCGGCGCCGACGTGCAAGGTCAGCGTCGTCCGCCGCACTCCCCGCGCGTCGAGGGCGGCGAGCAGCGCCGCGGTGAAATGCAGCCCGGCGGTCGGCGCCGCGATCGCGCCCGGGCGGTCGGCGAACACGGTTTGGTAGTCGGCGCGGTCGCGCGGATCAGGCCCGTCGCGCTTGATATACGGCGGCAGCGGCGGCGCGCCGTGCCGCTGCAGCGCCGCGAG
>CAZRWU010000105.1:0-11406 GCA_964603915.1 uncultured Rhodospirillaceae bacterium
CCGCCGGTGGACGCCGTATCGTACCATTGATCCCGCCACACGCCGTCCACCAGCAAACCCATGAGAGCCTCCCCCGCTATGCCGCAAGCTTGCTGGTGATCTCGGCGACATGGCGGCCCTGAAACCGCGCCAATTCCAGCTCGTTCTCGCTGGGCCAGCGCGAGCCGTCTCCCGCCGAAATGGTCGTCGCGCCGTACGGCGATCCGCCGGAAATCTCGTCCAGCGTCAACTGGCCTTGGGCCGAGTAGGGCAGGCCGACGATAATCATGCCCTGGTGCAGCAAGGTGATATGAAAGGAAAGAAGCGTCGACTCCTGTCCCCCGTGTTGACTGGCCGTGCTGGCAAAGACGCTGCCGACCTTGCCGATCAAGGCGCCGTTCAACCAGTGACTGGTGGTCTGATCAAGAAAGTTGCGCATCTGCGCACACATGTTGCCGAACCGCGTCGGCGTCCCGAAGATGGTGGCGTCGTAATCGGCCAGTTCCTGCGGGGTCGCCACAGGCGCCGCCTGATCCAGCTTGTAGCCCGCCTTCTCCGCAACCTCGGTGGGGACCAGTTCCGGCACGCGCTTCACCGTAACCTCGCTTCCCGCGACGCTGCGCGCGCCTTCGGCGACTGCCTCCGCCATTCTTTCGATGTGGCCATGACTGGAATAGTAGAGGACAAGAATTTTCGCCATGAATCCCTCCTTGCGATTAGACGGGCGCTATCTTGGCATCCCGCGGTGCCTTGCCCGACGACGCTACCGCAGGCGCGAATCGTTTTCCACCTTGCAATCCGCCTCGGCGGAACAATCCACATGCCGGCAACGGCTTGGGCCGCGTCCTACGCAGGAGGCCGCATCTCGATGCTGCCGGACGCAGCGTGAAGAAAGTCATCCGTAACGACGAGCCGGAATACGGGCCTATCGAGTTGATCCGGATTTTCCACGCTCTCCCGCATCATCTGGAGCGCATCTTCCGCGCCGCCGAGGCCGGCCTTTTCGGCTTTCTCCCAGTGCTTGCGGTCCGACCATTGTGCGTAAGCAAGCCACGTTCCGTCGAAATTGCGGTGCAGCCGCGAGCCAAGACCGCCTTCAAGGCTATGAAGCGCCTCCGCGACTTGCCGCCAGCCCTCGCGAAACTGATCCTCCATTCCCGGCTTGATGCGCCAGCAGTAGATGGCAACGAACACGGCGTCCCCTTTCGTGTCAGGCTTTTCCCTTCGGGCGACCGTAGATCAATCCTGCGTTGAACGAAACGCCCACGGGGCGTTGCCGTTCCCCGGCGCATGCGCGGCGGTCGTCTCGCTCAGCGTCCCTCGCGCCACCACGCGCCGGCAAATCCGCCGAGAGCGAGAGCAAGAACGACAAGCGGAGGCAATAGCGGAATCTCGTCGACGCCCATGACGACGGCGTATCCATTGCGGCGCAGTCCCATCCATTGCCGCCCCACCGCGTCCCGCCCCGGAGAAACGCGCCGGAACTCCGGGACGCCGTCAACGAGCCACGCGATGCCGCCGCCGGTGGCCTCCACCACGCCCTTGAGAGTCTCGGGAGTCGCCCTGAGATCTCCGAACTCCACAGGATTGACCGGTCCGCTGGCGGCCATTGCCACATGCCGGCCATCATCGACGCGGTAAAGTCCGATCATGGTGGCCGGAACCTCGGCGCGAGCGATGCCGTCATCGCCCGGCGCGAGCCTCACCGTCTGTTCCGAGCCGTCCGGAGCGGCAACGTTGGCCGTGATCGGCTCGGTCCCAAGGCTGCGCCGCTCGATGTTCAGCCGACTATTCTCGACACGCGCGCTTATCCGCTCTTCTTCCAGCTCCGGCTCTTTCATCAGCCAATGCACGAGGCGGCGCATCAACTCGCCATGGGGACCGCCGCCATCGTAGCCGCGCGCCCACAGCCAGATGTGATCGCTCATCAGTCCGGCGATGCGGCCTTGGCCAAACCGATCGACGATCAACAGCGGCCGGCCGCCCGGACCCTCCATCAGGACTTCCCCGCGCAGCGCTTCCGATTCGACCAGGCGATGCCATCGGCCCCATTGCGGGTTGTCATCTCCGGCTTCGTCAGTATCGCCATCGGCATCCCCGCCAGCGGTTTCGCCGGGCAGCGACGAGGTGACGGGATGGCGCCTGCCGAGTTCGCTGACCTGCGCGCGGAACGCCTGTTCGATCACGCGTCCGGTCGGCGCCGTCGGCATGACCCGTCCCAGCGGGGTTTGGTAGAGGCTGTTGACGCCCGCGAATTCCGGTCCAACATCGAGAAGAATCGCACCGCCATCTTCCAGATATTGCGCGGTTCTCTCCAGATAGTGCCACGGAATCACGCTGCGAACGGCAAACCGGTCGAACACGATGAGATCAAACTTGCTGAGCTGTTCTTCAAACAACTCCTGCACGGGAAAAGCGATCAGGGAGAGTTCATGAATGGGCGCGAAATCGTCCTTATCCGGTGGCCGCAAGATGGTGAAATGAACGAGATCGACGGCGGGATCAGCCTTGAGCAGATTACGCCACGTTCTTTCGCCCGGATGCGGTTGCCCGGAAACGAGGAGCACTCTCAGCCGATCACGCACGCCGTTCACGGTGACGACGGCCCTGTTGTTGACCGGCGTCAATTCGCCTTCGGCAGCGGTGGCTTCGAGTTCGATCACGCTCGCGCCGGCATGCTCGATAACCACATCATGAAACTGAGTCTCGCCGCTGACGGCAGGAATACTGCCGGAAGCGTAGCCGTTGACGCGGACATCAACGATGACCGAGTCCGGCGCCCCGCGGGTTTCCTTTGCCCCGCCGTCTTCCACGCGGAACGCAATCCGCGCCGTCTCGCCGACAAGACCATACGCCGGCGCTTGCTCGATAACCATGCGTCGGTCGCGCTCTTCCGGTCTGCCCGTCAGCAACACGTGGAGGGGCGCGTTCAGCAACGACGAGGCTGCGGCCGAATCGGGAACATCGTGGATCTGGCCGTCGGTGATCATGATGACGCCCGCCAGCCGCGCGGCGGGCTCATCGGCTATGGCGCGTTCCAGATGAGAAAACAATCGCGTGCCGTCTCCATCGGAATGGCCACGGGAGCGGATCACGCGAACTTCCAGGTCGTCGAGTCCGCCAAGCCCGGCCTCGACGGCGGCGCGGCCCATTTCGGCCTGTTCGCTGCGCCCGGCGAGGGTTTGGCTGGGCGAATCGTCGATCATGACAATGGCAAGGTCGGGCTGCGGCTGGCGCTCCTCCCGGCTCACACTCGGATTGGCAAGAACGGCCAAAAGGACGACGACGGCGAATCCGCGCAATGCCGCGCCGCGGCCCCGCTGAATCACGACGATAACGAGGAGGGCCGCGGCCACGGCGGCGGCGGCGGCGAGCAGGGGCCAGGGCAGCAGAGGAGCGAAGTGGATGTCGAGATTCAATGACCCAGCCTCTCCAAGATCGCCGGCAAATGCACTTGGTCGGCTTTGTAGTTGCCCGTCAGGGTATACATCACGAGATTGATGCCGAACCGGAACGCCTGCTCGCGTTGCAGTTCGCCGCCGGGAACGACGGGAAACATCGGGCGTTGGAACTCGTCCATGGCCCAGGCGCCGGCCCAGTCATTGCTCCCGGCGATCACCGAGGAAACGCCGTCATGATCTTGATCGCTGACCTGCTCGATCCAGACGGGGCCGCGCCATCGGCCGGGAAAGTCGGGGAGCAGGTAATAGGCGCGGGCAAGAACGTGTTCGGGGGAGACAGGCGCCAGCGGCGGAATGTCGAGGGTCTGTGCGAGTCCCCGCAGGTTGGTGAGGTGATCGTCGGATCCGTCGCCGGCGCTGCGGCGGCGCGCGTCAAACAAGAGGGTGCCGCCATAGGCCATGTAGGTTCGGATGTTGTCCGCGGCGGTGACTGACGGCAGCGCGGCGCCGGCGTCGAGGGGCCAGTAGATCAGCGGATAGAAGCTCAATTCGTCGCTGGCGATGTCGACGGCGACAGGATCGGCCAGTTCTGCGGCGGTGCGGCGGTTGACGACGGTGGAAAGGCCGGCAAGGCCGGCGCGACTGATATCGTCCACTTGCGGATTGCCGGTTCGTACGTAGGCGAGGCTGGTCGAGAGTGCCTCGGGGGCGGCGGAGCCGTCGGCAAGGACCGTTTGTGCTCCGGCATGACCGGCGGCGACGATTGCGCCCGCCATTATCGCGGCGGCGCCGACACGGCGCAAACGCGGAAGTCGGAAAAGGCCGCGCATGGCCATGCTGACGGCGAAATCGACGAGCGCGAGACCGAAAGCAAGGCCGAGAAGCCAAGGCCGCAGGTCCGTCTCCCGCCGGCCGTCATAAGCGGTCGTGGCGATGTCAGCCGGCATCGGGCCGATTGCCGCCGGATCCGGCAAGGAAGCCGAGAGGTTGAGCGCCTTGCGTCGATTCTCCACGCCATAGAAGCCGGGAGGATAAAGGGAGCCTGCGCTCGTTTCGGCAAAGCTCGCGCTTGCGATGCTGCGCGCTTCGGCGGGTGGCGCTCCCAACCGGCCAAAGCCATCGAGAATCTCCGCAGGCTCCAAGGGTGGCCCTCCGGTGGTCGCGACGGCGGCGCGGCCGATATCGGTCAAGCGCTCCAGCATCTGCACGAAAAGGCCGGAGAGCGGCAGGCTCGACCAGTCCGCGTTGGCCGTGATGTGGAACAAAACAACCCACCCGTCATCCCGGCGGGCGGCCGTTACCAGCGGCGTTCCATCATCAAGACGGGCCCAGGTGCTGTAACCCCGATCGAGCGATGGCTCCACGAGAACCTGGCGTCTCACCTCGACGTCGGATGGAACGGCGATGCCGGCGAAAACGCTGTCGGGAGCGAACGGCGCCAACCGCGCCGGCTCCCGCCACGCCATTGCGCCGCCCAGGACGCGGTCGCTCGCCCTGAGCGGCGTCGGCAGGAGCGGCGCCTCGCGGTTGGCGCGGGCGGCGAGAAGAGGTCCGGCAAAGCGCACGAACACGCCGCCCTTGCGCACCCAGTCGTCCACCATCCGCTCGCTGCTTTCGTCGAGCGTGGTCGCATCGGCGAGGAAGAGCACGGAGAGCTCGCGGCCGAGAAGGTCGGACACGGAGCCGCGGCGGACCTCGGCGACAGGCTCGAGCGCCCGCTCGACGTAGTAGGTCTCGCTCAGGAGAGGCAAATCCGCCGTCGCGCCCTGATCCGTCACGATGCCAACCGGGCGGCGACGCCAGCCCTCGTCCAACAACACCACCGATCCAGCCGTGGCGTCTTGCTCCAGTTCGATCCGAACGATCCGATTGACCAGTTCCAGAGGCAGCGTCGCGGCCATCGTCGCCTGCTTCGCGTTCGCCGCGAAGGGCAGGGACTCGCGGAAGATCACCGCGCCGTCATCGGACAGGGCGCGGATTCCGCGCGCCGCTTCCCCGCTGGCCGGGCGGACGGCGGAGATGACGATGCTTTTGCCTTGGATCGTCGGCATGCGCAGGACGACCCCATGATCCGGGTCTTGCGGAACCATCAGCGTCACGCCGCCAAACGGCAACAAGGATTGCGCCATCGTTGCCGCTGTTTGCGCCGGCTCGTTTTCCTCGATCCCGTCGCTCAGCCAGAACACCGCGCCGGGCGGCGTCCCCGCGAGAGCCGGCGAAGCGGCAAGCTGGTCGAGCGCCGCGCGCCGCCGCGTCTGCCAGGGACGCGGCTCCAGTGTCCGTATCCGCTCCCTCGCCTCCACCGCGCTGATCAGGCGGGGGGGTGGCGGTTCCGTCTCACCTGGGGCGGGAGCCGTGGTCACAAGAACAAGACTGCGGCCTTCGCGGTCGGCGCGGTCCACAATATTCGTCATGAGGGCTTGGCGCGCCGGCCAATCGTGCGCCGCGGCCCATCCGTCATCAACCATCAGAATCACCGGTCCCGCCCCCGCAAGAGGCTTTTCCGCATCAAGCAGCGGATGCGCGAGCCCAAGGATGATCAAGGCCGCCAGAGCAATGCGCAAGGCCAGCAGCCAGAGCGGCGTCCGCTGAACGCTCTGTTCGCGCGCCGTCAACTGGGCCAGCAGACGCAACGGCGGAAATCGCACGCGCATCGGCGCCGGTGGAACCACCCGCAACAGCCACCACAAAGCGGGCAGAGCGAGCAGGGCGAACAATGCCGCCGGCACGGCAAAGGTGAGGGCGCCCAGGCTGATCATGGCCGCATCATCGTCCGCCCGAGGAAAGAGCCAGGTAAAGCGCGAGCAGCGCCGGCTGTGGCGGGCGATCGGTATGATGGATGGCGAAGGTCCACCCCAAAGAGCGAGTCAACTCCTTCAACTCCTGCCGATGCCGGATCAGGGCGGCCCGGTAGTCGCTCCGGACATCCTCGACGCGGCCGATCAACGCCGTGCCTTCGCCTTCCATACCCTCGAAGCGGACGCGCCCCGAAAACGGAAGGGTTTCTTCCGCAGGATCTAAAATCTGCATCAAATGGCCGGTAACCCCATAGCTGGCGAAACCTGAGAGCGTTCTGGTAATATCGTCACGTGGAATTAAGAAATCGCCCATCAAGATGAGCGTGCTGTGCCGGGGCAGAATCTCCACCGGCGGCAAGCTTCCGCGCGTGGGTCCGTCCCGCTCCATCATCGCCAGGAGTCGCATCAGGGCGATCCGTCCGGAGGCGGGCGGCGACTCTTCGCCAATCAGGGCGAGGCGTTCGCCGCCCCGCGCCAACAACGACCCGATCGCCAGCAACAACAGCTCGGCGCGCGCGATTTTCGTCGGCCACCGGTTTGAGGAGCGATATTGCATCGATGCCGAGGCGTCGCGCCACAGCCACACGCTCTGTGCCGCCTCCCACTCCGTTTGCCGGATATACAGGCGATGCGACTTGGCGGATTTGCGCCAGTCGATACGGCGCGTGGAATCGCCTGGCTGATAGCCACGGAACTGCCAGAACGTCTCGCCGGGCCCGACGCGTCGTCGTCCGTGCAGCCCGTGCGAGATCGAGGCGGCGACGCGGCGGGTCCCGATCAGCAGCGGCGGCAGCATCGCTCCCATGGCGTCGGCCTGATGCAAAACGTCCTGAGGAAGGGAATGTGTCCGCGACGCCATGACGGGCTTCGGATGCTTGCTCCGGGTGGTCAGCCGATTTGCGCACACAGCAGGTCGATGATGTCATCGATGGCGACCCCGTCGGCGCGAGCGGCGAAGGTCAACGCCATGCGATGGCGAAGGATCGGATGGGCGAGGGCGAGAACGTCGTCGATCGAGGGCGCCAAGCGCCGGTCGATCACCGCGCGCGCGCGGACCCCCTGCATCAGCGCTTGCGAGGCGCGCGGTCCCGGACCCCAAGCGACGCCGTCCTGCACCTCCGGGATCGCGCTGTTTTCGGGGCGTCCCGCCCGGACCAACTCAAGGATCGCCTCGACCACGCTTTCTCCAACGGGGACGTGACGAACGAGTTGCTGGGCTTCAAGCAGCTCCGCCGCGTCCATGACCTGGATCGGCATTGCGTCGGTTGGCCCGGTGGTGGCGATAAGGATCTCGCGTTCTGTCGCGCGATCCGGATAATCGACATCAACCTGCATGAAAAACCGGTCGAGCTGCGCTTCCGGCAAGGGATAGGTGCCTTCCTGCTCGAGAGGATTCTGAGTTGCGAGGACGTGGAAAGGCGTGGGCAGTTGATGGTAGTGCCCGGCAATGGACACGCGGCGCTCCTGCATTGCCTGAAGCAAGGCCGACTGGGTGCGCGGGCTGGCGCGGTTGATCTCGTCGGCCATCAACAGTTGGCAGAACACCGGCCCGCGAATGAAGCGGAAGGAACGCTGACCGGTTTCCGATTCCTCGAGGATTTCCGAGCCAAGTATGTCCGCCGGCATCAGATCGGGGGTGAATTGCACCCGGCGCTCGTTCAAGCCGAATACCATTCCGAGCGTTTCGACCAACCGCGTCTTGCCAAGGCCGGGAACGCCAATCAGAAGAAGATGGCCCCCGGCGAGAAGCGTGACCAACGTCTCGGCGATCACGTCGTGCTGGCCGAAAATGCTCCGCGCAATCGACGCGCGCGCGCTGGCCATGCTGTCGCCCAGTTGATCTAAGGCGGCAAACAACGCAGAATTGGTGGGAACAACATCTCCGGTCATCGAGATCGTCACGGTGCTTACCCCATATACCACTCATCCATGGGCGCGATGGTCAAATACACGTCCTTTGTTCCTTTCCTCTCGTCACGTCGCCCTGCCCCCGACAGGTGCGTCATGGACAAGAACCAAGTGACGCCGTTCCGACACCCTTTGCCGCCGGAAAGGCTTGGCGGTCGCATCGTCCGGGACTCCTTTAATATAAGGATCGACCGGGACGGAGTCTGGTATTACGAAGGTTCGCCGATAAATCGCAAGTCCCTCGTATGTCTCTTCGCTTCGGCGCTGATGCGTGACGAAAATGGAGATTATTGGTTGGTCACGCCCGCCGAAATGGGCCGCATAGATGTAGAAGATGCGCCCTTTATCGCGGTCGAGCTGTACGTCGGCGGTGAAGGGCGCGATCAGGTTCTCAGCGTACGCACCAATGTCGACGAAATCGTTACGATCGACAAGGATCACCCGATCACGATCGTAACCGACGGGAAGACCGGCGAGCCGTCGCCTTACGTGACGTTGCGGCACGGTATCGAGGCGCGTCTTTCGCGGCCTGTTTACTATGAACTGGCCGGTCTTGGAGTGGAAAGACGCTGCGATGGCGCACATATCTTCGGGGTATGGAGCAGGGGCAGTTTCTTTTCCCTTGGCAGCACGGAAACATAAGCGTGACGCTGAGGCGCGATTTCATCATTCGGCGGTTTGCTGAACACAAGTGCGTTCCGTCAGGAAACGAGCAGGGCGACGTGATGGAGGCGCAGCGCGGAGATCAGGATCTCAATCCGGGAATGACTCCGTTACCGCCGATCAAGGACGCCGCCGTGCTGGTGCCGTTGATCGACCGCCCGGAAGGCATGACGGTGCTGCTGACGCAACGCACCGCTCATCTCGCCAATCATGCCGGCCAGGTAAGCTTTCCCGGCGGCCGCGTCGATCTTGCCGATGGCGGCTTTGAGGAGACGGCGCTGCGCGAAACGCAGGAAGAAACCGGGATTGAATGCAGCCAAGTGCGAATCATCGGCCGGCTCGACCCGTATATCACCCGCACCGGCTTTGCCATCATACCGGTGGTTGGCGTTATCGAGCCGCCCTTCACGCTGAATCCCGATCCTTTCGAGGTGGCTGAGGTTTTCGAGGTTCCGCTGGCGTTTCTACTCGATCCCGCCAACCATCGCCTCTGTTCTCATGAGTTCGAAGGGAAGGTGCGCTATTTTTATGCAATGCCCTACGGGCGCCACTACATCTGGGGCGCCACGGCAGGCATCCTGATGAATCTTTACGAGTTTCTTTGTGATTCATGACGCGCATCCTCGTGCAAATCTTCTTGCCGCTGATTCTCCCGACGGTCGCGTTTTTTTTGTGGGCATGGATCGCCAAGCGGATCGGCGTCGATCCGCACTCGAACGTTCTTCAGGGAACGCCATGGTTCTGGCTGATCATCGCCGGCGTACTGCTGATGGGCGTGGGATTGACGGCGACGGCCCTCATGCAAGGCGCCGAGCCCGGCAGCCACATCATCGCGCCGCGACTCGAGAACGGCCGCGTCGTGCCGGCGCAGATCGAGTGAGCGGCGTCGCGTCGTTGCCGACCCGCGGTTGTCGCGGTGGGGTGTGAGCGTGACGCCCGCCGACTCCTCATCGGGAAGCCTGTCATCGCGCCCGTTGGCCGAAGCGATCGCCACCGGGCCGGTCGGCAAGATTTCGCCCCAGCCGTGGATGACCGCGCCCGAGACGAGCATGGTGCTTGACGCCCTTTGCGCCGATGGCGCCGAGGTCCGCTTCATCGGCGGCTGCGTTCGCGATGCGATCTTGAAACGGCGGGTGCGGGATATCGATATCGCCATTCCCGAGCCGCCGGACAAGGTTATCGCCCTGCTGACCGCCGCGGGCTTGAAGGCGGTGCCGACCGGCATCGAGCATGGCACCGTCACGGCTGTCGTCGACAAGGCGGTCTTCGAGATCACGACCTTGCGGGTCGATGTCGAATCCTATGGCCGGCGGGCCAGGGTCGCCTTCACCGACGATTGGAAGATGGATGCCGCGCGGCGTGATTTCACGATCAACGCGCTTTCTTGCACCCCTGAAGGCGACATTTACGACTATTTCAACGGACTCGATGATCTTGGCCATGGCCGTGTCCGCTTTGTCGGCAACGCCCGCGAGAGAATCGAGGAAGATCGGCTGCGGCTGCTCCGCTTCTTCCGCTTCTATGCGCATTACGGCCGGCCGCCGCCGGACGCCGAGGCGCTCATGGCTTGTCGCGAACAGGCGCGCGGCCTGGCGCTGCTGTCCGGGGAGCGCGTGCGCGTGGAGATTTTCCGCATGCTGATGGCGAGCGATCCCGCCGATGTCGTTCAGTTGATGCAAGGCCACGATGTCCTTGAACATGTTCTTCCCGAGGCCGACCGCATTGATCGCTTGCGAATGATGACCTGGCTCGACAGTCGCGCGATCCGGTTCGCCTCGGTCACGCCCGACCCGATTCGTCGCCTGGCGGCGCTGATCGAGACCGGAGTCGAAGGCGCTGACGCCATTGCCGACCGTTTCAAGATGTCGAATCGCCATCGCCAGCGACTCAAGACGATGATCATGTTGGACAGCCCGATCAACCCCGATAACGATCCTCGTTCGATCCGTCGTGCGCTTCACCGGATGGGTCCCGAGACCGTACGAGACTTGGCGTTGCTGAACTGGGCCGGCGAGCTCGCGGCCGAGGGACGCCTGCCCCATGGCCGCACGGAAGGCTGGATCGCCATCATCGAGCTGGCGGAGGCGTGGACGCCTCTGGCGTTTCCGCTTAAGGGCCGCGATGTCATGGCCCTTGGCGTCGAGAGCGGACGGCTGGTGGGTGCGCTGCTGCGAGACGTCGAGGCGTGGTGGGAAGAAAACGACTATCGCCCCGACCGCGCGGCGTGCCTCGCCGAGCTGCGATGGCGTATCGAGAAAACGCCGCAACCCTCCTTCGGCAATGGCACGGGATGGCTGGGATAAGTCGGCTCTTTATCCTCAGGAATCGCGCGGAACCTTTGCGCAATCGAGCAGCGGGCCGAGCTGACCGATTCGCCGCGCGATAGCGGCGCTGCGTCCGCGCACGACCGGGCCGGGCCGTGTTGCCGACCAGGCGCGGGGATTTGGCAGAATGGCCACGAGGCGCGCCGCTTCCTCCCGCGTCAGCGCATCGGCGGATTTTCCGAAGTATCGACGGGAGGCCGCTTCGACGCCGTAAAGTCCGGGTCCCAGCTCGACCACATTCAGGTAAACCTCGAGAATCCGCTGCTTGCTCCACAACAGTTCGATTTGCGGCGTGAGCCACGCCTCGATCATTTTGCGGAGCGGGTCGCGACC
>CAZRWU010000106.1:0-3097 GCA_964603915.1 uncultured Rhodospirillaceae bacterium
GGCGATGTCGCGCTGGCGGCGGCGTTGGCGGCGGCGTTGTACATGGCTTGATGCTCCTTAAGGGACTTGATTTCGAGCCTGATCCCGTTGGTTGTTCATCATCTCCATCCTTTCAACGTTCTGAGCGTCGAGCGGTTCCTGAAGAGCGATATGCGTCGTCACATATCCCTGACTCGCTCAAGCTCAAGGAGATCGCCGAGTCTCCCGAAATCATGCAAGAACCGGGATCAAGCAGCCGGGTGGGCGACGAGGCGCTCGTGCAGGGCGGCGGGGTCGGTGAGCGGCGGCCCGCAGGTGGCGTTCGCGCAGACGTACGCGGTCGGCTTGCCGTTGACCAGCGCCTTGCCGGCGGCGGGATGCTCCGGCGGCAGCGTCTCGCTTGGCGCCAGCAGCGTCGTCACCTTGAGCGAGGCGCCGACGGTGAACGCGGCGTGGCGCAGCGCGTGGGTGTCGGGATCGGCCGGATCGCCGATGATGACGACCTGACAGCCGCGCTCGAGCAGCTCGTAGCTGGTCATCAGGCCGGGAACGCTCATCAGGTACTGCCCGTTGTTGCCGGAGAAGAGGCCGATCAGGGTTTCGCAGCGCGCCCGGTAGTCGTCCTTGCCGGTAAGGAAATAGAGGCGCGCGAGAACCTCGGCCATCGCGCCGTTGCCGGAGGGGGTGGCGTGATCGGCGATGGTCTTGGCGCGGGCGACGATGTCGGTGACATCGTCGGCGGAGAGGAAGTAGCCGCCTTCGCCATCGTCCCAATGGTGGCGGTTGGCGGTTGCGACCCACGTCTCGGCCCACGCCAGATATTCGCCGGCGCCGGTCGTCTCGTAGAGGGCAAGGGCGGCCCGGGACATCTGGGCGTAGTCGTCGAGGACGCCCGGTTGATGCGCCCTGCCGGCGCACCAGACATGGCGAAGGCGGCCGTTCTCGGCCATGGCGTCGACGATGAAGGAGAACGCCGTCCGCGCCGCGTCGAGCCACGCCGGCTCCTCGAAGGTCGCGGCGGCGTTGGCGAGGGCGGCGATCATCAGGCCGTTCCAGTCGGCGAGCACCTTGTCGTCGCGCAGCGGCGGGACCCGGCCCGCGCGGACCGCGCGCAGGGCGTCGAGGCCGGCGCGCAAGGCGCGCTCCTCCACCGGCGCGCGCAGGGCCTGGGCGCGGCGGCGGTTGAGAATGACGCGGCCCTCCCAGTTGCCTTCCCGGGTGACGTCGTAGACCGCCTTGAACAAGGGCGCGTCGAGGCCGAGCACGGCGTCGATCTCCGCTTCCGTCCACACATAGTATTTGCCCTCGATACCCTCGCTGTCGGCGTCGAAGGCGCTGGCGAAGGCGAACCGGCCATCACCGTCCTGGGGATTGCGCATCTCGGCGAGCGCCCAGGCGATCGTCTCGCGCACGCGCAGGGCGTAGACGGGGCTCAAGGTATCCTGCCACACCTCGGTCAGAAGATCGACGAGCAGGGCGTTGTCATAGAGCATCTTCTCGAAATGCGGCGCCAGCCATTCCTCGTCTGTGGCGTAGCGCGCGAAGCCGCCGCCGACGTGATCGTAAATGCCGCCTTGGCACATCCAGTCGAGGCTCGTCGTCACCGCCCGCGTAAAGGAGGAGTCGCCGGTGCGCTTGGCGGCGCGCCACAGGAAGCGGAAAAACGTCGGCTGCGGGAACTTCGGGGCGCCCCGTGTGCCGCCGCGGTCGAAGTCGACAAGCCGCAGCGCCAGGTGCGCCGCCTGGTCGATCATCCCCAGGGTGAAGCCGCCGCCGGCCTTGGGCTGCGCCATCTGGCGCAGCGCCTCGCGCAACGACGCGACGTTCTGGGCGATGGTCTCGGGCTGGTGATGGTAGGCCTCGGCGACCGCCCGCAGCACGTCGGCGAACCCGGCGCGGCCCCATCGCGGCGTCGGCGGAAAATAGGTGCCGCCCCAGAACGGCTCGCCCGCGGGCGTGAGGAACATGGTCAGCGGCCAGCCGCCCTGCTGGCCCATCAGGGCGAGGGCCGACTGGTAGAGATTGTCGACGTCGGGGCGCTCCTCGCGATCGACCTTGATGTTGACGAACAGGCTGTTCATCAGCTCGGCGATCTCCTTGCTCTCGAAGCTCTCGTGCGCCATGACGTGGCACCAGTGGCAGGCGGCGTAG
This sequence comes from uncultured Rhodospirillaceae bacterium, assembly GCA_964603915.1. Taxonomy (GTDB): domain Bacteria; phylum Pseudomonadota; class Alphaproteobacteria; order Rhodospirillales; family Defluviicoccaceae; genus REEP01. Next base: position 2,131 of record CAZRWU010000106.1, read on the forward strand.
CCGATCGACACCAGGACCGGCTTATCGTCGCGCTCGGCTTCGGCGAACGCCTCCGGCCCCCACGGCCGCCAGTGGACGGGGTTGTCCTTGTGCTGGAGAAGGTAGGGGCTGGTCTCGGCGGCGAGGAGATTTCCCTGCATGGTCGCGGTTCCCGCTGTCTCTTGTTTTGGAATGAATTGGCGACGATGCGATTGCACCGCGACGCTCTCTCGCTTAAGTTTGCGACAGATTACAGCCGGACAACCCCCAAGAAAACGTTCTTTGCCCCGGCGCGAGGGCTCTTGCGGTTAAGCCTCTGAAATCTCTCTGTGAGACATGATCAATAAACAGCGTCGGCGCTCTCGTGGCGGGGACCGGCGCTGGGTGGCGAAAGGTTGAGTGATGAAAATTCACATGGACATCGATTGCACGCCGGAAGAAGCGCGGACCTTGTTCGGGCTTCCCGACGTCAAGCCGATGCAGAAGGCGTTGATGGACGATGTCGAAGCCCGAATGAAGAAGGCCCTGTCGGTGATGGAGCCGGACGCCCTGGTCAAGATGTGGCTGCCGGTCGGCATTCAGAACTTCGAGCAGTGGCAGAAGTTCATCTGGTCGCGGGTGACCGGCGCATCCAGTGAGAGCGGCGAGCGCAACGGCTAGGCGGCGATAACAGGCGGGGCGGGAGCGAGGCGTTGTTCTATCGCTGCCACGTGTTCTGCTGCGTCAACGTGCGGCCCGCCGATCACCCGCGCGGCTGCTGCTCCGCGCGGGGTTCAGTCAAGCTGCGCGACTACATGAAGGCCAAGGCCAAGGCGCTCGGGCTGGAGCGGGTGCGGATCAACGCCGCGGGCTGTCTCGATCGCTGCGAACTGGGGCCGACCATGGTGATCTATCCCGAAGGCGTCTGGTACCGCTACGAGAGCCGCGCCGACATCGACGAAATCCTGGAGAAACACGTGATCCAGGGCGGGCGGGTCGAGCGGCTGCT
>CAZRWU010000106.1:3197-11308 GCA_964603915.1 uncultured Rhodospirillaceae bacterium
GCGCCCATTGGCGCCTGTTCAAGCAAAGCGCCCATCGGCGCCTGATCAAGCAAAGCGCCGGGCGGCCGCGGGTCACGGGTCTTTATCGTTCTCGGCGGTCCGGCTCCGGGCGGCGCGGTTGTCGATGTCTTCGGGCTTGCCCTTGTGCTCCAGGGGCGTCAGCACGATCAGGATCAGGAAGTTCATGACGGCGAGAACGATGGCGATCTCCTCGGAGCCGTAGGCGACGGCGATGCCGATCGCGCCGGCGTTCCAGATCGTCGCCGCCGTCACCGTGCCGCGGACGTTCATCCCGCTCTTCAGGATGGCGCCGCCGCCGATGAAGCCGACGCCGGACGCGATGCCCTGGATGATGCGGGCCTGGCTCTCGGCGTCGGCGCCGGGCGCCCAGCGGCCGATCAAGGCGAAGCCGCAGGCGGCCATGGCGACGACCGGCAGGGTCCGCAGCCCGAGGCTGGCGCTGCCGCGCTCGCGCTCCCAGCCGATCGGCAAGGCGAGGGCGAGGGCGCCGAGCACCCGCGCCAGGTTTTCGATCACTTCCATCCAGTTGAAGCCATCTTGCATCGCCGCACCCGTTCATGGTCGAAGGGACTGAAAAGCGCCGCGCGCCGACGCGCTGGCGAAGGAGAGTCCTATCGCAAGCGTTCACGGGGCTCCACGGCGTTTTTGAGGGCGACAAGGCGGGGGTTTAAGGGCGACGAGGGGAGGGTGAGCGCAGAGACATGAGCGAGACGATTTTCGCGCCGGCGAGCGGGCGGGGTCCCGCCGGCATCGCCGTGATCCGCGTTTCCGGCCCGGCGGCGGGGACGGCGCTGGCGCGGCTCACCGGTCTGGCGACGCCGGCGCCGCGGCGCGCCAGCCGCGCCCGCATCCGCGACGCGCGCGGCGAGACCATCGACATCGGCCTTGCCCTGTGGTTTCCCGGCCCGGCCAGTTTCACCGGCGAGGATGTCGCCGAGTTGCATGTCCATGGCGGGCGCGCCGTCGTCGCCGCCGTGCTCGCCGCGCTGGCGGCGGTCGAGGGCCTGCGGCCGGCGGAGGCGGGCGAGTTCACCCGGCGCGCCTTCGTCAACGACAAGCTCGACCTGACCGCCGTCGAGGCCATCGCCGATCTCGTCGCCGCCGAGACCGAGGCGCAGCGGCGGCAGGCGCTGAGGCAGATGCAGGGCGATCTCGGCCGCCTCTACGACGGCTGGCGGGCGCGGCTGATCCGCCTGCTCGCCCATCAGGAAGCGGCGATCGACTTCAGCGACGAGGATCTGCCGGAGGGCGTCGAGGACGCGGTGCGCGCGGACGTCGCGGCGCTGGGCGCGGAGCTGGCGCGCCATCTCGCCGACGACCGGCGCGGCGAGCGGCTGCGCGAGGGCATCCGCATCGCCATCGTCGGCCCGCCCAACGCCGGCAAGTCGAGCCTGCTCAACGTCCTCGCCCGGCGCGACGCGGCGATCGTGGCGGCGACTCCGGGGACGACGCGGGACGTCATCGAGGTCCATCTCGATCTCGCCGGCTATCCCGTTCTTCTCGCCGACACCGCCGGCCTGCGCGAGGCGACGGAGGCGGTCGAGAGCGAGGGGGTGCGGCGCAGCCTGCGCGCGGCGCAGGAGGCCGACCTCAAGCTTGCGGTGTTCGACGGCGCGCTGTGGCCCGAGATCGATGCGGCGACGATGGCGCTGATCGACGATAACAGCATCGTCGTGGTCAACAAGAACGACATTGCCCGCCTGCCCGAGCCGCTGGCGACTCCGGAGAGGATGAACGGGCGCGGGACAATCCCCATATCGGCGCTGACGGGGGCCGGTCTCGACGCCCTCCTGGCGGGGATCGAAGCGGAGGTGGCGCGGCGCTGGGGCGCGGGCGGCGGCGTCGCCTTGACGCGGGTGCGCCACCGCCAGGCGCTCGCGCGCTGCGCCGCGTGCCTCGCCCGCGTCGCGCCCGACGGCGGCGAGGTGGCGACGGCGGAAACGATCGCCGAGGATCTGCGCCTCGCCGCGCGCGAGCTGGGAAGGATCACCGGGCGCGTCGACGTCGAGGAAATTCTCGATGTGATTTTCCGGGATTTCTGTATCGGCAAGTAATCGTGATAAGGAAGGGGCGGAGACGGGAAGGGCGGTGTTTCACGTGAAACAGCCGCTCGCGCCGCCTCGGACGGGTCTGCAAGACCGTCTCGCCTACGCGGCGGCGCGCGCTTGACGGTCGCAGGCCGACACCGTTTAAGGAGAGGACATGCCATACGCCGAAACCCTCGACCGCTACGCCCCCTACGCCCTGGCGGCGCTCCGCATCGTGGCGGCGCTGATCTTCATGGAGCACGGCACGCAAAAGCTGTTCGGCTTTCCGGCGCCGCCGGAGAAGGGGCTGCCGCCCGCCTTCTCGCTGCTGTGGATCGGCGCCATCCTCGAATTCGTCGGCGGTTTCCTGGTCCTGATCGGCCTGTTCACCCGGCCCGTCGCGTTCCTGCTCGCCGGAGAGATGGCGGTGGCGTACTGGATGTTCCACGCGCCGCGAAGCGTCTACCCGATCCTGAACGGCGGCGACGCCGCCATCCTCTACTGCTTTGTGTTCCTGCTGTTCGTGTTCACCGGGCCGGGCGCCTTCAGCGTCGACGGCAGGCGGGGCCGCGCGGGCCGGCGGCCCGCGTGGAGACGCTGATCGCGGGAAAGGGCTTCCAGCATGAATGTCACGATGCCAAAGACGAACCCCGCGCGAGCGCGGCGCGCAAGCCTCGATTGGGATGTCGTCGTCGTCGGCGGCGGCCACGCCGGTTGCGAGGCGGCGGCGGCGGCGGCGCGGATGGGCGCGCGCACCCTCCTCGTCACCCACAAGCCTGAGACGATCGGGGCGATGTCGTGCAATCCGGCCATCGGCGGCCTCGCCAAGGGCCAGCTCGTGCGTGAGATCGACGCCCTCGACGGCGTCATGGGACGCGCCATCGACCGGGCCGGAATCCAGTTCCGCGTGCTCAACCGCAGCAAGGGGCCGGCGGTGCGCGGGCCGCGCGCGCAGGCCGACCGCAAGCTCTATCGCCAGGCCATGCGCGCGCTGCTCGAGAGCCAGCCCAACCTGGCAATCCGCGCGGCGGCGGTGGAGGACATCGTCCTCGACAAGAACGGGGCGGCGCGCGGCGTCGTCACCGCCGACGGCGCGGTCCTCGCCGCGGGCGCGGTGGTGCTGACGACGGGCACGTTCCTGCGCGGCTTGATCCACGTCGGCGAAACGCAGATCCCCGCCGGCCGCGCCGGCGAGCCGCGCGCCGTCGGCCTCGCCTACACCCTGCGCCGGCTCGGCTTCCGCCTCGGCCGGCTCAAGACCGGCACGCCGCCGCGCCTCGATAAGCGAACCATCGCCTGGAACGCGCTCGAGATCCAGGACGGCGACGATCCGCCCGAGCCGTTCTCGTTCCTCACCACCGCGATCGCGACGCCGCAGGTCTCGTGCCGGATCACCGGGACGACGCCGGCCTCGCACGCCCTGATCCGCGACAATCTGCACCGCGCGCCGATGTACTCCGGGCAGATCGCGACCACCGGGCCGCGCTATTGCCCGTCGATCGAGGACAAGGTCGTGCGCTTTTCCGACCGCGACCGTCATCAGATTTTCCTCGAGCCGGAGGGACTCGACGACGACACCGTCTATCCCAACGGCATCTCGACGTCGCTGCCGATCGACGTGCAGGCGGCCCTGCTCAAGACCATTCCTGGCCTGGAGGCGGCGGCGATGCTTCGCCCCGGCTACGCCATCGAGTACGACTTCGTCGATCCGCGCGAGCTGCGGCCGACCCTGGAGACGCACAAGGCGCCGCGCCTGTTCTTCGCCGGGCAGATCAACGGCACCACCGGCTACGAGGAGGCGGCGGGGCAGGGGCTGATCGCCGGGGCCAACGCCGCGCTGGCGGCGGGCGGCGGCGGCGCCTTCGTCCTCGACCGGGCCGAGGCCTACATCGGCGTGATGATCGACGATCTCGTCACCCTCGGCACCGCCGAGCCCTACCGGATGTTCACCTCGCGGGCGGAATACCGCCTCGTCCTGCGCGCCGACAACGCCGACCAGCGGCTGACCGGCAAGGGCGACGCCGCCGGGCTGGTGACGGCGGCGCGCCGGCAAGCCTTCGCCGCCAAGCGCGAGGACCTGGATGCCGCGCGGGCGGCGCTCGCGGCGCGGTCCGCGAGCCCGCCGGAGCTGCGCGATGCTTCCATTCCGGTCAAGGTCAACGACGACGGCCAGCGCCGCTCCGGCCTCGATCTTCTCGCCTATCCCGAGATCGCGGTCGCGACGCTCGTCCGGATGTGGCCCGAGCTTGCCTCCATTCCCCCGGCGATCGCCGCGCAGCTGAAGAACGACGCCCATTATGTCGGTTATCTCGACCGCCAGGAGGCCGACATCCGCGCCTTCCGCCGCGACGAGGCGCTGGAGATCCCGAGCGATCTCGACTTCGCGGCGGTGGCCGGCCTGTCCACGGAGATTCGCGGCAAGCTGGTCGCGGCGCGGCCGGCGACCCTCGGCGCGGCGGCGGGCATGCGGGGCGTCACGCCGGCGGCGCTGACAGCGCTGCTGCGCCATGTCCGCAAGCGTGGCGGCGGGCCGTCGCCGCGGTCGCTGTCCGCCTGAAGCGGGGGAGCGGTCCGTGCATCGATGTTTCACGTGAAACAGCCGCTCCCGATGGAACAGCCGCGCGCCGCCCCGCTGTCGCCCGCCGATTTCCAGGCGCTGACGGGGGCCGACGCCGCGACGGTGGAGCGCCTCGCGCTCTACCTCGGCCTTCTCGACAAATGGCGGCGGCGAATCAACCTCGTCGGGCGCGGCGCGCTCGCCGATCCGTGGCGCCGGCACGTGCTCGATTCGGCCCAGCTCGCGCCGCTGCTCCCGACCGGCGCCGCCGACATCGTCGATCTCGGCAGCGGCGCCGGCTTTCCCGGTCTCGTCCTCGCCATCGTCGCCGACCGCCCCGTCCATCTCGTCGACAGCGACGTGCGCAAGTGCGCCTTCCTGCGCGAGGCGGCGCGCGCCGCCGAGGCCCCCGTCAGCGTCCACAACGCGCGAATCGAGGCGCTTTCGGGCCTCAACGCCGATGTCGTGACGGCGCGGGCGTGCGCGCCGCTGCCCCGCCTTCTCGCCTGGACCGCGCCGCTGCTCAAGACCGGCGGGCGCTGCCTGTTCCTCAAGGGCAAGGATGTCGCGGCGGAATTGACGGCCTCGGAGAAAACGTGGATGATGCGCCTCACCCGCTGGCAAAGCCGTTCCGATCCTTCCGGCACGATCCTCATGGTGGACGATCTTCATCCGCGCGATGATGGCAGACTGCAATGACTCCGAAAGCCTCGACGACTTCCGCGCAAATCGTTGACCGGCTGACGCCGCGCACCTTCGCCATCGCCAACCAGAAGGGCGGCGTCGGCAAGACGACGACCGCGATCAATCTCGGCACCGCCCTCGCCGCCATCGACAAGCGGGTGCTGATCGTCGATCTCGACCCGCAGGGCAACGCCACCACCGGCCTTGGCGTCGAGCGCGACGCCGGCCGCCACGACGTCTACGACGTCCTGATCGGCAACGCCGGCTTGGCCGAGGCCGTCGTCGACACGATGGTGCCGAACCTGCGGATCATTCCCGCCGGCGTCGATCTATCCGGCGCGGAGATCGAGCTGGTCAACCTCGAGAGGCGGGAATTCTTCCTGCGCAAGGCGCTGCGCCAGAACGCGACCAACTACGATTTCATCCTGATCGACTGCCCGCCGGCGCTTGGCCTGCTGACGATCAACGCGCTCGTCGCCGCCGCCGCCGTCCTCGTCCCGCTGCAGTGCGAGTTCTTCGCCCTCGAAGGGATCAGCCACCTGATGCGCACCGTCGAGCGGGTCAAAAAGACCCTCAATCCGCGCCTGGAGATCCAGGGCATCGTCCTTACCATGTTCGACAAGCGCAACAACCTCTCGACCCTCGTCGCCGACGATGTCCGCGCCTACTTCAAGGACAAGGTTTACGAGACCATGATCCCGCGCAACGTCCGCATTTCCGAGGCGCCCTCGCATGGCCGGCCGGTGGTCATCTACGACGTCAACTGCGCCGGGGCGCGCGCCTATCTCCATCTCGCCAACGAAGTGCTCCGCCGCGAGCGCGGACTGGTCGCCTGACCATGGCGGGCGAGAGCAAGCGCCGCGGCCTCGGCCGAGGTCTCTCCGCCCTGCTCGGCGAGGAAGTCGCCGCCGCCCCCGCGTCCGGGCCGCAATCGGGACCGACCGCCAAGGTGCCGATCGAGCTGATCTGTTCCGGCCGCTACCAGCCGCGCCGCCGCGTCGCCGACGCCGCCCTCGACGATCTCGCCAAGTCGATCGCCGAGAAAGGCATCCTCCAGCCGATCCTCGTCCGCCGCCACCCCAACGACGCCAACAGCTACGAGATCATCGCCGGCGAGCGGCGCTGGCGGGCGGCGCAAATGGCGCAGGTTCACGACGTGCCGGTGATCGTCCGCGATTTCTCAGACCGCGAGGCCCTTGAGATCGCGCTGATCGAGAACCTGCAACGCCAGGATCTCTCGCCGCTCGAGGAGGCGGAGGGCTACAGGCGCCTTCTCGACGAATTCGCCCACAACCAGGACGATCTCGCCCGCAGCGTCGGCAAGAGCCGGAGCCACGTCGCCAACATGATGCGCCTGCTCGGCCTTCCCGACCCGGTCAAGGCGATGCTCGACGAGGGCCTGCTGTCGGCCGGGCACGCCCGCGCCCTGATCGGGACGCGCGATCCCGCGGCGCTCGCCGCCGAAGTCGTCAAGCGCGGGCTCAACGTGCGGCAGACCGAGCAGCTCGCCAAGCTGGAGGGCGTCGCCCGCGCCGCGCCACCGCGCCCCGCCGAGAAGGACGCCAACACCCTCGCCCTCGAGCGCGATCTCGGCAACCTGCTCGGCCTGTCCGTCGAGATCAAGCTGCGCCGCAACGGCGGCGCCCTCGTCCTCAACTACAGCTCCTACGACCAGCTCGACGACATCCTCCACCGTCTCAGCCACGGCCGGCACGGCGGCATCCCCGTTGCACGCCATAGCGATGACGCCGGCGATGACGGGGATCTCGCCGACGCGGAGTGGCGCGAAGCCGGCGGCTCGGGCCCGGACGCGGACGACCGGCGCGACTGAGCGTCGTCGTCGCCTCGTCATCGTCATCAATGTGAAGGACAGGCGGCATCGCCGCGAGCGGGAACTTTTCGCTCTCCCGTCGGTTTTCTCGACGTGCCCGTCAACGCGACTCGCAGGCCATCGGATGCGTCTTCATCATCTCAACTGCGGCACCATGTGCCCCTTCGGCGGCCGCCTGATGACAGGCCCCGCACGGGGTCCCGGTCCCGCCCGGCTCGTCTGTCACTGCCTGCTGATCGAAACCGACCAGCACGGGCTGGTGCTCGTCGATACCGGCCTGGGCCTTCAGGATGTTCGCGCGCCCAGGCCCCGCCTCAGCCGTTTTTTCCTCGCCATGATGCGGCTGCCGCTCAAGGAGGATGAGACGGCGCTGCGTCAGATCGAACGCCTTGGCTTCAGCGCGGGCGACGTGCGCCACATCGTGTTGACCCACCTCGACTTCGATCATGCCGGCGGGATCGAGGATTTCCCCGGAGCCACCGTGCACGTTATGGGCGCGGAGGCGCGCGCCGCCGAGGAGCGCCGCGGCATGATCGCTCGCGGCCGCTACCGGCCCCGGCAGTGGGACGGCGTCAGCCATTGGGAGCGCTACGAGAGCCGGGGCGAGCCATGGTTCGGTTTCCCCTGCGTGCGCGATCTGAAGGGCTTGCTTCCCGAGGTTCTATTCATCCCCCTCATCGGGCACACCTGGGGCCATGCCGGCATCGCGGTCGAGCTGCCCGACGGCTGGTTGCTGCATGCCGGCGACGCCTACTTCCATGAGCGCGAAATGCATATCGCCGATCCCGGCTGCCCGCCCGGCCTGCGCGCGTACCAGACGATGATGGAGGTCGATCGCAAGGCTCGGCTCGGCAACCGGGAGCGCCTGCGTGAATTGGCCCGCGCGCAAGGGGACGCCATGCGCATCGTCTGCGCCCACGACGCCGCGGAGTTCGCCCGCTGTTCGGCGTCAAGCGCGGCCTCGATGCCGGATCTCGGGGCGGCGCGGCAC
>CAZRWU010000107.1:0-11283 GCA_964603915.1 uncultured Rhodospirillaceae bacterium
CGCCACGCCGATCACGACGCGCCCGCGGGCCGGCGGCCGGGCCGACCCGGCGCGCGGCGGCACGACCGTTTCCGGCGGAGAGAATCCCGGCTATCGCCGGCCGCCGGTCGATCTCCTCAACGCCGCGCCGAAAACCGACAGCGGCAAGGGCGTCAGCCCGGAAGTTCTCAAGCAGAACGCGGCGGCGCTGCTCTCGGTGCTGGAGGACTTCGGCGTGCGCGGCGAGATCGTCAAGATCCGGCCGGGGCCGGTCGTCACCCTCTACGAGCTGGAGCCGGCGCCGGGAACCAAGACCTCCCGCGTCATCGGCCTCGCCGACGACATCGCCCGCTCGATGAGCGCGATCTCGGTGCGCGTCGCCGTCGTCCCCGGCCGCAACGTCATCGGCATCGAACTGCCCAACCACCGCCGCGAGACGGTCTACCTGCGCGAGCTTCTCGAATCGGAGGCCTTCGAGCGCGCCTCGGGCCAGCTCACCCTGCTGCTCGGCAAGGACATCGGCGGCGGTCCGGTGTTCGTCGACCTCGCCCGGATGCCGCACCTGCTCATCGCCGGCACCACCGGCTCGGGCAAGTCGGTGGCGATCAACACGATGATCCTCTCGCTGCTCTATCAGATGCCGCCGGAGACCTGCCGGTTCATTCTCATCGACCCGAAAATGCTCGAACTTTCCGTCTACGACGGCATTCCGCATCTGCTCTCGCCGGTGGTGACCGAGCCGGCCAAGGCGGTGGTCGCATTGAAGTGGACGGTGCGCGAAATGGAGGAGCGCTACCGGCTGATGTCGCAGCTCGGCGTGCGCAACATCGCCGGCTTCAATGCCCGCGTTCTCGAGGCCCGCGAACGCGGCGAGAGCCTGGTCCGCCGCGTGCAAACCGGCTTCTCCGAGGACAACCGGCCCGTCGTCGAGGATCAGACCTTCGATCTCGACACGCTGCCGTTCATCGTCGTCGTCGTCGACGAGATGGCCGACCTCATGCTCGTCGCCGGCAAGGACATCGAGGCGGCGGTGCAGCGGCTGGCGCAGATGGCGCGGGCCGCCGGCATCCACCTGATCATGGCGACGCAGCGGCCGTCGGTGGACGTCATCACCGGCACGATCAAAGCCAACTTCCCGACCCGTGTCAGCTTCCACGTCACCTCCAAGATCGACAGCCGCACCATTCTCGGCGAACAGGGCGCCGAGCAGCTTCTCGGCCAGGGCGACATGCTCTACATGGCGACCGGCGGCCGGGTGACGCGGGTGCACGGCCCGTTCGTCTCCGACCAGGAGGTCGAGGACATCGTGCGGTTCCTGCGCCAGCAGGGCGCGCCGCAATACGTCGCCGCGGTGACCGAGGAGGAAAGCGACCCGGCGTGGAGCGAAAGCGACATGGGGGGGACTGGCGGCGACGGATCCGGCGACGATCTTTACGACGAGGCCGTCGCGATCATCGCGCGCGAGGGCAAGGCGTCGACCAGCTTCGTGCAGCGGCGCCTGCAGATCGGCTACAACCGGGCGGCGCGGCTGATCGAGAGGATGGAAGCGGAGGGCGTGGTCAGCAAGCCGGACCGGGTCGGCCGCCGCGAGGTCCTGATCGGCGATCACAGCGCGGCCTGACACGGCGCGGCTTGGCGGCAAGGCCGGCGCCCGGCGGGGCGCTCCGGCGCAAACGGAGCGGAAAAGGACGAAAGATGATCGATCGCAAGCGCGCCGCACGGACGCGCGCAGGTTTGGGGCTCCGCACTCCGGGGCTCAAGGGGTTGGCCAGGGCCGCGGCGCTCGCGGTGGCGCTGACGGCAACCGCCCTCGCCCCTTTCGGCGGCGGCGAAGCCGTGGCGGCGCGGCCCCAGGCGGCGGAAATTTCGGGCGAGGAGCGGGCGGCGATCGTCCGCATCGAGCAGTACCTCAACGCCATGTCGACGGTGCAGGCCCGCTTTCTGCAGGCTTCCTCCAACGGCCAGCTCGCCGAGGGCAACCTCTATATTTCTCGGCCGGGACGGCTGCGCATCGAGTACGACCCGCCGGTGCCGGTGCTGATCGTCGCCGACGGCCGCTGGCTGATCTACTACGACAAGCAGCTCGAGCAGGTCAGCCACCTCCCGCTGCGCTCGACGCCGGCCAGCATCCTGACCCGCCCCAACATCTCCCTCACCGGCGGCGATCTGATCCTCACCGACTTCGAGCGCGGCGGCGGCGTCCTCCGCGTGACCCTGGTGCAGGCCGACGATCCCTATGCCGGCAAGGTGAGCCTCATTTTCGACGAGAACCCGATGGCGCTGCGCAAATGGAGCGTCGTCGACGCCCAGGGGATCGTCACTGACGTCTCTCTGACCGCCGCGCGCTTCGACGTACCCATAGACCGCGACCTGTTCCGCTTCCGCGATCCCCGCATCTTCAAGGACGGCTATTGATCTTCCTGATGTTTTCTGCCAACGTTTGGGGTCTTTGGTAGCTCCAAAAGGGCTAGGATGGGCGAGGAGCGAGCCTGTATGCATTAAATGCATACCAGGTATGCGTTTGCCGCATTGGTGCCTGCCCGTCGATATGCCCACCTCATGCTTGGGTGAGGAGAGAAACCTCACCCCGGATGGTTCCCCTGCCATCCGGCAGTTCCCGCAAACGGAGCTGTGAGCGCCCGGTTAACCCCCCTGGCCGGGCGCTTTTCTTTATCTTGCTTTTCCGCCGCCGTCGCTTCCTGTCGAATCCACTGTCCTACGGAACCAGCCGGTAGCCGCCCGCCTCGGTCACGAGAATGGTCGCGCGCGACGAATCGGGCTCGATTTTTTGCCGCAACCGGTAGACATGCGTTTCCAGCGTGTGCGTGTCGACTCTCGAGTTGTAGCCCCAAACCTCGTCGAGCAGAACGGCGCGGCTGACGACCTGGTCGCCGGCGCGGTATAGGTATTTCAGGATCGACGTCTCCTTGTCCGTCAACCTTATTTTTTCTGCGGTCTCGACATTGACCAGCATTCGGGCGCTGGGCTGAAAGCTGTAGGGGCCGATGCTGACCATGGCGTCGTCGCTGCGCTCGTGCTGGTGGATGTGGGCGCGGATGCGGGCGAGCAGGACGCCGAGGCGCAGCGGCTTGGCGACGACATCGGTGGCGCCGGAAGCGCGCGCGGCAATGGTGGCGGCGTCGCTATCGGAACCGGTCAGCATGATGATCGGCGCCTTGACCCCGCCGCGCCGCATCCGCCGGCACAGTTCATGGCCGTCCATGTCGGGCAGGCCGATATCGACGACGACGAGGTCGTAGTGATCCTTGCCGACGCAGTCGAGGGCGCGGGCGGCGGTGGCCGCGGTGACGACGGAAAACTCCTCGTGCAAACGGAGCTGCTCGCCGAGCATGCCGGAGATTGCCGGATCGTCGCCGACGAGCAGAAGCCGGTTGCCGTTGGTCATGAAATCTCTCGTAAAATCTCTCGTATCGCCGTCGCGCCGCCATCACTATCTTAACGGCATCGCCATCCGGCTGACAACGAAACGGCCGGCGGCGCACTGCGCGGCGACCCGCGCCGACATCGCGCTTTCGCCGGCGCCGCGCAGTCGTCCGCCGGGCGATGCGCCGGCGGCAAGACGGCAATCGGGCTTTGTCAGAAGGATCGTCTACGGGTAATGTCGCCGAACGTCGCCGCCTCGATGCCGATGCGCCGCGCCGCGCGCTTGAGGCGAACGCGCCAACCAGCGGAGGCCGGATGAACCAACGTCCCCGTCTTGTCCCGGTTCCGGTGACCCGCGAGCCGATGTCGCTGCTCGCCGTCGATCGCGCCGTCGCCGATCTGCGGCGTGGCCAGCCGGTCGTCATCCAGGGGCCGCGCGGCGCCGCCGCGCTGGTCATGGCGGCGGAGGCGGTGACCGTGGAACGGCTCGGCGCCCTGGCCAGACTCGCCCGCTCCGCGCCGTTTCTGGCGCTGACGTCGCGGCGCGCGTTCGTTCTCGGGCTGGCCGACAGCAGCCTCAAGGTGCTCAAGATCTCCGCGCCCGGCGGCCTCACGCCGGCGCTGGCGCACGATCTCAGCGATCCCCTGGCGCGATTCGCGCCCGCCGCCGAGCATCCTCTCGAAATCGCCGAGGTCGAGCCGCACGGCTGCGAGAGCGCCGCGGTCAAGCTGTGCAAGACCGCCCGGCTTCTCCCCGCGGCGGTCGTCGCCGCGATCGCCGATCCCGACGCCGCCGATCTCGCCGCCTGGGCGGCGCGCGGCGATCTTCTCCGCGTCGATGCCGGCGACATTTTTCAGTACGAGCACATCGCGGCGCGCTTCCTGCGCCCGGTCAGCGAAGCGAACGTGCCGCTGCTGGACGCCGAGGAGACGCGGATCATCGCCTTCCGCCCGCAGGACGGCGGCCTTGAGCACCTCGCCCTCATTTTCGGCGCGCCGCAACGCGACGAGGCGGTGCTCACGCGGCTGCATTCGGAATGTTTCACCGGCGATCTTCTCGCCAGCCTGCGATGCGACTGCGGCGATCAGCTGCGGGGCGCGATCCGCGAGATCGCCGCGGCCGGCGGCGGCGTGCTGCTGTACCTCGCCCAGGAAGGGCGCGGCATCGGCCTCGTCAACAAGCTGCGCGCCTACACCCTGCAGGACCAGGGCTTCGACACCCTCGACGCCAACGAGCAACTCGGCTTCGACGCCGACGAGAGGATCTACCTTCCCGCCGCCGAAATGCTCCGCCAGCTCGGCTTCACCACCGTCCGCCTGCTGACCAACAATCCGGCCAAGGTCGCCGGCCTCGCCCGCTGCGGCATCACCGTCGCGGCGCGGGTGCCGCACACCTATCCGTCGAACCGCCACAACGAAATCTACATTCGCACCAAGCGCGATCGCGGCGGCCACTTCGCCTGAGACGGAAGGGGCAGCCGAGGCCGGGAGCCGGCGACGCTTGGCGCCCCGCGGGCGGCGCGCGACCGGGCAGCTTTCGCCGGTCGGCAAAATCCGCCGGCGGCGGCGAAGGCGCCGTTCGGGGGCAAGGTCCGGGCGCGAGCGGCGCGGCGCCGGACTTCCGCCGCCGGCACGCGGTTTGCTTCGCGATGGTCGGCCGGCGCAACGGCGCCTGGCGAAACGGATGACGTTGCTGCAATGGATGGTCCCGCGTTCCCCACCGATCGAGCCTTTCCGCCGTCCGCCGCCGGCGCGACCGGCGCCGCCTCCGGGGACGGCATACGCTTGTTCGGCGCGGACGGTTTCAGCTTCTGGGACCTCGTCGACATCGTCAACCCGCTCCAGCACATTCCGGTCGTCTCGGCGCTCTATCGCAAGATCAGCGGCGACACCCTCGACGCGCTGCCGCGCATCGCCGGCGGCGTGCTCTTCGGGGGCATGACCGGGGCGGTCTCGGCGGTGGTCAACCTCGTCGTCAACGAAGCCACCGGTAAGGACATCGGCGGCAACGTTCTCGCCCTGGCGGAACGGGGCCTCGGCCTCGTCGACGGCGATGCGCCCGACGCGCCGCCGACAGACGCCCCGGAGACCCTGTTGGCGGAGGCCCCGGCCTTCAGCGCCGGCTGGCGCACGGCGGCGGCGATGCCATACTGCGACGCCGAATGTCTCGACGCGAAACGCTCGTTCTTCGTCGACGCCGTCGCTCTCGCCGCCATGGCCGCGCCGCCCCCCGAGCGCGCGCTCAGCGGTGATTCCACCGCCGCCGCGGCGCGTTACGCCGAGGTTCATGCCGACGCGGCGGAAGCGCGATCCGTCGCCGGGCAGAGGCTGGACATGAGGAGTTGATTGCGGCAGGAAATGACGATGGAAATCGTCCTTTCCCGCTATGCCGACGGCGCGACTTGGCTGTCGTGGCCGCGTCATGTCGTCCGCTGCGCCATCGGACGCAGCGGCGTCCGCCGCGTCAAGCTCGAGGGAGACGGGGCGACGCCGGCGGGGCGCTTTCTGCTGCGCGAGGCGATGTACCGGCCCGACCGGATCGCCCGGCCGCGCACCCGGCTGGCGCTGCGCGCTCTGTCGCCGGAGGACGGCTGGTGCGACGATCCCGCCGACGCCGCCTACAACCGCTTCGTGCGTCTCCCCTACCCGGCGCGCTGCGAGAGCCTGTGGCGCGCCGACGCGCTCTACGATCTCTTGATCGTCGTCGGCTACAACGACGCCCCGGTCATGCCCGGGCGGGGCAGCGCGATTTTCATTCACGTCGCCGCGCCCGATTACGCGGCGACGCAAGGCTGCGTCGCCATCGCCCTGCCCGATCTGCAGAACCTTGCCGCCAGCGCCGCCATCGGCGACGTGCTGGTGACGGCGTGAGGAATCGGCCCGGCGCAACGGCGGGTTCGGCGCCGCCGCCTCGGCGGGCGGCCAGGAACATTGACAGATCGCGCCGCTCGGGTTACCAGCAGAGGATCCAGAATCCGGACTTCTGAATAGAGATGACACAGAAAGCTACTGCAGTGACGAGGAAAGCCCTTGCCGCGGCGCTGGTTGGCATCCTCATGGCGGGCTGTTCCGGGGCGAAGGTCGAAGGTGAATACCCGAACCGGCGGCGCGGCGACTCCCAGCCCTACAACACTTATGACTCGGTGTTCGGTCCCGGCGGCATTTCGTTCGGCGGCAGTTCGCGCAAGAACGCGAACGCGGCGGAGGAAGAAGGCGGCGGCGGCATCGGCGTCAACGGCTTCCTCTGGCGCGCCTCGCTGGACACGGTTTCGTTCATGCCGGTCAATTCCGCCGATCCGTTCGGCGGGGTGATCATCACCGACTGGTATTCGCCGCCGGAATCGCCGGACGAGCGGTTCAAGATGAACGTCTACATTCTCGGCCGGTCGCTGCGCGCCGACGGCGTGCGCGTCGCGGTGTTCCGTCAGGTCGCCGACGCCCGCGGCGGCTGGCGCGACGCCCCGCTCTCGGACGAGACCGGCGGGCAGATCGAGGACGCCATCCTGTCCAAGGCGCGGCAGCTGCGTTTCGAAGTCATGAAGGAGTGAGCGACGGCGGCCGGCAAGGCCGCCGCGCCATCCCGTCCATCCGGCGGCGACCCTCCTCGCCGTCCCCCGGCCACGCCCTGAGTGGCCATCAGTAATCGATCGAGCGGCGATGTCGACGCGATACAATTTCAAGGAAGCCGAGGCGAAATGGCAGGCGGCGTGGGACGAGGACGGCTGCTTCGCCGCCGCCGAGGATCCGGCGCGGCCGAAGTATTACGTCCTGGAGATGTTTCCCTACCCGTCGGGGCGCATCCACATGGGCCACGTCCGCAACTACACCATGGGCGACGTGGTCGCCCGCTTCATGCGCGCCCGGGGCCACAACGTTCTCCATCCCATGGGCTGGGACGCCTTCGGGCTGCCGGCGGAGAACGCCGCCATCGAGCGCGGCATCGATCCGGGAGCGTGGACCTACGGCAACATCGCGACGATGCGCGGCCAGCTCAAGTCCATGGGCCTGTCGATCGACTGGTCGCGGGAGATCGCCACCTGCGATGTCGCCTACTACCGCCACCAGCAGAAAATGTTCCTCGATTTCCTCGCCGCCGATCTCGCCTACCGCAAGGAGTCGTGGGTCAACTGGGACCCGGTCGACCGCACCGTCCTCGCCAACGAGCAGGTCATCGAGGGGCGCGGCTGGCGCTCCGGCGCGCTGATCGAGCGGCGCAAGCTGAGCCAGTGGTTCTTTCGCATCACCCGCTACGCCGACGACCTCCTCGCCGCGCTGAACAGGCTCGAGCGCTGGCCGGAGCGGGTGCGGCTGATGCAGCAGAACTGGATCGGCCGCTCGGAAGGCGCGCGCGTCTTTTTCCCGCTCGCGGATGACGGCGGCGAGCGGCTCGAGGTGTTCACGACGCGGCCGGACACCCTGTTCGGCGCCTCGTTCTGCGCGATCGCGCCTGGCCATCCCGTCGCCGCGCGATGCGCCGAGAGCGATCCGGCTCTCGCCGAGTTCATCGCCCGGTGCAGCCGCCTCGGCACCAGCGAGGCGGCGATCGAGAGCGCCGAGAAGGAAGGCTACGACACCGGCCTCAAGGTCCGCCATCCGCTCGACCCGACGTGGGAGCTGCCGGTGTTCGTCGCCAACTTCGTGCTGATGGAGTACGGCGCCGGCGCGATCTTCGGCTGCCCCGCCCATGACGAGCGCGACATGGAGTTCGCGCTGAAATACGGCCTGCCGGTGCTCCCGGTGGTCGCGCCGCCCGAGGCCGGCGGACGGGAGGAATGGGCGCGCGAAGTCATTGCCGGCGCGGCCTACGCTGGCGACGGGACGCTGATCAACTCGCGCTTTCTCGACGGCCTCGACGTCGCCGCCGCCAAGGCGAGGGTCATCGAAGAGCTGGGCAAGATCGGCGCCGGCGCGGCCGAGGTCACCTACCGGCTGCGCGACTGGGGCATCTCGCGGCAGCGCTACTGGGGCTGTCCCATTCCGATCATCCATTGCGGGCGCTGCGGCGCGGTGCCGGTTCCGGCCGAGGATCTGCCGGTGGTGCTACCCAGGGACGTCGCGTTCGATCAGCCGGGCAATCCGCTCGATCATCATCCGACGTGGAAGCGCGTCGCCTGCCCCGCGTGCGGCGCGGCGGCGGCGCGCGAGACCGACACGATGGACACCTTCGTCGACTCCTCGTGGTACTTCGCGCGGTTCTGCTCGCCGCACGCCGACCAGCCGGTCGAGGCGCTGGCGGTCGACTACTGGCTGCCCGTCGATCAGTACATCGGCGGCATCGAGCACGCCATCTTGCACCTGCTCTATTCGCGCTTCTTCGTCCGGGCGATGCGGCGCACCGGCCACCTCGGCCTCGACGAGCCGTTCGACGGACTGTTCACCCAAGGCATGGTCTGCCACGAGACCTACAAGGACGAGCGCGGCAAGTGGCTGTTCCCGTCCCAGGTCGCGCGCGACGCAAGCGGCGCGGCGGTGCACGCCGGAACGGGAGCCCCGGTGACGGTCGGCCGCTCGGAGTCGATGAGCAAGTCCAAGCGCAACGTCGTCGATCCGGAAACCATCATCGAGGCCTACGGCGCCGACACGGCCCGCCTGTTCATGATGTCCGACACCCCGCCGGACCGCGATCTGGAGTGGACCGAGGCGGGGGTCGAGGGCGCCTTCCGCTTCGTCAATCGCTTGTGGCGGCTGATCGCCGAGCCATCCGCGCCGATTGCGCCGAGGGATGCTCCGCCGCCGTCCGGGTTCGACGCCCGCGCCGGCGAGGCCGCGGCGCGGACCCTGCGGGCGATGCACAAGACGATCGCCGCCGTCACCGACGATCTGGAGCGCTTCGGCTTCAACCGGGCGGTGGCGCGGATCCGCGAGTTCACCAACACCCTCGCCGCCCTGGAGGACGACGATGACGCCGCCGCCTACGTCCGCCGGCAGGGCGCGGAAACGCTGTGCCGGCTGATCGGCCCGATGATGCCGCACCTCGCCGAGGAGCTGTGGCGCGGTCTCGGCCACGCCGACCTGCTGGCGCGGGCGCCGTGGCCCGAGGCCGATCCGGCGTTGACGGTCGACGAGACGATCACCCTCGGCGTCCAGGTCAACGGCAAGCTTCGCGGCACCATTGATCTCGCCAAGGACGCCGACGACGAGGAAGCGCGCGCCGCGGCGCTGACGCTGCCGGGCGTCGCCCGGGCGATCGCCGGCAAGACGCCGCGCAAGGTCATCGTCATCCCGAATCGGATCGTCAATGTCGTCGTCTAGGACCGCCGCGGCGTTGCGCGCCCTCGCCCGCGCCGGCGGCGCCCTCGCCTTAATCGCTTTGGTGGCGGGCTGCGGTTTCCGGCCGATCTACGCGACCCCCGCCCTGGCCGTCGACGACGCCGTCGCGACGCCGGCGGTGCGGGAGAAGGTGGCGGCGACCGAGGTCGCGCCGATCGCCGATCGCGCCGGCCAGCTCATCCGCAACGAGCTTGCCTTTCTGATCGCCGGCACCGGAGAGTCGGTCGCGCCGCAGTATTCGCTCGGCGTCGCCCTGACCGAGACGATCACGACCATGGCGGTGCAGCGCACCGGACTCGCCACCCGCGCCACCTTGCGGCTGAGCGCCGCCTATACGTTGACCGAACTCGCCAGCGGCGCGGTGATATGGCGGGGACGGGCGGACGCCGCCGGCAGCTTCGATCTGCTTTCCGACGAATACGCCACCCTGATCGCCGAGCGCTACACCCGCGAGCAGGCGGCCGAGCGCCTGGCCCGGATCCTCTACCTGCGGCTTTCCGCCTTCCACGGCTCCGGCGCCGTCGCCGAGGGCGGAACCGGCGGGTGATCGTCAAGGGCGCGGCGCTCGACGCGTTCCTGCGCAAGCCCGAGCCGGCGATCCGCGCCGCGCTGATTTACGGACCCGATTACGGTCTCGTCCACTCCCGCGCCAAGGCGCTCGCCGCCGCCGTCGGCGATCCCGCCGATCCGTTCGCCTTCGTCGTCTTGAAGCCGGAGACGATCGAAAAGGACCCGGCCGGCCTCGCCGACGAAGCCGCGGCGCTGACGTTCTCGGGGAAGCGGCGGGTCATCCGGATCCGCGGCGCCGGCGACGGATGCGCCCGCGCCTTCGCGGCCTGGCTCGACGACGGCGTCGGCGAGGCGTTCGCGATCGTCGAGGCGGCCGATCTCGGCAAACGCTCGTCGTTGCGCGCGCTGTTCGAGAAGAGCCGCCGCGGCGCGGCGATCGCCTGTTATCCGGAGGGTGAAACGGCGACGCGGCGCCTGATCGAGCAAGTTCTGGGCGAGGCCGGGCTGTCGGTCGAGGCGGACGCCGCGGCGCTGTTCGCCGCCAACGTCGGCGCCGACCACGGCGTCACCCGGAGCGAGCTGGACAAGCTGATCCTCTACATGGGCGAAGAGCGGCGCGTCACCCTCGCCGACGTCGAGGCGTGCATCGACAGCAGCACGGCGACCTCGCTCGACGCGGTGGCGGAGGCCGCGTGCCTGGGCGATCTGCGCGCGCTCGACGGGATTTTCGACCGCCTGGTGCGCGAGGGCGGCCACCAGCCGGTGACGCTGCTGCGCGTTGTCGCCCGCCACATGCAGCGCCTGCTGCTCGCCGCCGGCCTCGTCGCCGCCGGCCGCTCGCCGCAGCAGGCCATGGCGCAGGTAAAGCCGCCGGTCTTTCAGCGCAACCAGGACAGTTTCCGCCGCCAGATGAAGCTGTGGCCGGTGGAGCGTCTCGGCGCGGCCATCGCCATTCTGACCGAAGCCGAACTCGACTGCAAAACCACCGGGATGCCGGAGCAGGCCGTCTGCGAGCGGGCGCTGTTGCGAATCGCCCGCGCCGCGGCATCGTCCCGCGAGTAGCGGCGCGGCGAGAGGTGCGGCGACGCCGTCCCCGGCCGCCGTCCCCGGCCGCCGTCCCCGGCCGCCGTCCCCGGCCGC
>CAZRWU010000108.1:0-11242 GCA_964603915.1 uncultured Rhodospirillaceae bacterium
CTCGTAGCGTTCATCACCGGCAATGTCGGGACGGCGAAGCTGCGTCCCGATCATAAACTGGTTTATCGGCGATCCTGGGAGAACGACGCGGAGCGACTGGCCGGCGTTCGCCGGCTGACCGCGGAACTCGCGCGCATCGCGACGGCGTCGCGGACCGCCCAGCAAAGCGCCAGTTAATCAACGCCCCAAATCGATCGCTCTCTCATTGATGCGAAACGGCGGATAGGAAGCGTGCGGCGCGTCCTTGGCGAACTCGGCAAACGATCGATCATAATGGGTGACATGATCGAGCAGCCAGTACTTGAAGTATTTCGCGACCGCGGTGCAATCGTATTTCTCGAATCGCGTCAGAACGCTTGACAGGAAGTCATCGGCGTTTGCCAGCAATTTCCGATGCTGAGCCCGGTGAAGGGTCAGTCCCGGATAGCCGGCGTCCTGCATCAGCGCTTCTTCATGCCGGAAGTGCTGGCGCATATGCACAATCAAGCTATAAAAGCTGAGACCGAACGCTGTAATGTCTTCTCCCTCGTCCAGAGCCTGAAGCAACGCATTGTAATGATCGGCCAGTTGCCGGTGTTCCGCATCGATTTGCGGGATGCCGACGCAGACGAGACTGGGGTCGACAGGATCAAAAAGGCGTCGGCCGAAATGGGAAGCCACGGAGAAGCAAAACCCCCGGTTGATAGGAACATGCGTGCTTTCCGTATATATACATAACGTGTTTTTCGCATCTGCGCAAGGCGAACTGCGGCTCTTGCCCAGGAAACGCTCAACTTATCGGAGTATCGAACGACACTCGCCGATTCTTTTGTTGCACTGCCATAACCGGTTGAAGCGCCAGGGCTGCGGTGGCGAGAGGCGAGGTTGGTGAGGTTGAGCATGCACCCTTTGAGCGGCAGCAATATCCACACGCTTGTCCGGGTTCTGATTGAGAACGGTGGGGTCTCGCGCGCGGCGTGGCCTCAGGCGGCGCTCGCGCTGGCGGCGACGCTGGGACGGTGGCCGTTCACCGCCGCGGAAGATCTTTACGTGCGCCGCCGGCTGCGCCGCGCCGGAGCCTTGCCGCCGCCGATCTTCATCGTCGGCCATTGGCGCAGCGGCACCACGCACCTCTACAACATGATGAGCAAGGCCGGCTTCGGCTTCGTCGAACCGCTTGCGGCGGGAATGCCTTGGGATCTGCTCGGCCTTGTCAAGCTGGCGCGTCCGCTGCTCGAGCGCAAGCTGCCGCGCGACCGGTTCATCGACAGTATTCCGGTGACGCCCGACTCGCCTCAGGAGGATGAAGTCGCCATCGCCAACATGACAAGACTGTCATTCTACCATGCCCTCTATTTCCCGCGCTCCTTCGAAAAGCTTTTCAACCGCGGGGTGTTCCTCGACGGATGTTCCGAGAGCGATGTCAGGGAATGGAAGGATGCTTTTGTCTATTTCCTGCGCAAGGTGTGGCTGCAGCAGGGACGGCGGCAGCTTCTGATCAAGAATCCGGTCTACACCGCCCGCGTGGCGATGCTCCAAGAGATCTTTCCCGGCGCGAGATTCATTCACGTGTACCGTAATCCCTACGAGGTTCTGCAGTCGATGCAGAACTTCTACGAAAAGCTTCTGCGCCAGTTCGCGCTGCAAGATTACGATGCGTTGCCGATCAATCGCGTCATTGTCGAGACCTATTCCCGGATGATGTCGAAGCTTGTCGAGGAAACGGATTCGCTGCCCGACAATGTTTTCATCGAGGTTCGCTATGAGCGTCTGGAGGAGAACCCGCTGGCCGAGATCGAGCGGATCTATAAGGCATTCGATCTTGACGGCTTCGCCGAGGCCCGCCCGGCCATCGCGGCGTATCTCGCCAGCATCCGCAGCTACAAGAAAAACCGCTACGCTTATTCCGAGGAGAACCTGGTCCTGGTCGAGCGCGAGTGGGCGTATTTTCTCGATCGATGGCAATATCGGCGGCCGGGCGCCGACGACGCCCTTGCCTGAACGCGCGGATTCGCGAAAAGACCCCATGCTCAAGCGATGGCTGGTCGCCGCCGTAGCCGCCGGCGCGGCGGTTTTCGGCCCGGATCAGGCGCCCGCGTCGGCTGCGCCGGCCTCCGGGTGCCGCAAGGTCATGGTGATCGACGCGGCCTCGGGCCGGCCCCTCGGCGGCATCGAGGATATTGCCGTCAATGGCGTGGCGAACACCGCCTATCTGTCCGCTGACGACCGCTGGACGGTCGAGGACCAAGCCGCGCGACGCGCGAGCGCATTGCCGCGGGGTGGCGTTTACGCCTTGCCGCTCGACGACGCGACTCTCCGGGCGGAGCGGATTGCCGTCGCCGACGCGACGATCCCCTTCAAAACCGGCCACGATTTTCACCCTCATGGGATCGACGTGGTCACCGAGGCGGAGGGCAGGGCGACCCTCTATGTGATCAATCGCCGCTTCGAGCGCCGGAACAGCGCCGTGGACCCAAGCGCCTCCAGCGGACGCTGGATCACGACTCCCACTGTCGAGGTGTTCGATGTCGATGAGACCGGCGCGCTTCGCCATCGGCGCACGGTGCGCGATGCGGCGTTCTGTCGCGCCAACGGAATTATCGGGATCGATGGCGGGCGCTTTATTGTCAGCAACGATGGCGGCGCGTGCGGTCGGTGGGGCCGGCGCCTGGAGCAGACTTTCGGCCTCAAGCGTGGCAACGTCGTTCTCGTCGAGACGGACGACGCCACGGGAGCGGCTCGTGTCGGGCGGCTCGTCGACGGGATCGGGTTCGCCAACGGCCTTGCCCGCGATGCGCGGCATCTTTATGTCGCCGCCACCCGGGATCGCGCTGTCTTGGTCTACCGGTTCGACGACTCCCGAGGCGCGCGCCCGCTCGTCGAGGCCAGGCGCAGCGCCATCGACGGCGGCGGACCCGACAATCTCTCCTGGATGACGGATCGCGTTTTGCTGATGGCGGTGCATCCGTCGCTGTGGCGCTTGGCGGCGTACCGCTATCGCTGGCCGATGCCTGGCGCCGATGCCGCGCCGACCCGCATCGTCGGCGTCGACATCCGGAATGGCGGCCAGTACACGATCTATGCGAGCGATGCCGGCGAACCTCTGTCGGCGGCGACCGTGGCGGTCGTTCACCGCGACATCATGATCGCGGGATCTGTGACCGATTCCGGTCTCATGCTCTGTCGTCTGACGAAACCGGACGGCTGATCGGCCATGGTCGATCTCGTCACCGGCGGCGGCGGATTCATCGGGCGTCACATCGTCGACATCCTCGTCGAAAATGGTCGCCCGGTGCGGGTTCTCGACATCGATCCGCAATCGTCGCGGAAGTGCGGCGTTGAGATCGTCGCCGGATCGATCACCGATCCGGCGACGGTGGCGGCGGCAATGCGCGGCGTGCGGCGCGTCTTCCACGTCGCCGGCAATCCCCATCTGTGGACTCGCCGCAAGGACGACCTCGTCCGGGTCAACCATGGCGGAACGAAAACCGTTCTGGCCGAAGCGGCGCGGCAGCGCGTCGAACGGTTCGTGTTGACCTCGACGGCGGCGATTCTGTTTCGTAAGCCGCGATCCGACGGCGCCGGCGAAGCGCCGACCTTGGCCGACATGCCGGGTCGGTATTGCCGCTCGAAGTTTCTCGCCGAGCAGGAGGCGCTCGCTGCGGCGCGCGCCGGAATGCCGGTCGTCATCGTCAATCCGACCTTGCCCATCGGCCCGGGGGACCGTCACCTGACGCCGCCGACGCGAATGATTCGCGATTTCGTCAACGGCGACACGCCCGCCTTTATCGACTTCGAGTTGAACATGATTCACGTTCACGATGTTGCGCTTGGACACGTGCGCGCCGCCGAAGTGGGAGAACCGGGGCAACGATACCTCCTCGGCGGCGCCAATCGCCGGCTCTCCGACATCCTCTCGTTGATCGAGGAGATCACCGGCGTGGCGATGCCGCGCCGCCAGGTTCCCTACGGCCTGGCGCTGGCGGCTGCCGCCATCAGCGAATTCATTGCCGGTCACGTGACGGGAAAAAGTCCAAAGGCGTCGCTGGCCGGCGTGCGTCTGACCCGCAGGCCGCCGTGCGTCGCGCTTGGACGGCCGCTCGCCGAACTCGGGCTGACCCCGAGGCCGGTCGAGCAGGCGCTGACGGAGGCGATCCTGTGGCTGGTCGAGAACGGGCGCGTCCGGCGCCGCCTGCCGAAATTAGCGGCGCCCGCCGTCTCTCCACCGCCGACTCCTTGACGGAATGCGGAGGTCCCGGCATGGTGGCGGAGCGAGATCCGCCATGAGCGGTCAGCAGGCTTTCGCTTGCCGTTCAGACTCGGTCCACGACCACGGTGCGTCAAGACATTGGCATGTTTCTTCTGATCGATAATTACGACAGCTTTACCTACAATCTCTTTCATTATTTTGGAGAGATCGGGATCGCTGTCGACGTGAGGCGGAACGATGCGCTTTCGGCCGATGCGGCGTTGGCGTTGCGTCCCCAGGCGATCGTCATCTCGCCGGGCCCGTGCGATCCGGACCGCGCCGGGATTTGTCTCGAACTGATCGCCAAGGCGGCGGGTCAGGTGCCCGTTCTCGGAGTTTGTCTTGGCCATCAGGCCATTGGCCAGGCATTCGGCGGCCGCGTCGTTCGCGCGCCCAAACCCATGCACGGCAAGACCAGCATGGTGACGCACGCCGGCACGGACATCTTCTCCGGACTGCCAAGTCCCTTCGCCGCCAACCGTTATCATTCCTTGATGGTCGCCCGCGACGGATTGCCGGACTGCCTTGTCGTGACCGCGGTGAGCGAGGACGGGGTGGTGCAGGGCATCGCCCACCGGACATTGCCGATTTACGGCGTGCAATTTCATCCGGAGAGTATCGCCACGCAGCACGGCCACGCGCTGCTGCGCAACTTTCTTGACATTGTCGCGGCCGGCGGCGTGAACCGCCTGGCGGTCGCCGGCGAGGCCATGCCATGACCGACTCGCTGACCAGGATGAAGGCGGTGTTGGCCAAGGTCGCCTCGGGCGCGACACTCGACCGTGAGGAAGCCTACGCGACCTTCGCCATGATCATGTCCGGCGACGCGACGCCGGCGCAGATCGGCGCCTTCCTGATGGCGCTGCGCGTGCGCGGCGAGACCGTCGAGGAAATCACTGGCGCGGTTCAAGCAATGCGGGAGAAGGCGCTGAAGATACCGGCGCCGGCCAACGCCATCGACATCGTTGGAACCGGCGGGGATGCCTCGGGGACGTTCAACATCTCGACCGGCGCGGCCTTGGTGGTCGCCGCGTGCGGGGTTCCCGTCGCCAAGCACGGCAACCGCGCCTTGTCGTCGCGGTGTGGCGCCGCCGACGTTCTCGCCGCGCTTGGCGTCAATATCGAGGCCGAGTTGGACGTGGTCGGGCGCGCCCTGGGCGAGGCGGGGATCGCCTTCTTGATGGCGCCGCGGCATCACAGCGCGATGCGTCACGTCGCCGGTCCCCGCGTCGAGCTGGGCACCCGGACCATTTTCAATCTGCTCGGCCCGCTGTCCAATCCGGCCGGCGTAAGCCGGCAGTTTTCGGGCGCCTTCGCCCGCGAATGGATCGTGCCGATGGCTCAGGTGCTCGGCAATCTCGGCAGCGAGCGGGCGTGGGTCGTTCACGGCGCCGATGGACTGGACGAGATGACGACGACGGGGCCCTCGTTCGTCGCCGAACTCTCCGGCGGAACGGTTCGCACCTTTGAGGTCGCTCCCGAGGATGCCGGCCTGCCCCGCGCTTCTCCGCAGGACATCCGCGGCGGCGACGCCGAAACCAACGCGGCGGCGATGCGCGCGATGCTCGGCGGCGAGCGCGGGCCGTTCCGGGACATTGTCTTGTACAACGCCGCGGGGGCGCTGGTTGTCGCCGGCAGAGCCGGCGATCTTGCCGAAGGGGTTGCGATCGCCGCCGAGGCCATCGACTCTCGGCGCGCACTGGCGACCTTGGTCAAGCTCGTCGAGATTTCGCGAGTGGCGGACGCGCCCTTCCCATGAGCGACATCCTTGCCCGTATTTGCGCCGACAAGCGCGAGCATATCGCCGCGCGCAAACGGGAGCGGCCGATGGCGGCGGTCGAGAGCGCGGCGCGCGCATTGTTGCCGCCGCGTCACTTCGCCGCGCATCTCGCCGACGCCGCCGGCCTGGGCTATGGCCTGATCGCCGAGATCAAGCGCGCGTCGCCGTCGCGCGGTCTCATCCGCGCCGACTTCGATCCGGCGGCGATCGCCAGGGCCTACCGCGCCGGCGGCGCGACCTGTCTTTCCGTGCTCACCGACCGGCCTTATTTTCAAGGCGACGATAATTTTTTGACCAAAGCCCGCGCCGCCGTCGATCTGCCGGTTCTCCGCAAGGACTTCATTCTCGACCCCTATCAGATCGTCGAGGCGCGGGCGCTCGGCGCCGACTGCATCCTTCTGATCATGGCGGCGCTCGACGATGGACAGGCGGCGGAACTGGCCGACGAGGCCCGCGCCTACGGCATGGATGTACTGGTTGAGGTGCACGATGCGGCGGAATTGGAGCGCGCCCTGGCGCTCAAGTCGCCCCTTGTCGGAATCAACAATCGCGACCTCAAGACCCTGGAGATCGATCTCGCCACCACCGAGGCGCTTGCTCCCCGTGTCCCGGCCGACCGGCTGGTCGTGAGCGAGAGCGGACTGTCGACGCCGGCGCACCTTGCGCGAATGGCCGCGCGCGGTGTCCGCTGTTTTCTCGTCGGCGAGGCGCTGATGAGCCAGCCCGACATCGAGGCGGCGACGCGGACTCTGCTTGCGCCGGCGCCGGCGCCGCAAAACTGATCGCCGCGGCGGCGCCAAAGAGATAGGAGGCCGACGGTGGCCAAGGAACACATCTGCAGCGTTACGGTAACGTGGACGGGCAACCGGGGCTCCGGCACGTCCGCCTATGGCGCTTACAGCCGCGATCATGTCATTGAAGCCATCGACAAACGGCCGATCGAAGGTTCATCCGACCCCGCCTTCCGCGGCGATTCCAGCCGTTACAGCCCGGAGGATCTGCTTGTCGCCGCCATTTCGGCATGTCACATGCTGTGGTACCTGCATTTGTGCGCCGACGCCGGCATCATCGTCGTCGCCTATGCCGACTCAGCCGTCGGCGTGCTGGAAATGGCCCCCGACGGCTCGGGACGGATCGCCGGCGTGACTCTTCGGCCGGAGGTGATGGTGCAGGCGGGCGCGGATCTCGACCGCGCGCGGCGCCTGCATGAAACGGCGACGCATAAGTGTTTCGTCGCCAATTCGGTCGCGTTCCCGATCGCGTTCGAGCCGACAATTCAGGTCGAGGCGATCGTCAGCCTCTGATGCGAGCATAGGCGGAACTCTTTATCCAAATCGCGCCGCCATCGAAGCGGGGGCCTTATCGGTCCTTTGGCGGCTGTAGCCTTTATGATAGGCTTACCCGTTGTGGGGGCTGGACAAGCGAGAACCGCCATGGCGTTCATCAGATGGTCGGAAGCAATGAGCGTCGGGGTGTCGCGGCTGGACCGGGACCACAAGATTTTGATCGGGCTGATCAATCGCCTCGACGAGGCGAGCAGACGCGGCGACGAGGCGCCGCGCGTGATGGCCGAGGTCCTGGGGGTTCTCGTCGACTACACCATATTCCACTTCGCCCGGGAAGAAGCGGTCATGGAAGCATGCGGCTATCCGGCGCTGGGGCAGCATCATGAGGATCACGTTGCCCTGACGCGGGAAGTCCAGGAATGGCGGCAGCGCGTCGAAGAAAACGCGCAGGCCGTCGCGCCTCTCGACATCCTCGATTTTCTCAAGGGCTGGCTCAATCACCACATCCTGCTTCAGGACATGGCCTACCGTCCCTACGCGGCGGCGAACCCCACGGCCGATGCGGCTGCCGAGGCCTACGGCTTATTCGACTTTTCCAGCGCCGATTTTGCCGCCTCCGAAGCGGAACTGGAAAACGCCTGCGGAATCCTCGTCGTCAACCGATAAGGCGACTGAGCCGGCGGCGCGGCGGCGGCAGCGCCGCCTGCCCCCGCAAGATCGTGCGAAAGCGCTGCATCGGCGCCGGGTCGTTGAGCAGGGCCAGCGACACCGAAAAGTGGCCTTGCGGCTGGATGAAGACGTTGTCCGCCGGCACTCCCCAGCGATGCGCAAGATCGACGCCGCCTTCATGTGGCATCAGATCGTCGGCCCTGCCGAGCACGATGACGATCCGGGTGACATCCACCACCGGCGGCATGCGCGGCTCGAACAGCCCGAGCCAGCGCTCAAGGTGCGAAGATGTCCATCCGGCCTGGTGCAATGTTTCCGGCAGCCCGATGCCTCACGCCAGGCTACCGGTCGTCACGATTTCGATCGGCCTGCCGGTGGTCGCGATCAGCAGAAGGGCGTCGGGGTGCAGATCCTGGGACCACGATCCGCTGACGGTTGCGATGAGTTGGCTGGTGAGAGCGCCGAGAGAAGCGCCGCCGAGCGCCACCATCGGGCTGCCGGCGTCCCTCGCCCAGGCGATGAGCGTCGCCGCTTCCGTGACGGAGGCGCGCAGGAACGTGAGCAGGCCCTCCGGTCCGCGGGCCAGGATCGGCTCGCCGCCGTAAAATCCCTTGAGCATGCGCCGCCCATGCCAGGGCCCTTCCGGCCGCACCACGCGAATCCCTTGCTTCGCCAGATCGCCGAGCGCGTTGCGCGTCGGTGGCCATAAATCCTGCTCCATGGCGATGCCGTGCAGAAAAATCAGCGTCGGCGGATTGGCGACGTCGTGTGGTTCGGTCACCCGCGCCCAGACCGTGTCGCCGAGCAGGGGCGACGCGAAACGCAACCAGTACTTCCGCGTTCGGCCACGGCGGTAGCTCTGCGAAGCGGTCACCTTGGGCCGGCATGGCGGGCTGTAGGCCGACTCCGGCATGCGCCGGAACTCGCCGTGGCGGGCTTCCATGATGCCCGGGGTCGCGATCTGCCAGCGGACCGGCGGAAACTGGCGGAACCACGGCGCGAAAGTGGTGCGGGACAGCATGAATTGCGTGGCAGCGCGGTTCCGCGCGCGTTCGATCGCCGCCAGACGATGCTCGGGCAACGCGCCGTCGGAAAAATACGCGCTTTCCCAGCGACCCGTCGCCGCCTTGTAGCGCCGCGCCAGATGAGCCGTCTGAGACAGCGCCGGCGCGACGACGGCGCTGGAAAGATCGGCTCCCGACTCGGCGCGAAAGCGCTCGACATCCTCGCCGGCGCCGCAGGCGGCGGCCCAGCCGCGGGAGACGGGCAGGTAGACCTGAATGACGAACGACAGGCTGACGGTGTCCAGCCAGGGCCACGGAATCCATCGCGCCAACAAGGACGCACGAGCCGAATCGGACGAAAATGGTGACGGCATGACGTGAAAATGCGCATTCGCTGCGGCAAACGCAATATTGCAAGCCCCGGGATCGGCATTGCCCTTCACGGCAATGGCGGCTGGTCAGCGGCGCATGCTTTCAACGAGGGCCCTGGCGCCCACGGATACGCCCGCAGGCTTGGGGTCAAGAGCTTTGCGAAAGGGAGTTGCTGATGGAAGGTCCCGCCGTCGAGGGTGACTGGGGAGGCGGTGCTGGAACGGAACCTCTCCATCAGCAGACGTGTCAACACCAAGCCGCCGGGGAAGTTCCAAGCCGCCGATTTTCTTTTTACTCCTGTGCTATTTCTTGATCCCTTTTAGCCAGGGCGATCGTTGAGCAACTCTTGCGCGCGACACCCCATTTAGGGTTATTCCGAAGATCCTGACCAGAAAAGAGCGAACAAGAAATGGAACCCATGATTCTCGGTACGTGGAGCGATTGGGGCTGGAGCTTGACGGTCATTGTCGTCGCCGTCGCCGTCGCGCTCGTTGTCCACAGCATTTTCTCTTCCCTCGCCGGGCGCATTATCGGGCGCACCAAGGGCGCTTTGGCGCCGAGCGTTCTGAGGTACGCGGCCACCCCGGCCAAGGCGCTTTTCGCTATTGTCGCGGTTTTTCTCGTCCTGCCCAGCCTGCCGCTTCCGATCGACATGAAGAACAGCCTGGAGCGGATTCTCGCGCTGACGTTCACCGGCGCAATGGGCTGGCTTGCCTTCAAACTCACATGGGTGATCAACGACGTGGTGGCGGCCAAATATGACGTCACCGCCACGGACAATCTGCTCGCCCGGGAGATCATGACCCGGGTTGGCGTCATGCAGCGTATTCTGGCGGCGCTGATCGTGGTGATCACCATCTGCCTCATTCTGATGTCGATCCCCAGCATACGGCAGATCGGCGTGACGCTGTTCGCCTCGGCGGGCATCGCCGGCATCGTCGCCGGTCTGGCCGCGCGGCCGGCGCTGACCAATCTGATTGCCGGGGTTCAACTGGCGCTGACTCAGCCCATCCGCATCGACGACGTCGTCATCGTCGAGGGCGAGTGGGGATGGATCGAGGAGATCCGGGTGACCTTCGTCGTCGTCAGGATCTGGGATCTTCGCCGCCTTGTCGTGCCGCTGTCCTACTTCATCGAGCGCCCGTTCCAGAACTGGACGCGCAAGACGGCGGACATCCTCGGCGCCGTTTTCCTCTACGTCGATTACACCGTGCCCGTTCAACGCGTCCGCGAGGAGTTGCACCGGCTGCTCCAGGCCGACGAACTGTGGGACGGCGAGGTGTGGGGCTTGCAGGTGACCAACGCCACCGACCGCGTTGTCGAACTGCGCGCGCTGATGGGGGCGCGGAACTCCGGGGACGCGTGGAACCTCCGCTGTCACGTGCGCGAGCAGCTGATCGATTTTCTTCAGCGGGAGTATCCTCACAGCCTTCCCCGGCTGCGCGCCGAACTTCCCGATAAACTGGAAAAAGTCGCCGACGCCGTGCCGCTGGCCGCGATGCCATCGTCCCGCAACTTGACCAGAATCGAGGGCGCGACCGACGTCACCGTCGCCGATCCGCGAGCCGGGGAACGCGACTCGTCGCGCTCTTGAAGGACTTTCGCTTCGCAACGCCGTCGCAACTCCGGTGCCAGCCTTGATCTCGAGCGCGATCTGCTCGATCATTGCGCGATATGAGCAAATTGCACGCATGATGTGCGCGAACAAAGGGGGAGATCACGCATGCCGATGACCGAGCGGAGCTATCTGAGCCTGGGGCCTCATGGCTTCCACAAGATCGATTATTTTCAATGGGGACGCGACGGCGGCGGGCGCGCGTTGATCTGCGTTCATGGTCTCACTCGCCGTGGCCGCGACTTCGACTTTATCGCGGAGGCCATGGAGGATCGGTACACGGTCGCC
>CAZRWU010000109.1:0-11182 GCA_964603915.1 uncultured Rhodospirillaceae bacterium
TGCCTGATGTGCGGATTGTGGCGAACGGACGCGAACACGTCAAGACGGTACTGAATTTAACCTCATGAATATTCCTGGTTTTTCTACCGATCCTGAACAGTCATGAACGGCGGCGAACCGTGGGTGGGCGGACTCCCCATCCGCCAAGGTTGCGCTGTTCGCCAGCCTCCTGAGCCGTTTTGACAGGCTTTAACCGCAGCCAATTCCAGCATGCTCGATGAAACGCTGTTCGGCCGGACCGCCGGAAGAACAGGTATGCCCGGAGCATCCGCAAAAAAGGCGTGTCGTGCCGCCGGCACGGCGATTTGCCGCACCTTGGCCTGCGTTGGCTCACATTTAGCTTGTGGACGCCAGCTGCGTTGCGCGGCGCGCCCTTTCGATGCACACTCGGCGAGCGGGGAGCGGCGTACGCGGAAAATCCCGGTTTGATGCTTGATGCTGCGCGATCTGCAAGAGGCGCCACTCATGACCATGCCGCTCAAAATCGCCATTCTCGCCTCCGAGGCGGTTCCCTTCGTGAAGTCGGGAGGGCTGGCGGATGTGGCCGGAGCGCTGCCGAAAGCGCTTCGCTCCCTTGGCCATGACGCTATTGTCATCCTCCCGAAATATTCCCATCTCGACGCCGCCAAGTTCGGGCTGCGCCCCTTTCTCAACCCGCTTGGCGTGTGGATGGGCAACACCGAAGAGTGGTGCGCGGTTGAAACGCTCACCCGCGCCGGCGTCCCCTTCTACTTTATCGAATTCAACAGGTACTTTGACCGGTTCGGCCTTTACCACGACAGGGAATTGGAAAAGTATGGCGATAACGGCTGCCGGTTCGGCTTTTTCACCCGGGCGGCGTTGCAGCTGTGCCGGGACATGGGATTTGCCCCCGATATCGTCCATGCTCACGACTGGCCGACGGCGCTGGCGCCGGCCTATCTGAAGATCTGGCACTGGAACGACCCGGTCCTTGGCGGCGCCGCTAGCGTACTCACGATCCACAACCTTGCCCACCAGGGCAAGTGGCCGCTTGCGGATTACGACTACCTCGGTCTGCAGCGGTCCAATTTAACCGGAGACAAGTTCGAGGACTTTGGCGACATCAATTTCCTGAAAGGCGGCATTCATTATGCCGACATCGTGACGACGGTGAGCCCGACCTACGCAGTCGAGAGCCGCAGTCCGGCGGGGGGCGAGGGTCTGGCGCCTTACCTCAATGACAAGGGAGCGAATTACTGGGGCATTCTCAACGGCGTCGACGACGAAGAATGGAACCCCGCCGTCGATCCCTTGATCCCGGCGCGGTACGCGCCTAGCGACATGGCAGGCAAGGCGATCTGCAAGAGGGAATTGCAGCAGCGTTTGATGCTCGAGACGAGGCCCGATGTCCCGCTCATTGGCGTCGTGAGCCGTCTATCGACCCAGAAAGGCCTCGACCTGCTGTCTCAGACGATCGAGCGCATCGTCGCCGAAATGCAAGTCCAATTTGCGATCCTGGGAAGCGGCGAGAGGGACCTTGAATGGTATTTCGGCCCGTTGCCTGGCCGCTATCCGGGCCGTATCGGCAGCTACATCGGCTACAGCGAGGAGTTGGCCCACTGGATCGAGGCCGGATCGGATTTCTTCCTGATGCCGTCGCGCTTCGAGCCCTGTGGCCTCAATCAGATGTATTCTCTCAAGTATGGCACCTTGCCCATCGTTCGGGCGACCGGCGGGCTGAACGATACCGTTGCGCAATACGACGAGCGGACGGGAGAAGGCGCCGGCTTCAAGTTCTGGGAGCCCACCGCGCAGGCGCTGTATGATACCGTCGGCTGGGCGGTGAGCACCTACTACGATCGCAAGAAGCACATGCAAAAAATGATCGCGGCGGCGATGGTCCAGGACTTATCGTGGGAGCACAGCGCGAAGATCTACGTGCGAGCCTACGAACAGGCGATCGCGAATAAGAAGGCGCTCGGCTGAGCAAGCCTCTTTCACAAAACGACATTCTCGGACTCGGGAGGCGGTGCGCTTCTCACCCGGAGAAATCCCGGATAGCGATCGTCATTGCTCGCCGGCGGGAAGGGCGCATACACTTTTCTTCTCAACACAAGGAGAAAGAAAATGATCGATATGCGGGACCTCTTGGGCAAGCTCCTTCAATCCAACCCCGCCGGTTCGACGGACAGCCGCGTGAACCACGCTCTTGGGCCGCAGGGCCTCGGCGCCGGCGATAGTCCGCTTGGCGGCATGCTCGGCGATCTGTTCGGCCCGGGCGGCAGCCTGGGCGGCATGAGAGAAAAGGCGGAAGGACTGTTCGGGCCGGGCGGCAGCCTGGGCGGTGTTGGACAACAGGCAGGCGGATTGTTCGAAACGGCCCGACAGCGGGTGGAAGGCGGCGATCCGATGGCGATCGGTGGCCTTGGCGCCCTTGCCGGTCTCGTCCTCGGCGGAAAAGGCGGAGCCGTCGGCGCCGGCGCCATGGCCCTTCTCGGATCGCTTGCCTACGCGGCTATGAAAAAATCCCAAGGCGCGGCGGCGACAGGCGCGACGGAGCTGACGCCGGCGGAACTGGAGAAGAATGCGCCTCTCGGCATGCGCGAGCCAAAAACGCCGCAGGAAGAAGAAGACCTGCAAAAGATCGCCCTCCTCGTCATCCGGGCGATGGTCACCGCCGCCAAGGCCGACGGCCAGATCGACGCCGGCGAAATGAGCCGGATCATGGGTCGGCTCAAGGAAGCGGGCGCCGATGAAGAGGCGCAGGCGTTCATGATCAGTGAAATGCAAAAACCCTTCGATCCCGATGCGCTGATCAGCGAGGTCAGATCGCTCGGTCGCCCGGAAGTTGCGGTTGAAGTCTACTCCGCCTCGCTTCTCGCCATCGAAGTCGATACATCCGCTGAACGCGAGTATCTGACGCGGTTGGCGAGCGGGCTCGGCCTTTCCGCGGAGGCGGTCGGCAAGGTCCACGAGGCCCTCGGCGTTCCACAGCCATAACCCGGCTCGCGCCAGCCGAGGCCATGACGCTTGAAATTGTCGGCGTCATGGCTCGATGGCGCTCGCGCGCGATCTTGCACGTCATAGGACGAGGAACAGAGCGACACAGAACACAACGAAGATGCCGACAGCGCCCGCAGCGCGCTCTATCGAGATATCCTGCGTCAACCGCATGATTTGAAACAGGCCGAACAGGAACATGGCCATACTGATGACGGTGAGCGGCAGGATCAGCGGCTGAAAGGCGGGAGGCGAGACATCGCGGCCGGCCAGGGCGGCAAAGAGCGCCGCCTGCGGGAGCGCCCCCCAAAGGAGTGGCAAAAGGTAGGCTGTTGCCCGGTAAAGAAGGCCGAACCACCCTGGCCCGCCGACGCCGCGCGCCGCCAACCACGTCACCAGCACAACGCCCATGTGAACCATGATGGTGATGACGAGTCCCGCCAATGCATTACCGCCAAACAGGATAAACGCGGGTATCCGGTCAACCGGAAAGCCCTGGAGTTCTCCGCCGATCATGCGCTGAAAGATCGCGACGAGCAGGCCGTAGATGCCTCCCGTCGCAAGGATGAAACCGGTGATCCAGTAACCGGCGGTGGGACTTTCACAGGCGTGTCGATAAGGCCACGCGCGAAGCCGATAGAGATCGAGAATCAGCATCCCGCTTCCGAGAAAAGAGAGCGGGGAGTCTATGCCCCCCGCTCTGTCGTCAATTACTGTTGCTGAGCGGCGACTTTCGCCGGTTGCGCCAATCCCGCCGCTTCGAGGTCAAAGGGACGGTTGGGCATCGCCGACCAGATCATGATGAGCAACGCCAGAACCGCCACGGCGGCCGGAAACAACTTACCGTTGTAGCGCTTCGGGTCGTAGGTCTGCCAACCGTGAATGCGGTCGACCTCGCGCAGAACGCGCTCGTCCTTCTCGCCTCCGGTAATCCAGCTGACGACAATCGTCACGAACCACGCCGCCGAACCGCTGAACAAGCCGGTGACGAGATGGCCGACGGGGCCGGCATCGACGAGCGTAATCCCGAACAAGGTCCCACGCGTCCACCACAAGGCAATGGAGAGCGCCGCGCCGATCAGCATGCCGGCAATGGCGCCGGCGCTGTTGGCGCCCTTCCACCAGATGCCGAGAATCAGCACTGGCGTGAAGGTGGAGGCGGCGACGACAAACGCCCAGATCACACTCGTCAACAAGAAGTCTGGCGGATCAAGGGCCAGAATGATGGTCACGATGCCGCCAAGCGCCGTAAAGAAGAAACCGGCGCGCACCCGACTGCGGTCGGCCGCGTTCGGATAGATGGTCGAGTAGATATCGCTGCCAAGGCCGGTGCCGATGACCATCAGCAGCCCGCCGATCGTGGACATGCCGGCGGCAAGCGCTCCGGCAATTGGAAGAGCCGCGATCCAGCTCGGGGTGAATGCCTGCGCCATCACCACGAGCAGCAGATCGGCCTCCTGCGGCTGAATAGCGAGGTTTTGCTGCCCTGCAAGGACCTGCTCCGAGTACAGCTTGGCGGCAAAGCCGACGGCGAACGTCGTGAAGAAAATGAGGCCGACGAAAAACGTACCCCACAGGGTCGAGATCTTGGCGTCCCGCACCGATGGCGCAGTGAAGAAACGCATCGCGATGTGGGGTAGCCCCATCGTCCCGAATGCGATCGAGAGAATAATGCCGACGTAGAATTTGAAACTCATCGGCGCGGTCCCGTTCGCGGTCAGGAACGGATTGAAGTAGGAAGGCAACGCCTCCTGCATCTGCGGCACCATCGCGCCGTAGCCGAAGGGCGGAAAGACGGAGGGCCAGCCGGCGCCGAGCCGCCAGAGAATGATCGCCACCGGCAGGATCAGGGCAATGCCCATGATGATGGCTTGCAGACTCTGGTTATACGAGAGGCCATACATGCCGCCGATGGTGACGTAGGCAGTAACGACAAGACCGCCGATGATCAGTCCCGCCGTATAGTCAAGGTGGAACATGACCTGGAAGACGTTGCCGATGCCTTTCATCTGGCCGATCAGGTAGAGCTGGGCGAGCAGAATCATGCATAAAACAGCGATGATCTTGGCGGTCCTGCCGTATCGTTCGCCAATGAACTGCATGCTCGTGAACTTGCCCCATCGCCGCAACGACGGCGCGATCGCAATCGCAATCATCACAAAGCCGCCGAGAAAACTGAGGGTAATGGCGACCAGATAGTACTGCAGGCTCCAGATCAAGGCGGTGAAGCCGAGAAAGGTCGCGAGACTCATGTAGTTGGAGCTCATCGCGAGCCCGTTGGAGATTCCGCCGACGTTGCGACCGGCAGCGAAGTAATCGTCGCTGGTGGTCACCCGCCTTGTCATTAGCCAACCGACGTAAAGGAACAACACCACCATCGCGATAGTGTAAATGATCCCCAGCAAGGACAGCATCGGCGTCGGCTCAAACCGAAACCATTCCATCCCTTCCGGAGGCGGTTGCTGAGCGAATGCCGCCGTTGGCAGGAGCAGAGCCGCCAGCGCAATAACTAAACGACTCATTTCGTCTCTCCTTTGGCCTGAGAGGCAGAATAGTCACGCATTTGTTCGAGTTCCGCCGCACGGCCGCTCAGCTCCGAGATTTCCCGGTCGATGTTTTCGCTGATGTGGATGTAAATCCAGTAGACGGGCATCAAGACGATCCAACCGAGCACCAGCGTCAGAAAATAATGAGCCGGAAATCCGAAGATTGTGTAATTCATCAATCCCGGAAACAGAAAATACATCGGGAAGATGTGGGTTAATAACGTGACAAGCGCAAACGCAATGAGTGTCGAATAACACTCTTTCTTGTAAGCTTTCTCCACTTTCGTTCTCCCTTGATAACACAGCGACAGGGCCATGCCGCTCCATTGAAGTTCATTACCTCTTTGGATGCGGTATAAGCTGTGGCCGTGATGACCGATCGGCGTGCTCTTGAACAGAGCTCTCGACGTCTCAAGCCTTTATTCATGTTTATGTGATGATATCCGGTCTGCCTACTGAGGCGTCCGGGCGAAACCGTCGGAACCCGAGAACGGAACGCGTTCAGGGTGGACGGCAGACCGCTTAAGAACGCATGCTCCTGATACCCATCTTGGATGCTCCCTCTTTGCTGTTATCGCTGGCTAGCCTTTTGATCCCGCGGACATCAGGATCTGTTTCAAACTGCCGCCATTGTGTGTGGTTTACTACCGCGCGGCTTTTGCAAACGCTACAAAAAACAATGTCTCCTAAAAGTTGCCGCGCGACTGTTGCATATCAGATGGCGGCGCAATTTGCTCATGGGCGAGAGCCGCGACGGCGCGCCGTGGAAGCACGGGGGATGTATCGACCGCGATTGACAATAGCGAAAACGGCCACCAAATCAGTGACATGGAAAAACATCGTGAACAGGTGTTGCGAGAAGGCAGAAGGCAAGATTGCACGTCTTGCTGCTCCCTTCAGGTTCATCAACAGGAGGTTCCGGAATGAACCGGAATATCGCGATCTGGTTCATCAGCGCTCTTCTTTTGCTGTTCTTGTTCAATGCGATGCAAAAGCCGCAGGAACCGAGTGATACGCCCATTCCGTTTTCAGATTTTCTTGCTGAAGTTGAAGCAGGACAGGTTCAAGATGTGACCCTTCGTGGCCCTGAGGTCATCGGCACATATTCCGATGGGCGCACGTTCCGCACTTATGCGCCGGAAGGGACCGACTTGGTCGAGCCGCTTAGCCGGAACAATGTCGGCATCTCAGTCGAACCGCCCCGTGAACCCAGCATGATGTGGTCGCTGCTCATTTCGGCCTTCCCGATTCTGCTGTTGATCGCGGTGTGGGTCTACTTCATGCGACGCATGCAGGGAGGGCCGGGCGGCGGCGGAATTATGGGGGTCGGCAAGAGTCGCGCTCGCCTGCTCACGCAGGACAGCCGGCGCGTGACATTCGATGATGTCGCCGGGATCGACGAAGCCAAGCAGGAATTGGAAGAGGTGGTCGAGTTTTTGCGTTCCCCTCAAAAATTCCAAGCGCTCGGCGGCAGGATTCCGAAAGGCGTACTTCTGGTCGGACCTCCAGGAACCGGAAAGACTTTGCTCGCGCGGGCAATCGCGGGAGAGGCCAATGTTCCGTTCTTCACCATCTCCGGGTCCGATTTCGTTGAGATGTTTGTCGGCGTCGGAGCAAGCCGCGTGCGCGACATGTTCGAGCAGGCCAAGAAGAACGCGCCCTGTATTGTTTTCATTGATGAAATTGATGCAGTCGGCCGCCATCGCGGCGCGGGACTCGGCGGAGGCAACGATGAGCGCGAACAGACGCTGAACCAGTTGCTTGTGGAAATGGATGGATTCGAATCCAACGAAGGGATCATTCTGGTCGCGGCGACCAATCGTCCCGACGTGCTCGATCCGGCGTTGCTTCGGCCGGGTCGGTTCGACCGGCAGGTGGTCGTGCCAAACCCGGATGTGCTTGGGCGTGAGCAGATCCTGAAGGTTCACATGCGCAAGGTTCCGCTGGCGCAAGATGTCGATCCACGGGTCATTGCGCGCGGAACCCCCGG
Organism: uncultured Rhodospirillaceae bacterium; assembly: GCA_964603915.1. Lineage (GTDB taxonomy): Bacteria > Pseudomonadota > Alphaproteobacteria > Rhodospirillales > Defluviicoccaceae > REEP01. Next base: position 7,498 of record CAZRWU010000109.1, read on the forward strand.
TTTTTCGGGAGCCGACTTGGCGAACCTGGTCAACGAGGCGGCTTTGCTTGCCGCGCGCGTCGGACGCAAGCTCGTCACCATGGCCGACTTCGAAGCCGCGAAGGACAAGGTCATGATGGGCGCCGAACGGCGCTCGATGGTGATGACCGAGGATGAGAAGAAACTGACGGCCTACCACGAGGCCGGTCATGCGTTGGTTGGCCTGCTCGTTCCCGGCAACGATCCGCTTCACAAGGTGACGATCATTCCACGCGGGCGCGCTTTGGGCGTCACGATGAACCTTCCCGAGCGCGACCGCTATTCGTACCGCAAAAACGAAATCGAGGGCCGCCTTGCTACCATGTTTGGCGGACGAGTTGCCGAGGAGATCATTTTTGGGCCCGAGAACGTCACGACGGGCGCCAGCAACGATTTTCTGCAGGCGACCCAACTGGCGAGGCGGATGGTCACCGAATGGGGCATGAGCGAGAAGCTTGGCCCACTGCGCTACAGCGAGAATGAAGACGAAGTGTTCCTCGGGAGGTCGGTGACACGAACACAACACGTGTCCGAGGAAACGGCGCGGCAGATCGACCTGGAGGTGCGGCGCATTGTCGAGGAAGCCGAGGCGAAAGCTCGCCGCATTTTGACCGAGAACGCGGCATCATTGCACACGCTGGCCCAGGCTCTGCTTGAGTATGAAACGCTCAGCGGCGACGAAGTGCGCACCATCCTGGAAGGCGGCGTCATCAGCCGCGACACATCCCAGGCGACCGGGCCTCATGTCGACCAAAACAAAGAGCAGAAAGAAGCCCGGCAGCGGCGCCACAGCAGCGTGCCCGCCGCGGGCAGGCGGGGACCCCGCCTTCAACCTCAAGGCTAAGGCCGTCTGGCCGGAAAGACGACCTCGGACCAGGCGGAATAAAGCGACAGTCTGCGACTTGCAACGTGACCGCCTCCACGCCGAGGCGGTCATTCTTATCGGTCTTTCGAGTTTTTTCTCATTTAGCTTCGGCGGAACAGGTGCGCCCGCGTCGGTTGATCGAACTCCCAATGGTCATCGACATGGCGGCCGAGACGCTCGAAATCTTCACGGATCATCGGCTCGTTCTCGATGAAGGCGGCGCGAGTCTGGGGGTTGATGGCCGTGATGCGGTCGTGAAATGCCTCGAAGTTCTTGAACGTCACCGTGTCGATATGCGTCAATGTCTTTTCCAGCAGAAGCTTGTATTCGGCAGCGTGACGAAGCGTCTCCTGGGCGCGCGTGCGCACCCCCGTTTCATCGTGCGCCACGCGCATCAGCTGAAAATAGGGCCCCTCCGGCAGAGGCTCTGAGATGAAAAGGATGCCGCCATCCTTCAGCACCCGCGCCGCCTCCTTGAGCGCTCTGGGCTGTCCTTGTTCATCGACGTGGTGGAAGCTGTTGAGGAAAATCACAATATCGGCGGATCGGCTCTTGATCGGAAGGTCTTCCGCCAACCCTTGCATGTAGCGCTCATCACCAACAGGCTTCACGGCGCGGGCACGGGCGAGTGCCCGAGGACTGACTTCGATGCCAGTGACGTGTGCGCCTCGACGAGTCAACATGCGCGTCAGCTGCCCATCGCCACAGCCGACATCTACGACATTGGCGCCCTCAATCGGTTGAAGGAGCTCCTCGATGATCTCTTTGCTGGTCCGCTTTTCCATCATTGATTCCAGATTTAGAACAGTGGCTACCCGGGATAGCGTCGGTTAGATACACCCTGACGCCTCTTGTAACGGATATGAGCGATGACGGAAACATTCGAAGATGTCCGCGCGTCGGTTCGGGCATTATGCGCCCGGTTCCCCGCCGCGTACTGGCGGCAGGCCGACGCCGAACGGCGGTATCCGGAAGCGTTCGTTCAAGCTCTGACGGAGGCGGGATTTCTTGCCGCGTTAATTCCGGAGGAATACGGCGGCAGCGGCCTTGGCATTGGCGCTGCCGCCGCCATTCTTGAAGAGATCCAGAAGAGCGGCGGCAACGGTGCCGCCGGTCATGCCCAGATGTACACCATGGGCACCTTGCTCCGTCACGGCACGGAAGCCCAGAAGAGGCGCTATCTGCCGCAGATCGCATCAGGAGCGCTTCGCCTGCAGGCTTTCGCCGTCACCGAACCGACGAGCGGCACCGACACTAGCCGCATCCTGACGACGGCGGTGCGAGACGCCGGGGACTATGTGATCAATGGCCAGAAGGTTTGGACCTCCCGTGCGGAATATTCCGATCTCATGCTCCTGCTTGCCCGCACCACGCCGCGCGATCGGGTTGCAAGGCCGCACGAAGGCATGTCGGTGTTTCTCGTCGACCTCCGCGAGGCCGTCAACGCGGGATTGACGATCCGTCCGATCCGAACCATGATCAATCATTCCACCACCGAAATCTATTTCGACAATCTTCGGGTGCCTGGCGACGCCCTCATCGGCGAAGAAAACAAAGGTTTTCGCTATATTCTTGACGGAATGAACGCCGAGCGCGTGTTGATCGCCGCCGAGTGCATTGGCGACGCTCGGTGGTTCATTGCAACAGCGACGTCCTACGCGTGCGAGCGGGTCGTTTTCGGACGTCCTATTGGACAGAACCAGGGGATTCAGTTTCCGATCGCGCGCGCGTACGCCGTCACGGAAGCGGCAAGCTTGATGGTCGCAAAGGCCGCGACGCTGTTCGATGCTGGCCAGCCCTGCGGCCCCGAGGCGAACATGGCCAAGCTGCTGGCGGCCGATGCGTCCTGGCAGGCGGCAGACATGTGCTTGCAGACTCATGGCGGCTTCGGCTTCGCCGAGGAATACGACGTCGAGCGCAAGTTCCGGGAGACCCGCCTTTATCAGATCGCGCCGATTTCCACGAACCTGATTCTCTCCTATATCGGCGAGCACGTCCTTGGACTTCCCCGCTCCTTCTGACCGCGAGAAGGCATGGCCAAAGCGATGTCCCCTGCCCCCTGCCGACGCGGTTGTCGTCCTCGGCGCCAAGGTCGCCGCTCCAGGCATCGCGAGCGCCGGCATTCGTCGCCGTGTCGCCCATGCGGTGCGCGTGCTGGACAAGCGCCAAATCGGCCCAATCGTGCTGTCCGGCGGCAATGCCGAGGCCGGACCGTCCGAAGCGGTCATCATGCGCGGCTTGGCTCTCGAGCACGGCGTCGCCGCCGACAGGATTTTCCTTGAGGATCGGTCGCGCAACACCTTCGAGAACGCCGTCTACACCGGACGGCTCATGATGGATAACGGCTGGCGGCGGATTGTCATCGTGACCGACGCATGGCACATGCGGCGCGCGCTCTACGTGTTTCGCCGTATCGGCCTGAACGCCAGCGGCGACCCCGTCCGGCGGCCGGCCAACGTCTCGCGACTGGCGTGGGCCCGGGCGTATGCCGACGACCGTCTCGCCCTGGCGCGCAGCGCCTGGCTGTTCTGGATCGGCAGGGACCAAAAAATGATTAAATCCGTTCTCGGAAGATAAGGGCCAGCGGTCCCCCTCCCCCTGCTGCCGGGCGCGGGCGCTTCCTGGCCCACCCTGCCCGACGCCGCCTTGGCTGCACAGGACCCAAAGAGGTCCATTTCCGTTTTAAATCAGTAACCAACCCTGCCGCGCTGCAACGTAACGAGATGCTAAAGTAGCGTGTTTGCCATGAGACAATGCGCGCGACAAGCACTGGGAGCCGCACCCGGATCGCGCCGGCCGTCT
>CAZRWU010000110.1:0-11116 GCA_964603915.1 uncultured Rhodospirillaceae bacterium
CGCGAGGGCGGACGAACCGTCGGCGCCGGCGTCGTCGCCAAAGTCATCGAGTAGGCGGATCGGTCGCGGAGAGCTTCAGGGGTGGTTGGTTGACAATGAGGCGGGCATAACGAATGGAAAACCAGAACATCAGGATCGGGCTCAAGGCGTTCGATCACCGCGTGCTTGATCAGTCCGCGCGCGAGATCGTCAATACCGCCCGGCGTACCGGCGCCCGCGTCCGAGGGCCGATTCCGCTTCCGACCCGGATCGAGCGCTACACAGTGCTGCGCTCTCCGCACATCGACAAGAAGTCGCGAGAGCAGTTTGAAATTCGCACGCACAAGCGGGTTCTCGATATCGTCGACCCGACGCCGCAGACCGTAGACGCACTGATGAAGCTGGATCTGGCCGCGGGCGTCGACGTCGAGATCAAGCTCTAGGATTGCTGACCATGCGCACCGGACTCATTGCCCAAAAGCTTGGAATGTCTCGTCTTTTTACCGAGGATGGCAGCCACGTGCCGGTCACGGTGCTGAAGGTGGATCATTGTCAAGTGGTCGCACAGAGAACCGCCGATCGGGATGGGTATGTCGCGGTGCAGCTGGGCTGTGGCAAGGCCAAGGTGAAGAACGTGACCAAACCACAGCGGGGTCACTTCGCTAAGGCCAAGGTCGAACCCAAGCGGCATGTGGCCGAGTTTCGCGTTTCCGAAGACGCGCTGGTCGACGTGGGAGCCGAACTGACGGCGGATCATTTCCTCGCCGGCCAGTATGTTGACGTAACCGGCCAGTCGATCGGAAAGGGATTTGCCGGAGGCATGAAGCGTCACGGTTTTCATGGCTTGAGAGCTTCCCATGGCGTTTCGGTGAGCCATCGCAGTCTTGGCTCGACCGGCAATCGGCAGGATCCCGGCAAGGTTTTCAAGGGCAAGAAGATGCCGGGGCACATGGGCGATCGCCGCGTCACGGTGCACAATCTTGTTGTGGTGCAGTGCGACGCCGATCGTGGGCTGATCATGCTGAGAGGCGCGGTGCCGGGGGCGAAAGGCCAGTATGTGCTGATCAAGGATGCGGTCAAGCGGCCAGCGACCGAGGGCCTGCCGTTTCCTGCTGCGGTGCGGGATGTTTCCGGCGCGGCCGACATGGCGGACGAAGCGCTGGTTGATGCCGGCAGCGAAGCGCCGGCCGAGAAGGAATAGCCAGCATGCAGTGCGACGTCATCAACGTTGAAAACGAAAAAGTCGCCACTCTGGATTTGGACGACGCGGTGTTCGGTCTTGAGGTTCGGCCGGATATTCTGGCGCGAGCGGTCAATTGGCAACTGGCCAAGCGGCGCGCCGGCACCCACAAGGTCAAGTCGCGCAACGAAGTGGCGGGAACGACGAAAAAGCCATTCCGGCAGAAGGGGACGGGGCGGGCGCGTCAGGGCTCTTTGAAAGGGCCTCACCAGCGCGGCGGCGGCGTTGCCTTTGGTCCGGTTCCGCGCGATCACGCGCACGATTTGCCGAAGAAGGTCAGGCGGTTGGCCTTGAAGACCGCGCTCTCGGCCAAGCGGGCGGCGGGAGAACTGGTCGTCCTCGACAAGGCTCAACTGAGCGAGCCGAAGACCAAGGTTCTTGCTGCTCACGTGGCGAAACTGGGTTGGCGGTCCGCACTCGTTATCGACGGCAATGACATTGATGCAGGCTTTGCCCGGGCTGCGCGGAACATCGCCAGCCTTGACGTGCTGCCGAGCCGTGGCGCCAACGTTTACGACATTCTCCGCCGCGACACGCTTGTCCTGACATCGTCGGCGGTCGAGCAACTGGTGGAGCGGCTGAAATGACAAAACGGTACATCCGTTCTCCGGTCGTCCTGAGCGAAGAGCGGAAATACGAAATCATCCGCCGACCGTTGATTACCGAGAAGGCGACGCTTCTCTCGGAACACAACCAAGTGAGCTTTATCGTGTCGCTCGACGCGACCAAGCCGGAGATAAAAGCCGCCGTGGAATCCCTGTTCAAGGTCAAGGTCACGGCGGTCAATACGCTTCGGCAAAAGGGAAAGGTCAAGCGCTTTCGCGGACGCCCGGGCCGGCGCGTGGACGTCAAGAAAGCGATGGTGACCCTCGCCGAAGGGCACTCGATTGACGTGACGACGGGTCTTTAGGGAATAGTCGATGGCGCTCAAGCAATACAAACCCACCACACCGGGCCGCCGCGGTGTGGTCCTGGTCGATCGGTCGGCGCTGTGGAAGGGAAAGCCCGAGAAGGCGTTGACGGAAGGTCTCCGCGGCACCGGAGGGCGCAACAATACCGGGCGGATCACCGCGCGGCGGCGCGGCGGCGGACACAAGCGGCGTTATCGGATCGTCGATTTCAAGCGCAACAAGTTCGATGTGCCGGCCAGCGTGGAACGCCTTGAATACGACCCGAACCGCACCGCGTTCATCGCGCTGATTCAATACGAGGACGGCGAGCGCGCCTATATCCTTGCGCCGCAGCGGCTGGGGGTCGGCGATGTCGTGATCTCGGGGCGCACAGCCGACATCAAGCCGGGCAACGCCTTGCCGATGCAGAACATCCCGGTCGGGACCATCATTCATAACGTGGAGATGAAGCCCGGCAAGGGAGGACAGATCGCGCGGTCGGCGGGCACTTATGCGCAGCTGATCGGCAAGGATCAAGGATACGCGCAGTTGCGCTTGAGCTCGGGCGAACTTCGGGCGGTGCGCGCGGAATGTATCGCGACAGTCGGCGCGGTCTCCAATCCGGACCAGCAGAACATCAAACTCGGCAAGGCGGGGCGCCATCGTTGGCTCGGAAAGCGGCCTTCTGTTCGCGGTGTCGCAATGAACCCGGTTGACCATCCTCATGGCGGCGGTGAAGGTCGGACATCCGGCGGGCGTCATCCCGTGACCCCGTGGGGCAAGCCCACCAAGGGCATGCGGACACGGCAGAACAAGAAGACCGATTCGTTGATCATTCGTCGTCGCCACAAAAGAAAGTAGGGCGAAGGAGGACTGGGGTGCCGCGTTCTGTATGGAAGGGGCCGTTCGTCGACGGTTATTTGTTGAAAAAGTCGGAAAAGTCGCGCGCTTCGGGGCGAAAAGAGATCATTCGAACCTGGTCGCGGCGGTCAACGATTTTGCCTCAGTTCGTGGGCCTGACGTTCGGCGTGTACAATGGTCGGAAGTTCATACCGGTTCTTGTGACCGAAAACATGGTTGGGCACAAGTTCGGGGAATTTTCGCCAACCCGGACGTTTCAGGGGCATACCGGCGACAAGAAGGCGAGGAGAGGGTAAGCGATGGGTAAGCCGGCTGGTAAACGCCGCCTCGCCGACAACGAGGCAATGGCCTACGGGAAGCAGGTGCGGACCAGCCCGCGCAAGCTCAATCTCGTTGTTGCGGCGATCCGCGGCAAGAGCTGCGAGAGGGCGCTGGCCGATCTCCAATTCACGCAGCGCCGGATCGCCGGAGAGGTGCGCAAGTTGCTGCAGTCTGCGATCGCCAACGCAGAAAACAATCATCAGCTCGATGTCGACCGCCTTTACGTCGCGGAAGTGACGGTGGGACGCTCGCTGGTGATGAGGCGCTGGCGGCCGCGGGCGCGAGGGCGGGTGGGCGGCATCCGCAAACCGTTCAGCAACGTTCGTTTGGTCTTGAGAGAGCGGGACGAGAGGGATTTCGATTAATGGGTCAAAAAGTCAATCCGGTCGGGCTCCGTCTCGGGATTAACCGCACTTGGGATTCGCGCTGGTACTCGGGCGACCACTACGCCAAGTTGCTGCACGAGGATCTCAAGATTCGCCAGCTTTTGAAGCAGCGCCTCGGCCAGGCCGGAGTGTCGCGCATCGTGATCGAACGCCCGGCCAAGCGGGCTCGCATCACCATCCATACGGCGCGCCCAGGGGTGGTCATCGGCAAGAAGGGCGCCGACATTGAAAAACTCCGCAAGGACTTAATGAAGATCGCCGGGGCGGACGTTCATCTCAACATCGTTGAGATCCGCAAGCCGGAGATCGAGGCCCAGCTCGTCGCGGAGAACGTTGCCCAACAGCTTGAGCGCAGAGTCTCGACACGCCGCGCCATGAAGCGGGCGGTTCAATCGGCGATGCGGCTTGGCGCGCAAGGCATTCGGATCAACTGCGCCGGTCGGCTTGGCGGCGCCGAGATCGCCCGCTCGGTGTGGTATCGCGAGGGTCGGGTTCCCCTGCATACGCTGCGCGCCCATGTCGATTATGGATTTGCCGAAGCCAAGACAACCTATGGCGTTTGCGGCGTCAAGGTGTGGGTTTACAAGGGAGAGATTCTCGCCCATGACCCGATGGCCGTCGATAAACGAACCATGGAGCAACAGCCAGCGCGGTAGGCGCTTGGCAAGTACAGAGAAGCGCGAGTATCACCGGATATGCTTAGCCCGAAACGGACCAAATTTCGTAAACAGCACAAGGGTCGCATCCATGGCGAAGCCAAGGGGGCGACCGAGCTGGATTTTGGCACCTATGGCCTCAAAGTGACGACGGCGACGCGCATGACCGCGCGTCAGATCGAAGCGGCGCGCCGTGCGATAACCCGTCACATGCGCCGCGCCGGCCGCGTCTGGATCAGGGTTTTTCCCGATGTTCCCGTGAGCAGCAAACCGGCGGAGGTGCGCATGGGTGGAGGCAAGGGATCTCCGGAATTCTGGATCGCCCGTATCCGGCCTGGCCGGATCATTTTCGAAGTGGATGGTGTTCCCAAGGACGTCGCGCAGGAGGCGCTGCGCTTGGCTTCCGCGAAGCTGCCGTGCCGGACTCGGTTCGTCGCGCGTCTGGGAGAAGAGGGTTGACGTCATGAAGGCTCAGGACCTGCGCACGAAATCGGACGACGAGCTGAAGGAAGAACTGACGCGGCTGCATAAGGAAGCCTTCAACTTGCGCTTCCAGGCGGCGAGCGGACAGTTGGAGAATACCGCGCGCAAACGGCAAGTCCGGCGTCAGATTGCGCGGAGCAAGACGATTATCAACGAGCGTCGGCGCGGGGCGACGACATCTTAAGCGAGAGGCGACCCATGCCAAGACGAGTCATGCGCGGAACTGTGGTCAGCGACAAAATGGACAAGACGGTTGTCGTCGAGGTGGAACGTCGTGTGACCCACCCTTTGTATAAGAAGATTGTTCGCCGCTCCAAAAAATACATTGCTCACGATGAGAGCAATGCGTTGAAGGTCGGCGACATGGTGCGGATTCGGGAGTGCCGACCGATCTCCAAGCGGAAATGTTGGGAAGTGACGGCGGAGCCTGAGTAGAGCTCAGCCCGAAGGCGTGAGAGGAACTTGACGAATGATCCAAGTGGAAACCGACTTGGACGTGGCTGATAATTCGGGAGCGCGGCGGGTGCGCTGCATTCGCGTGCTGGGGGGATCCGGGCGTCGCTTCGCAAGCGTTGGCGATATCATCGTGGTTACGGTCAAGGAGGCGATCCCGCGTGGCCGCGTCAAGAAGGGCGATGTTCTTCGTGCGGTTATTGTGCGCACGGCCAAGGACGTCCGCCGCACCGATGGATCTGCGATCCGCTTCGACAGCAATGCGGCGGTGTTGATCAACAAACAAGGCGAGCCGATCGGCACGCGCATTTTCGGGCCCGTGACCCGGGAGTTGCGGGGCAAAGGCTACATGAAGATCATTTCGCTTGCGCCGGAGGTCCTCTAGATGCCGGCAAAATTGAAGATCAAGAAGGGCGATCGGGTGGTCGTCTTGACCGGGCGGAGCAAAGGGGTCGTCGGCGACGTTCTCAAGGTCATGCCGAAGGAAAACCGCGCCATCGTTCAGGGTGTCAATGTCGTCAAGCGACACACCCGACCGGCGGCCGGAATGGCCGGCGGCATCGTTGAGAAGGAAGCTCCGATCCATGTGTCGAACCTTGCTCACGTGGATCCGGAAAGCGGCAGGGCAACTCGTGTCGGCTTTAAGACCCTCAGTGATGGCCGCAAGGTCCGGTTTGCCAAGCGCTCGGGAGAAGTCATTGATAAATAGCAGAGAAGCGTGATGTCACGTCTCAAGGATCACTATTACACCACGGTGCGCAAGGCGCTTCAGGACGAATTCAAGTACAAGAATCCGATGCAAGTGCCGCGGTTGACGAAAATCGTTCTTAACATGGGCGTTGGCGAGGGAGCCCAGGATCGCAAGAAAGTCGATGCAGCGGTCAGTGATCTGGCTTTGATTGCGGGACAAAGACCGGTCATCACGCGCGCCAAGAAATCGGTCGCGACGTTCAAGATCCGGGAAGGCATGCCGATCGGCTGCAAGGTCACGCTCAGGCGCGATCAGATGTTCGAGTTCCTTGACCGACTGATCAACATCGCATTGCCGCGCGTCCGCGATTTTCGCGGGCTTACGCGCAAGAGCTTCGATGGCCGAGGAAATTTTGCAATGGGCCTGAAGGAGCAGATCACCTTTCCGGAGATCGATTACGACAAGGTCGATCAAATAAGGGGGCTCGATATTGTTTTCTGCACAACCGCGAAAACGGATGTGGAAGCGGCGGCGCTGCTGAGGGCATTTGACATGCCCTTTGCAAACTGAGCCGCGGAGGAAGGGATAATCATGGCGAAAAAAAGCCTGATCGAGCGGAACAAGAAGCGCGAGCGGTTGGCGCGGCGCTATGCGGCGAAGCGAGCGCATCTGAAGGAAACGGCCAATGATCTGTCTCTTTCGATGGAGGAGCAGTTCAGCGCGCGCCTCGATCTTGCAAAGCTGCCGCGCAACTCGTCACCGGTGCGGGTCCGGTTGCGCTGCGAGATGACCGGTCGGCCGCGGGGCAACTACCGGAAGTTCAAGCTCTCACGGATTGGCCTCAGGGAACTCGCTTTGAGCGGCCAGATCCCGGGAATGGTCAAGTCAAGTTGGTGACAGGCGAAAAAGAGCAACAGCCATGGCAATGAGCGATCCCATCGGCGACATGCTGACCCGGATTCGAAACGGGCAGCGGGCCAAAAAGAGCGCGGTGACGTCGCCCGCATCAAGAATGCGGGCGAGGGTTCTTGACGTTCTTGCGCGTGAGGGCTTCATTCGCGGGTATGAAAGCTATGAGGTGCGGCCCGGCATCAGCGAAGTGCGAATTGAACTGAAGTATCATGAGGGCGAGCCGGTAATTCGGGAAATCAACCGCGTTTCGAGACCCGGCAGGCGGGTCTATTCGAAAATCGCCGACCTGCCCAAGGTTTACAACGGCCTTGGCATTTCCATCATTTCGACGCCGCGGGGCGTGCTTTCGGATGCGGAAGCGCGAGAAGCCAATGTCGGCGGCGAGATACTCTGCAAGGTGTTCTAGGCTTTTTTTGAGGTAGATGAGGCGATGTCGCGCGTAGGCAAGCACCCAGTCACCATACCGAGCGGCGTGAGCATCGCTATTGCCGGTCGGGACGTCACCGTGAAAGGAAAGCTGGGAGAACTCCGGGCACGGATAATGGACGAGGTGAGCGTCACCCAGGAAGGATCGCAGGTCTGGGTTCGGCCCAGAAGCGACACCAAGCGCGCGCGCATGATGTGGGGAACCGCGCGCACGGTGGTGAACAATCTCGTCAACGGAGTGGACCAGGGGTTCGCGAAGAGGCTGGAGATTCAAGGGGTCGGCTACCGGGCGCAAGTCCAGGGTCGCGACCTTGTCTTGCAGTTGGGCTATAGCCACGAGGTTCGTTACCCAATCCCCGAAGGGATCACCGTGGAATGTCCGGATCAAACGCATATTGTTGTGCGCGGTGCCGATCGACAAAAGGTCGGGCAAGTCGCCGCCGAGATTCGCGGCTTCCGCAAGGTTGAGCCCTACAAAGGCAAAGGCATCCGGTACGCGGACGAGATCGTTCGGCGGAAGGAAGGCAAGAAGAAGTAGGGCATCATGCTGAAAAAACTAGAGCTCTATGAGCGCCGCAAAAGGCGCTCGCGATTTCAAATCCGTCAGCGCGCGCAGAATCGGCTGCGGTTATCGGTTTTCCGATCGAACAAGCACATTTACGCGCAGGTCATTGACGACCGATCGGGCCAGACTGTCGCCGCTGCGTCGACTCTCGACAGGGACTTGAAGGACAAGATCAAGACGGGAGCCGATCGCGAAGCGGCGAAGAACGTTGGCCGCCTGGTCGCCGAGCGGGCGCTTTCCGCGGGGGTTTCGGAGGTTGTATTCGATCGTGGCGGGTACCGCTATCACGGAAGGGTGCAGGCTCTTGCGGACGCCGCGCGCGAGGGCGGCTTGAAGTTTTAGGGAGACTTGGAAAAATGGCAAGGAAGCCGGGCGGCAGGCGGGGCGAGGCGTCGCCACCAGCCGAAGATACGGAGCTGACCGATAAGCTTGTCCACATAAACCGCGTCGCGAAAGTCGTGAAGGGTGGCCGCCGGTTTTCCTTCGCGGCTTTGGTTGTCGTCGGCGATGGTCGTGGTCGTGTCGGATTTGGGACGGGAAAAGCGCGGGAAGTGCCCGAAGCTATTCGCAAGGCGACCGACAGAGCGAAATACAACATGATCCGCGTTCCCTTGCGCGATGGGCGTACGCTCCATCACGATGTTAAGGGGGCGTTTGGAGCCGGACAGGTGGTTCTTCGGGCGGCGCCTGCGGGAACGGGCGTGATTGCCGGCGGGCCGATGCGGGCGGTATTCGAGACCATGGGCGTGCAGGATGTCGTGGCCAAGTCGCTCGGCACGGCAAATCCGCACAACATGATCAGGGCCACGTTCTCGGCTCTCGCCATGTGCGCTTCACCGCGGGCCGTCGCCGCCAAACGGGGCAAGAAAATCAGCGAGATCGTGTCGCGGCGCGCCGACACCGGTTCGGGCGCGGGACGGGGGGCATGATGGCGGCGACGAAAAACGGCCGGATCAAGGTCACCCAGATTCGCAGCCCCATCGGCCGTAAGTCGGATCAACGCGAAACACTGATCGGCCTCGGGCTCAACAAGATGCACCGGAGTCGCGAACTCGAAGACACTGCGGCCGTTCGCGGAATGATCGAGAAGGTAAAGCATCTGATTCGCGTTGAGGAAATCGCCGAGTAGCGGGCTTTCTCAACCCCGAACCCAAGTGTGAAACGGACTGACAATGAGATTGAACGAGTTGCGAGATAATCCCGGTGCCCGTGCGCCTCGGAAACGCGTCGGGCGTGGCATCGGATCCGGCCTGGGCAAGACATCCGGCAAAGGTCACAAGGGCCAGAAGGCGCGGTCTGGGAGCGCAACCATTGTCGGCTTCGAGGGCGGCCAGATGCCGCTTTATCGGCGCTTGCCAAAGCGGGGCTTCAAGAATCATGCGCGGCGTGACTATGTGGTCGTCAATGTCGGCGACCTTCAACAGGCGATTGACGCGGGCAAGCTTGATGCATCCGCGCCTCTTGACGAGGAGGCGTTGCAGGCCGCCGGGCTTTTCAAGCGGCGGCGCGACGGGGTTCGTCTGCTCGGCGGAGGCGCCGTCAAGGACAAGCTGTCGGTCCTGGTGACGGGGGCCTCGCGGACGGCGATACAGGCGATCGAAGCGCAAGGCGGCACGGTGACAGTGATCGTCGCGGCCGCCAAGGCGGGAGAATCTGAAGAAACCGCGAAGGGCGCCAAACCGCCCTCGGAAGAGCAGTAAGGCCGTCGAAACGCAATGGCATCAGCCGCCGAGCAACTTGCCGCGCACATGAACCTTGGCGCTTTCGCCAAGGCGACCGAACTCAAGAAGCGCATCTGGTTCACGCTGGCGGCGCTGGTCGTTTACCGCGTCGGCACCTATATTCCGCTGCCCGGAATCGATCCGGTCGCTGTAACGGATATTTTCGCTCGTCAGGCGGGCGGCATTCTGGGCATGTTCAATATGTTCGCCGGCGGCGCGCTGGGCCGGATGACGATTTTTGCCCTCAACATCATGCCCTATATCTCGGCGTCGATCATCATGCAGCTGATGACGGCGGTGGTGCCGACGCTTGAAGCCTTGAAGAAGGAGGGCGAGACCGGGCGCAAGAAGATCAATCAGTACACCCGCTACCTGACCGTCATCATTACCGCGGCGCAAGCCTACGCCCTGGCGGTAGGACTTGAGGGGATGCAGTCGACGGCGGGACCTGCGGTTGTTGAACCGGGCGCTTTTTTCCGCTTCACGGCGGTCGTGACGCTCGTCGGCGGAACAATGTTCCTGATGTGGCTCGGTGAACAGATCACCGCCCGCGGCGTCGGGAACGGCATTTCCTTGATCATTTTTGCCGGCATTGTTGCGGAATTGCCGGCGGCGCTCGCGAGTACGCTCGAGCTCGGCCGCACCGGCGCGGTATCGACAGCATTGATCGTCGGCCTGTTGATCATGGCCATCGCCGTCATTTTCTTCATTGTCTTCGTTGAGCGGGCGCAGCGCCGGATCCTGGTGCAGTATCCAAAACGACAACAAGGCACGCGAATGACGGGCGGCGAAAGCACCCACTTGCCGTTGAAACTGAACACAGCTGGGGTCATTCCGCCGATTTTCGCGAGTTCCGTTCTGCTCATGCCGATCACGATTATCGGGTTTGCGGCAGGCCAGGGGCCTGATTGGCTGACGACGGTGGCGGCATACCTGGGTCGGGGACAACCGCTCTATCTGCTGATCTACGTGAGCTTGATCGTATTTTTCGCCTTTTTTTACACCGCCGTGGTTTTCAATCCTGCCGACACCGCCGACAACCTGAAAAAGTACGGCGGCTTCATTCCGGGGATCCGACCAGGGCGCAATACGGCCGAATATCTCGACCGTGTTCTGACTCGCCTGACGGTGGTCGGAGCGGCGTACTTGGCGTTCGTCTGTCTGCTGCCGGAAATCCTGATTTCGCGCTTTGCGGTCCCCTTTTATTTCGGCGGGACGAGTCTTCTAATCGTGGTTACGGTGACGATGGATACCGTGGCGCAGGTCCATTCGCACTTGCTGGCACATCAATACGAGGGCCTCATCAAGAAGGCCAAGCTAAGGGGGAGACGACGATGAACTTGGTGCTGTTTGGACCGCCTGGCGCGGGAAAAGGGACGCAAGCCAAACGCCTTGAGGAAAAATACGCCATTGCGCAGCTGTCGACGGGCGAGATGCTGCGCGCCGAAGTCGCCGAGCAGACGGAGGTTGGCCGTCAGGCCGACGCCATCATGAGGGAAGGCAAGCTGGTCCCCGACTCCTTGATCACCAGC
>CAZRWU010000111.1:0-10996 GCA_964603915.1 uncultured Rhodospirillaceae bacterium
AACCAGCGATCGTGGCTGATGATCACGGCGCCGCCGGGAAAGTCGACCAGCGCATCCTCCAGCGCCCGCAAGGTGTCGACGTCGAGATGATTGGTCGGCTCGTCGAGCAGGATGACGTTGGCGCCGGACTTCAGCATCTTGGCGAGATGGACCCGGTTGCGCTCGCCGCCGGAGAGGTCGCCCACCCGCTTTTGCTGGTCCGGCCCCTTGAAGGCGAATTGGCCGACGTAGGCGCGGCTTTGCATCTTGCGCTTGCCCAGTTCGATCTCGTCCTGGCCGCCCGAGATCTCTTCCCAAACCGTCCGGCCGCTGTCCAGCGCGTCGCGCGACTGATCGACATAGCCGAGAACGACGCTCTCGCCGATCCGCAGCGATCCGGCGTCCGGCTGCTCCTCGCCGACGATCATGCGGAACAGCGTCGTCTTGCCGGCGCCGTTGGGCCCGATCACGCCGACGATGCCGCCCGGCGGCAAGCGAAAGCTGAGATCGTCGATGAGAAGCCGGTTGCCGTACCCCTTGCGCAGATGCTCGGCCTCGATCACCAGGCTGCCCAGACGCGGCCCGGGCGGAATGACGATCTGCGCCGCGCCGAGCGGCTTGTCGCGCGAGGCGGCGAGAAGCGCTTCGTATGATGCGATGCGCGCCTTGCTCTTGGCTTGACGGGCGCGGGGCGACTGCCGGATCCACTCCAGCTCGTGCTTGAGGGTGCGCTGGCGGGCGCTCTCCTGCTTTTCCTCGATCTCGAGGCGCTTTTGCTTCTGCTCGAGCCAGGATGAATAGTTCCCCTGGTAGGGGATGCCGTGGCCGCGGTCGAGTTCCAGGATCCAGCCGGTGACGTGATCGAGAAAGTAGCGGTCGTGGGTGACGATCATCACCGTGCCGTCGTAGTCTTTCAGAAAGCGCTCCAACCAGGCGACGGACTCCGCGTCGAGGTGGTTGGTCGGCTCGTCCAGGAGCAGCATGTCGGGATGTTCGAGCAGCAGCCGGCAGAGGGCGACCCGCCGGCGCTCCCCGCCCGAAAGGATTGTCACATCGGCCTCGGGCGACGGACAGCGCAACGCATCCATCGCCACGTCGACCGTCCGTTCGAGATCCCAGCCGTTCACGGCGTCGATCTTTTCCTGAAGCGCGCCCTGTTCCTCCAGAAGAGCGTTCATCTCGTCATCGTCGAGCGGTTCGGCGAAGCGGGCGCTGAGTGCGTTGAAGCGATCGAGCAGGTCCTTGGTTTCGGCGAGCGCCTCCATGATGTTGCCGCCGACATCCTTGGCCGGATCAAGCTGGGGCTCTTGCGGCAGGTAGCCGACCCTGACGCCCTCGGCCGGCCACGCCTCGCCGGTGAAATCCGTCTCAAGACCGGCCATGATCTTAAGCAATGTCGATTTGCCCGCTCCGTTCGCCCCGAGAACGCCGATCTTGGCGCCTGGAAAGAACGACAAGGTGATGTCTTTCAATACCTGCCGGCCGCCTGGATACGTCTTCGACAGACCCTTCATCACATAGATGTACTGATAGCTCGCCATGGGACCGTTCGACTTCGGGGTTGCAGTGGATGGTCGCGCGAGGCGGCCGCGAGAGGCGGCGCCAGCCTCACAACACGAGAACCGCCCTTAAAGGTTCGGCATCATAAGGCGGCCGCGCGGCGAAGGCCACCGCGAACCGCAAGCGCCGCTCCACCCGAAGCGGGTGACGGATAACAACCTACCGCTTGAAGTCACCCGTATTATGGTTCAATTTGCCAAAAGAGTTCGTCGGAGGGCGTCAAGCGCGTATATCCGACGATCCGATCATAAGACGGTCGCCGAAAAAGACGCGCGTGTGGGAGTGGCGAGATGACCAAGTCTATTCTGGTGGTCGAGGACGAGCCGAATATCGTCCTGTCGCTCCAGTTTCTGATGAAGCAAGCGGGCTTTGACGTGCGGGTCGCGCGAGACGGTGATGAAGCGCTGCGCGAAGTGGAAAGCCGGGCGCCGGATCTCATTCTGCTGGACGTCATGATCCCCAAGCGGGATGGTTACGACGTCTGTCAGACCATTCGCGCCAATCCCGAGTGGGGGTATATCTACATCATCATGCTGACCGCGAAAGGACGGGAGGTCGACAGGGAGAAAGGGATTTCTCTTGGCGCCAACGATTACGTCACCAAACCGTTTTCGACGCGCGATTTGACGGAGAAAGTGAAGCAAATTCTCAACCGTTAGCTCTTGAGAGCAACAACACCGCAAGCCCGGAAGAGGCGATTAACTGTCGTGGTGAGGTAGCGTCCGGTACCGATGAGCCCGCGGCTCGTTTTGATACTTTGCTTTTCAGCCGTCGCGATCGCCGCGTTCGCCGCTGTCGCGGTGGGCATATGGCTGATCGAGGCCAACCTTTCCGATGACCTCACTGGCATCGCCGAGATGGTGATCGTTTACGGCGGCGGCATCGCGTTTCTGTTGGTTGCGATGATCACGGTGGTGTGGGGATACCTCGATCATGTCTTCGCCCAGCCGCTGGTGGCCTTGGTCCGGGGAATCCAGACGGTCATTTACGCCAATCCGGAACACCGCATCGAAATCGACGATTCGCACCAACTGGACGGACTTCCCGACGCCGTCAAGCAACTGGTCGACCAGATGGCGGCGGCGCGCACGCGCGTTAACGAAGCGATCTCCCAAGCGACGGCGCGTGTCGAACAGCAAAAGCATCAGCTGGAAGTCATTCTCCAGGACCTGCACGAAGGCGTCATCGTTTGCAATCTCAACCATCACATTTTGCTTTATAACAACCGCGCGGTGGATCTCTTGCATGTCGGCGGCCAGATCGGTCTCGACCGGTCGCTGTTCAGCTTCACCAACCGGCAGCCGATCCTTCATGCCCTCGGCCGTTTGACCAACCGGCTCGCCGCAGGGTCCGCCGAGCAGCATCCGGAAGGCCTCACCGTCCCGTTTATCTGCGCGACCACGGACGGACGCCATACCCTCGAAGGGCGAATGAGCCTGGTGCAGGATGTCGAAGGCAATCCGAGCGGCTATGTCATTTCCTTCGAGGACAAGACACAGGAACTGGCGGCGCTCGGCCTTCGCGACCGACTTCTGCGGGAATCCACCGAAGGCTTGATGGCGCCTGTCGGCAATCTGCGCGCCGCCGCCGAGATTCTCGTCGCTCACCCGGATATGAGCGCGGAAGAGCAAGCCCAGTTCAAGCAGGTGGTGATCAACGAAGCCAACTTTCTCACCACCCGGCTGGAACAGCTTGCCGGCCATTACCGCGACGTCATCACCGGGCACTGGCCGACAACGGATATTTTCTCGGCCAACTTGTTCAATAATCTATTGCGCCGGCTGCGCGACGAGAGAAATCTGCGCGTCGTCATGACCGGCATTCCGCAATGGCTGCACGGCGACAGCTATACGCTGGTCGAGGTGCTCGATCAGCTGATTCACCGCGTCAGCGCCTATTCCGGCGCCGTCGCCTTCGACTTGGAGGCGGTCGGCGGCGAGCGCCATGTCTATCTCGACGTCATCTGGAAAGGCACGCCCATTCCGGCCGCCATGCTCGATCAATGGCTCGACGAGCATCTCGAGGAAGCATTTGGCCGCCTCAGCCTGCGGGACGTTCTCGAACATCACAAGACCGACGTGTGGAGCCTGTCCTATCGCGAGGATCACGCCCGGCTTCGGCTTCCCCTGCCGCCGGCGGTGCAACCGCCGACCAAGCGGGACGCCCGTCGCCTGCCTCCCCGCCCTGAATTCTACGATTTTTCCCTTCTCAAACGGCCGGATCTTGCCGAACTGGCGGACAAGCCGCTGAGATCTCTCAATTATGTTGTGTTCGATACGGAAACCACGGGACTCCAGCCCTCGGCCGGTGACGAAATCATCTCCATCGCCGGCGTGCGGGTCGTCAATGGCCGCATTCTCACCGGCGAGTCGTTCGAGCGTCTGATCGATCCAGGCCGCGTCATCCCCAAGGACTCGGTGCGCTTTCACGGCATCACCGACGAAATGGTCAAGGACAAACCGCCGCTTGTGGTGGTTCTGCCGCAGTTCCGCGAGTTCGTCGGCGACGCCGTGCTGGTCGCGCACAATGCCGCCTTCGACTTGAAGTTCTTGAAGCTCAAGGAAGCCGAAAGCGGCGTTCGTTTCGACATGCCCGTTCTCGACACGCTCCTTCTATCCGTCTTCCTTCATGACTACACCACCAAGCACAGCCTGGATGTCGTTGCCGAGCGGTTCGGCATCGAGGTGCGCGGACGCCACACGGCCCTCGGCGACGCGCTGGTCACCGCGGGCGTTTTCCTGAAAATGATCGACGTGCTCGAGTCGCGCGGCATCACCACCCTCGATCAGGCGACCGAGGCCGCGCACAGCATCGTCGAGGTCCGCGCTCGTCAAGCCAACTTCTGAGACGCAAGGCCATGCAAGAAACGCCACCGCAAGACTGCGACAACCCGCGATGAACACGACCGGCCAAGGCGCCTTCCACTCCAGCGACCGGAACGACGCCGGCGCCGGCGAGCGTGCTCCCTACCGCGTCGATGAACGCGCCATCGGCCTTTTCGTGCTCGGCGTCGTGTTGTTCAACCCGCTCATGTTGGATGTCTTTGACCGTGGCGCCGGTGTCGTCCTGTTTGGCGTTCCGCTTCTGTTCCTTTACGTTTTCGGCGCCTGGACGTTGCTGATCGCCCTTCTCGCCTGCATTGTGGGAGCGCGTCCTCCAGGGGAAGAGCGCCCCGAAGAAAAAGTGCAAGGCGCCGAGCCGCCAAGCGAGACGCCGTAGCGATGCTGCCGGGTTGGCTCATCGTCGCGACGTCCTTCGGCTACCTCGGTCTGCTGTTTGCGATCGCCTACTACGCCGACCGCCGCGCCGACGCCGGCCGCAGCCTGATCGCCAATCCGTACATCTATTCCCTGTCGATCGCCGTCTACTGCACCGCGTGGACGTTTTACGGCAGCGTCGGCCGCGCCGCGTCCTCCGGCCTTGGGTTTCTTCCGATCTATCTCGGGCCGACCTTCGCGTTCGCTCTCGGCTGGATCGTGCTGCGCAAGATGATCCGCATCAGCAAGGTGCACCGCATCACGTCCATTGCCGACTTTATCTCGTCGCGATACGGCAAGAGCCACATGCTCGGCGGACTGGTGACGATCATCGCCGTCATCGGCATCATGCCGTACATCTCGCTGCAACTGAAAGCCGTCTCCAGCAGTTTCAACGTCCTCCTTCACTATCCAGGCCTGCCGGCGCCGGCGGAGACCATTTACTTTCCGTTGCTCGGCGACACGGCGCTGTGGGTCGCCGTCACCATGGCGACCTTCGCGATCCTGTTCGGCACCCGTCATATCGACGCCACCGAACACCACGAAGGCATGGTTGCGGCGATCGCCTTCGAGTCGATGATCAAGCTGGTCGCTTTCCTCGCCGTCGGCGGATTCGTCACCTTTTTCCTCTTCGGCGGCTTTGGCGATGTGTTCAGCCAAGCGGCGCAACAGGAGGAAATCGCCCGGCTGATGACGATGGAGTTCGCCGCGATCGATTGGATTCCCTTGATCTTGCTGGCGATGGTGGCAATGGTTTGCCTGCCGCGGCAGTTCCAGATCATCGTCGTCGAAAACGTGCGCGAGAGCCACCTGGCCAAGGCGATCTGGCTGCTTCCTCTCTACCTTCTCCTCATCAACCTGTTCGTGCTGCCGATCGCTTTTGGCGGCCTGCTGCACTTCACCGGCAGGGGCGTCGACGCCGATACGTTCGTGCTGGCGCTGCCACTGGCGGAGAACTTGCCGGCGCTCGCGCTGTTCGTCTTCATTGGTGGGTTGTCGGCGGCGACGGGAATGGTGATCGTCGAGACCGTCGCCCTCAGCACCATGGTGTGCAACGACCTTGTCATGCCCGTGCTGCTTCGCTTCGGCCGATTGCACCTTGAGGAACGACGCGATCTGTCGGGCCTGCTGCTCAATATCCGGCGCTGGGCCATCGCCCTCATCCTGCTGCTCGGCTATGCCTACTTCCGTCTGATCGGAGAAACCTACGCGTTGGTGGCGATCGGGCTTGTCTCCTTCGCCGCCGCCGCGCAGTTCGCGCCGGCCATGCTTATCGGCATGTACTGGAGAGGCGCGTCGCGGCGCGGCGCCCTGGCGGGCATCTCCGCCGGCTTCCTGGTTTGGACCTACACGCTTTTGCTGCCTTCCTTCGCGCGCTCCGGCTGGCTTCCGGAAGGCTTTGTCGAGGCCGGTCCCTTTGGAATCGAGCTCTTAAGGCCATATGCCCTGTTCGGGCTTGAGGGTCTTGGCCAGATCTCGCACTCGTTGTTCTGGAGCATGCTCGCCAATTTCGGCTTCTATCTCGGCGTCTCCCTGCTCGGAAAACAAAGCATTATCGAGCGCAACCAAGCGACGTTGTTCGTCGACGTTTTCCGCCAGCCCGGCAGCGAGACCAGCGCCGCGCCCGTCTATGGGAGAGTGTCGGCCGCCGACCTCGGCACGATGGCGGAGCGGTTTCTTGGTCGAGAGCGAACGGCGGAAGCCTTCGCGGAATTCGTGCGGACACGCGGCCGCCCCCTGGATCTCAACGCCAACGCCGACGGCGAGCTGATCCAGTTCGTCGAACGGCGGCTTGCCGGCGCCATCGGCGCGGCCTCCGCCAGGGTCATGATCGCATCGACGATGAAGGGCGAGGGCGTCGGTCTTGAGTCGATCATGCAGATTCTCGACGAGACCTCGCAGGTGCTGGAGTACAGCCGCCAGCTTGAACACAAATCGAAGGAGCTCGAGACCGCGACCGCCGAGCTCAAAGCGGCCAACGAACGGCTGACCGAACTCGACCGCCTCAAGGACGATTTTCTCTCCACGGTCACGCACGAGCTGCGCACGCCGCTCACCTCGATCCGCTCGTTCTCGGAGATTCTCCACGACACGCCCGACCTCGATCCCGCCGAGCGCCAGCACTTCCTGTCGATCGTCATTCGCGAGAGCGAACGCTTGACCAGGCTCATCAACCAGGTTCTGGACCTGACGAAAATCGAGACAGGCCGGATGGACTGGCAAATGAGCGACGTCGACGTGAACGAAGTCCTCAACCATGCCGTCTCGTCCCTCAAGCAATTGTTCGATGACAAGGGAATCAAGCTGGAGGTCAAGGTGCCGCCGAACGTGCCTCACGTTCGCGCCGATCGCGACCAATTGATCCAGTTGGTTATCAATCTTTTGTCGAACGCGGAAAAGTTTTGCCCGGAAAATACGGGCCGGGTCGTGATCCAGATAACGCCAGGGCCAACCCACCTGCGGGTCAGCGTCGCCGACAACGGCCCTGGCATCGCCGAAGATCAACAACAGCGTATTTTTGAGAAGTTCCATCAGGTTCGCGCCAACCAGACCGGCAATCCGATGGGCTCCGGCCTCGGCCTCGCCATTTGCCGGGGGATCGTCGAACACCTCGGGGGCCGGATCTGGGTCCGCAGCCGACCCGGGTACGGCGCGACGTTCTACTTCACCGTCCCCTACGCCCATGCCTGAGGCACGATCGTTCCGCCTCGCGGCGGCGCACAGCGACGCCTTTCTTGCCGCGCCGATGGCGGCAAGCGATCAGAACACGTCCGCAGTGAACTCCAGGCGAACCCGCTTGCGCAGACTGTCGATGGCCTTGAGCGAATCGAGCAACATCAGGCGATCACGCCGCGCCAGGGCCTTGGGCGCGACATAGTAGTTGACCCGCCGCCCCGCCTTGTAATCCGCGATCTGCTTGCGAAGCAGAATGTCGGTGATGAGATGAAAGGCGCTGGCGAGATCCTCGTGTTCGGTCACGGTCAGAACGCCACTCTCGTGCAACGCGCGAATCCGCTCCAGGGTCGACGTCTCCTCGACGCCCTCGCGGAGCGCGAGAAGACGGATGCCTTCGACCAAGGGAATCGTTCCGGTGTACTTGAGATTGACCTGCCCTCGAAACTCGCGCTTTTCCTTTTCGGTCATGAACCCGCCGAAGAAGCCAAGGGCAACGTTATGATCCGCCTGGTCCTGAAACATCTGCCTGAGGAAAAAGTGATTGTGGCGAACCATCTCGGTCACTTTGTGGCGGAGTTCGACGCCCAGTTCGTACTGTCCCCAGACCGGCTGGAAATCGAAAAAGATGTCGGCCAGCCGGATGGCGACAAAGTTGCTCTTGCGGCCCCACTGGTTGATCTGGTCGACCCACTGGGAAAGCGTTTTTCGCCATAACGGGTTGACCGCCATGCAATAACCGTTGCAGTAGGGAATGCCGATCTCGTTGAGATCCCGGCACAGCCGCTCGGCCAATTCGATGAAGAACGGATCGATCCGATTGTGCTCGGCGTCGGGATAGTCTTCGAGAATGAAGCCGTTATCCTGATCCGGAAAGAGGTAGTTCTCGCCGCGACCGCCCGACCCCATCACGATGGTGACGGCTTTCACCGGCGGGTCTCCCCAGCCCTCATTCTTCATCTGCAGCAGATTGGCTTCGCCGATACGACGATACATGTCGTTGTTGATCTGACTGATCACCTGCTGGATCTCCGGCGCCGGCAGACTGTCGGCAAAGAGCTCTTCGGCCAGTTCGACCTGCGCCGCCCGCACCTGCTTCATGCCGGCGAGCGAGCTCTCGTGCGTCAGTCGATCGATCTGGCGCATCAGGCGATCGGTCGCGACCGCCAAGGCGTCGTGCAGGTACAGCATCCCCGCCAGCCGTCCGGCCCGATCGACGGCGGGCATATGCCTCAGATTGTGACGTCGCATCCAGGCGATCGCATGGTAAAGATAATCGCGCCGCTCGATCGTCAGAACCGGCGAGGTCATCACCGCATCGACGGGAGTCTCGCCGTCAACGCGAAACGTAATGCGACGCGCAATGTCCTTCTCGGTGATGATGCCGACCGGCCGCCCCGCGGCATCGACGACGACAGCGCATGACGCCTTGCCCGCGGTGAGATGAGCAATCATTTCGGCGCAGCTCGTCCCCGCGCGAATCGCGAGCGCATCCGCGCGGGGCCGCATGAAATCACGCACCCGCATGCTGAAAACGGCCGATTGGGTGGGGCCACGTTCGTCTTTGGGCTTATCGAGCATGCCGCCTCACGGTTTTTCCAACGCTTGACGTCGCGCCGTTGGTGCCTCGCGCCGAACAGCCGACTGCAGGGCCCGCCCGAGATTCGCTACTCCCGCCATCTTTCCAACGGATCGGATGGTGTCCGGTAAAACTAATGTACGCCGGCGATGCTCCTTTACCAGTACCGGAGTCGGGAACGCATGTATCCCAATCACAGCCATGAAAGCGTCCGTTCGCCTATGCTTCTGATTATTCCTCTAAATGCGAAAGCCTTGCAAACGTAATCCTGATGCGTGGCAAGAGCCAAGATCATTCTATCATGTTGTGTATTGGCCCCGAAAATGTTATGGATTTTCTGAAGCGCTTTTCGAACCTGCCTGGAGAAGCGTGAAAAGAAGCGTTGGACGATAACAACGTGGAAGCATCGAGCGCCGTAGTGAAACATGTTTCACGCTCGGCGATCGTGGGGAAGGTGAAACGTCACGGAGGCGGACCGGTCGAAACGGCCGGAACTAGACGTTTCCGCTCATCCTCCTTCCTGTCGTTCGACCTCGGCGCGTATAACTGCCCAGCGCAGGGCACGCGTGGGTACCGCACATGGTGAGATCTCGGCCGTAAACGGCGCCGGCAGCCGGACGAAGCCGCGACTCGAGAAAGAAGGGGAAAACTGTCTTGGCACCGAAAGTATTATGGTTATTCTTCTTCGTCGCCCTGTATTGGTCCTATTGTATATACTGGGGCATTCGCGGCGCGAGGATGTCGAAAACGGCAAGCGATTACTTCATTGCCGGACGACGTTTGTCACTTTGGGTATTTGTACTGGCTGCGACGGCAACGTCTTTCTCCGGATGGACATTCATGGGCCACCCGGGGCTCGTCTATCGCGACGGCTTCCAGTACGCCTACGCGTCATTCTATGTGATCACCATCCCGTTCACAGGCGTTCTCTTTCTCAAACGCCAGTGGATGCTGGGCAAGCGCTTCGGATACGTCACGCCGGGCGAGATGTTCTCCGACTATTTTCAGGGCGACACGATCCGGTTCCTCACGGTTCTGGTCGCGCTGCTGTTTTCCATTCCCTACCTCGGGGTGCAATTGGGGGCGTCGGGCTTCCTGTTCAACGTTTTGACCGACGGACTCGTGGGCGAGCAGTTCGGCATGTGGATCCTGTCGCTGGTGGTGTTGATTTACGTCGCCTCCGGCGGCCTCCGCGCCGTGGCCTACGTCGACACGATGCAGTGCATCCTGCTCGCGGTCGGCATCATGGTCACCGGCATCATCGCCCTGAACGCCATCGGCGGGTGGAGCGCGCTGAACAACGCCATGGCGGCTCTGGGACAAAACCCCGAGCTGAGCAAGTGGGGCGCGACGGAAGGTTACGGCGGCGGCAACTATAACGCCTACTTCGCGGTGCCGGGCGTCATCCAGTGGCCCGCCGGACTGGGCAGGGAGACCCCGGTCGGCGGCGAGTGGACCGGCATCATGATCCTCACCTACATGTTTGCGCTGATGGGCATCCAGTCGGCGCCGGCGTTTTCCATGTGGTCGTTCGCCAACACCAACCCGCGTCCGTTCGCGCCGCAGCAGGTCTGGGCGTCGTCGTTCGGCATCGGCTTCATCCTGTTCTTCTTCACGGCTTTCCAGGGAATGGGCGCGCATTTCCTTGGCGGCAACCCGCTCGTCACCGACGCCGGCCTTGGCGTCAGCACCGTGATTCCGACCACTGTCGCCGACTCGCCCGATTCGCTCGTGCCTCACTACTTCAACTTGATGGCCGACGCCGCGCCGTGGCTGATCGGGCTGCTGGCGGTGTGCGCTCTGGCGGCCATGCAATCCACCGGCGCGGCGTACATGTCGACGGCCGGCGGCATTCTCACCAGGGACCTCTACAAGCGTTACCTCAACCCGACGGCGACCCACACCACGCAGAAGCTGTTCGGGCGTCTCGGGGTGGCCTTCATCGTGA
>CAZRWU010000112.1:0-10917 GCA_964603915.1 uncultured Rhodospirillaceae bacterium
GTCCCGCCGCCGTCCAGCACTTCCTCCCGCCCGCTGGGAACGGTTCCCGGCTTGAACGCTTCCAGGATCACGCCCCGGCCCGCCGAAGGGCGGCCGGAGGCGACATCGACTCTGACCAGCCGGACACCGGGAGGAACGCGGAACGGAATGCCCGGCTTGCCCTCAAGCGCTCTCGCCATGGCTTCCTTGAAGATCGGCGCGGCCGCCGTGGCGCCCGTTTCGTGACTGCCCAGCGGCTTGGGCTCGTCGTAGCCGACAAAGACGCCGATGACGAGGTCGGGGGTGAACCCGACGAACCAGGCGTCCTTGACGTCGTTCGTGGTGCCGGTCTTGCCCGCGACCGGCTTTCCGATCGCCTTGACCATCGTTCCGGTCCCGCGTTCGACCACGCCGCGCAGCATCGACACGATCTGGTAGGCGCTCGCCGGATCGGTAACCGGTTCCCGATCGTCGGGGAGCTGGGGGACGGGCCGATCGGCCGAAGCCCCCTCCTCGCATGCCGGACACGCGCGGGTGTCGTGGCGAAAGATGGTTCGGCCGTTACGATCCTGGACCCGATCGATCAGCGTCGGCGTGATCCGCCTGCCGCCGTTGTCCAGCATCCCATAAGCGGCGGTCAAACGGAGCAAGGTCGTCTCGCCGGCGCCAAGGGCATAGGAGAGGTGCGGCGGCATATTGTCGATAATGCCGAACCGCCGCGCCGTTTCGGCGACATTGTCCATGCCGACGGCCTGGGCAAGACGCACCGTCATCACGTTGCGCGACATCTCCAGACCGACGCGCATCGTCGTCGGGCCATAGAACTGGTTGGTATAGTTCGACGGCGTCCATTTCGGCAGCCCCGGCCCCTGATCCAGGGAGATCGGCGCATCGACGATGATCGTCGAAGGCGTGTATCCGTTCTCCAGGGCGGTCAGATAGACGAACGGCTTGAACGCCGAACCCGGCTGCCGGAATGCTTGCGTGGCGCGGTTGAACTGGCTGCGTTCCTGCGCATAACCGCCCGCCATGGCGAGGACGCGGCCGGTATGGGGGTCAAGAGCAACCACCGCCCCTTCGACACTCGGAATCTGGCGAAGCGCATAGTTCCCTTGGCGATCCTCCGCCGTCACCGGCTCCACGACAATCACGTCCCCCACGGTGAGAACGTCCGAGACCCGCCGCACCGCCGGCCCCAAGCGTTGATCATCCAAGCGCGCGCGGGCCCACTTCATCTCGTCCAGGGGAATACGGCCGCGGCTTCCATCCATGAAGCCGATCTCCGCCGCGTCTCCGTCAACGCTCAGCACGGCGGCAAGCCGCAACGGCGCCGCGCCCACCGGACGGATCACACGCGACAACTGATCGCGCCAACCGTCATCCCCATCGCCGCCATCCGCCGCAAGGTTCAGACGAGCGATTGATCCTTTCCAGCCGTGGCGACGGTCGTACTCCTCCAATCCCCGGCGCAATTCCTCCTGAACGATCTGCTGGAGCTTGGGGTCGAGGGTCGCGCGAATGGCGAGTCCGCCTTCGTACAAAGCTTCCTCGCCATACCGCGCGCTGATCTCGCGGCGAACCTCTTCCGCGAAGTAGTCGGCGGAGACGAATTCCGCCTCCGTCCGGCGCCGCAATTCGATTGGCGTGCTCCATGCCGCTTCGGCCTCATGCCGCGAAATGCGGCCGTCTTCGACCATGCGGCCAATGACCCAGTCGCGACGCCCTTGCGCCGCCTCCGGACGACGAGCCGGATCGTAATTGCCGGGCGCCTTCGGCAGCGCGGCGAGGAAGGCGGCCTCGGCCAGCGTCAATTCGTCAAGCGACTTGTTGAAGTAATTGAGCGCCGCCGCGGTAACGCCGTAGGAGCCGCGCCCCAGATAAATCTCGTTAAGATAGAGTTCAAGAATATGCTTCTTGCTGAAGGCGCGCTCGATGCGGAATGCAAGAATCGCTTCCTTGATCTTGCGTTCGAACGACACTTCGTTGCCGAGAAGGAAATTCTTCGCGACTTGCTGGGTGATCGTCGAGGCGCCGACCAAACGACGATCCGAACCCACGTTCCTGAGATTGGTCAGCACGGCGCGCGCGACGCCGGAAACGTCGATGCCCCGGTGGGAGAAGAAATTCTTGTCCTCGGCTGAAATGAATGCGTCGATCACCTGCGCCGGAATCGCGTCGATCGGACGGAAAACGCGCCGCTCCGCGGCAAACTCCCCGAGGAGGCGGCCATCGCCGGCGTAGACGCGGGTTGTCACCGGCGGTTGGTAATCGGCGAGCTGCGTGTATTCCGGAAGATCGCGCCCGTAGTGATAGAAGAGGTAGCCGGCGACGCCGACAGCGCCGAACGTGATGATAAAGAGAAGCGCAAAGAAGGCTCCCATGAGCCGCACGGTCCAGCGCGGCCCCCGCGGCTTCTTCCGGTTGCGAGCAGCCTGCGATCCTCCCCTCGCACTTCCCGCAAAGGATCCCGCCCTTTCGGAAGGTTGAACCCGGAGCCGATTGTCGCCGTTCTGATCGCCTTCCCTCATCACATCATCCCGCGCATATTTTTCCTGGAGATTCGCGGCCGCTCGCCCGCCCGCGACGAACGAGACGCTCCGGCCAATCCGTTACTGCCGCCGCGCCTGTTCCGCCGCGAAATACGCGTTGACCGTTTCGGCGATCGCGACCGCCAACGCCCGCAGATAACTTTCCTGCTGAAGCAGCTTCGCATCTTGCGGGTTTGACAAATGTCCCGCCTCGATCAGAACCGCCGGCACATCCGGGGCCGTGAGAACAGCAAAGTCGGCGAAGCGATGCGTATTACGCACAAGCGCCGTTCGCTTGCCCAATTGCTGCACCAGCAGTTTCGCCAGCCTCGCCGATTGGTTCATCGTCTCTCTTTGGGCAAGGTCGATAAGGATATTGGCAACCTCGGGCGCTTCACGTGACAGATCGACCCCTATAATCAGATCGGCTTTGTTTTCGCGCTCGGCAAGTGCCGCCGCTTCGGCATCGGAAGCCTTCTCTGACAATGTATAGACGGACGCGCCGCGCAGCGACTTGTTGGGATTGGCGTCGGCGTGAAGCGAAATGAAAAGATCGGCATTGACGGCGCGGGCAAACGCCACTCGATCCCGAAGCCGGATCGATTCGTCGCCATTCCGGGTCAACAAAACATTGTAGCGGCCAGCCCGACGCAGTTCTTCCTGCACCAGACGCGCCGCCTTGAGAGTGATCGTTTTCTCGTAGACCCCTGATGCACTGATTGCGCCGGGGTCGGATCCGCCGTGTCCTGGATCGACGACGATGATGCGTTTGTCCGGTATCGCCGAAGGCTTGCGCGGCGGTGGCGCAAACGGCAGGGCGGCCAACTGAAGGGCGGGAGGCCGTGGCGGCGAGGCCGCCGCTTTTTGAATGAAAAGCGCTGCCTCCGGCGGAAGCGCGGCGTCCGAGGAAGCCTTCGATTCGGCAAGCATGGCGGCATCTTCAACGCCGGGTGTGCGCGCAAGGTAAGGCAACACGGTGGCGCGGTTGGCAATGAGCGGCAGCGTCTTGACCGTCTGAAGGAACGCGGTATGTGAAACCTCGGAGAGATCCACAACCAGGCGATACCGACCCGAGGACACTTCAATAAAGTAGGCGCCGTCGACCACGGCGGGCCGCTCGCAGTCAATCACGATTCGCGATGTGCCCGGGCGAAAAAGGCCATACCGAACCCGGCTCACGATCGCATCGCCAAAGGCAAGTTCGCGCCGTTCCGGCCGCCATTGCAATTCGTCAAGTTCAAGAACGATGCGGTAGGGATCGGTTAAGGCGATGATATCGAATCCGACCGGCGCGTTGACGTCGAACAGGACGCGCGAGCCGTCGGCATGCCCTTCGACCTGGGCCTCGAGAAGGGCGGGAGGAGCGCTTGCACGCGCATCGACGATTGCCGGCGCCGCGATCGCAGACGGTGGGGCAAGCAAAGCGTGAGCAAGCGAGGCAAGCAGTAGCGCCACCAGCACAACGGTTTCGGAAGCCAATGTGTGTCGCTGTTTCATCCGCGCTGAATGCCGGTTAACGCTCACTGGATTTATCGACATTTTCCGCCATTTTTCAATCAGGATGCTTCGATGGCTGGCGGCAGCCGCCATCACGGTGTTAACAAGACGATTGTAGAAACGCATTCCTGGTTGTATTTTCGTTACTGTAATGGCTCCCGTTCGAGAGCGACAGCGGATTCCAGCCAGTCGGCGTGGCATCCTGGGCGCATTCTCCTCAACGCTTCCGTTGAAGCGAAGCGCCGGTCGCAGTTGTCTGGCTGTTACAGTTGAAGGATAGCCTCAATCTTATGCCGATGAGTGCAGCGCGATCGATTCGCTTCCGCTTTACCTCCCGCCGGGCGGTGATGCGGACGACCGCAGGCGCCTCCGGCTCCCTGATAACGGTATTGACGCCCCATCTGCCGCAGTCACCTCGGCGGCGGACAGGGGTGTGTTGGAGATTTGGAGTACATGGCGACGAAACGTATGTTGATCGATGCCACCCACCCGGAAGAAACGCGGGTCGCGGTGATCGAAGGAGACCGGCTGACCGAGTATGACGTCGAGATCGCTTCGCGAAGGCAACTGAAAGGAAATATCTACCTCGCCAAAGTCACTCGGGTTGAACCGTCGCTGCAAGCGGCTTTTGTTGATTATGGCGGGAATCGACATGGTTTTCTCGCTTTCAACGAGATTCATCCCGATTACTATCAGATACCGGTTGCCGATCGTGAAGCCCTCCTAGCCGAACAAGCGGAAGCCGAGCGGGCCGACGATGCAAAGGCGCCAGCCGAGAACGGCGACGTGGAAGAGGGCCCGAGCGACGCTTCGGAAAGCGGCGAGAACGGCGCTTTGAGAGGCGGCAACGGCGCCGAGGAAGACGATAACGATAACGGCGAATCCAGCCGGAGCGAGGGCGGCGGCGAGAGCGTCGAAGTCGTTGGCGGCATCGATGAAGATCTTGACGTGCAACGGCCAAGATCCTTGCCGCGACATTACAAGATCCAGGAAGTCATCAAGCGGCGGCAAATTCTTCTGGTTCAAGTCGTCAAGGAGGAGCGCGGCACCAAGGGAGCCGCGCTCACCACATACCTCTCGATCGCGGGGCGCTATTGCGTGCTGATGCCGAACACGACCCGGGGCGGCGGCATTTCTCGCAAGATCACCAACGCGACGGACCGCAAGCGCCTCAAGAAAATCCTGGGTGAACTTGGCATTCCCGAAGGGATGGCGGTCATCGTGCGCACGGCCGGCGCCGAGCGCAGCAAGGCGGAGATTCGCCGCGACTACGAATACCTGATCCGCCTGTGGAACAACATCCGCGAGCTTGTCCTCACCTCGATGGCGCCGACGCTGGTCTATGAGGAGGGAAACCTCATCAAGCGGTCGCTGCGCGACCTTTATGATCGCGACACCGACGAAATCCTCATCGAGGGCGAGAGCGCCTACCGCGTCGCCAAGGATTTCATGAAGCTTTTCATTCCCAGCCACGCCAAGAAGGTGCAACTCTACGAGGGTGGCAATGTGCCGTTGTTCCACCGTCATCAGGTGGAAAACGAACTGGAAGCGATGCACCTTCCGCGGGTCGAGCTGAAGTCCGGCGGCTCCATCGTGCTCAATCCGACCGAAGCCCTGGTCGCCGTCGACGTCAACTCGGGCCGGTCCACCCGCGAGCGCCACATCGAGGAGACGGCGCTTCGCACCAATCTTGAAGCATGCGATGAAATCGCCCGGCAATTGCGCTTGCGCGACCTCGCCGGGCTGATCGTGATCGATTTCATCGACATGGAGAACGCCCGCAACCAGGCGCAAGTGGAGCGGCGGCTCAAGGAAGCCATCAAGAGCGACCGCGCCCGCGTGCAACTCGGGCGCATCAGCACCTTCGGTCTGCTCGAGCTTTCACGGCAGCGGCTCCGTCCCAGCCTGTTCGAGACCAGCTTCACGATGTGCACCTTCTGCGCCGGGACAGGCGTCAGGCGGACCACTGAATCGACCGCGCTATCGGTTTTCCGCCGCATCGAGCACGAGGGCGTGAGCGGCACCGCCGCGTACATCACGGTGAAGGTGCCGCCCTCTGTGGCGTTCTACCTCCTCAACAACAAGCGCAGGGCATTGCTCGACATGGAGCAGCGCTTCGGAATGACGATTTTCATTACCGGCGACGATGCGCTCATACCTCCGGATTTCGACATTCATTCGACTGGAGAACGGCCTCCCTACGTGGTGGAAAAGCAGGCGCTTGTGGGCAAACCCTCCGCGCGCGGCGCATCGGATGCCGAGATTGCGCGTGAAGAGGTCGAAATCGAGCATGAACCCGAGGCAGACGCCGATGCCGAGGGGGCCCCTGCCGAGGAAACCGACGAAAGCCCGAGCGAGGCCGAGGAAGGAGCCAAACGGAGCCGCCGCCGTCGGCCGCGCCGGCGCAGGCGTCCCGAGGCTGAAACTGAGCCTGCCTTAGACGCAGTCTCTGAAGTAGCGGCCCGTGACATTGCGGAAGATGAGGAAAGCGACGAGGACGAAGAGGAGAGCGAGGAAATTCAGGCGGGCGATGACGAGCAGCAGGACGACGAACAGGCGCAGCTGGCGAAGAAGCGTCGCCGCCGCGGCAAGCGCGGCGGTCGCCGGAGGCCTCGGCGGTCGGTCGAGGAGGTGGCCGCGATGGACGCCGACACGGCGCCGGAGCTTGTCGGCTTGCCGGAAGCGGGCCCGCTGACGTCTTCTGAGGAGACGTTGTCCCCCGACGATGTGGTTGGCGAACCGGATCATTATCTCCTCCCGCACGGCGATAGCGGAAGCGGGGAGGAAGAAACCCGTGAAACGGTTGAGGATAACGCCGGCATGAAGAATAGCGGCGCGGCGGTCCCCGAAATGCAAGAGCCCACCGACGTGGCCCACGACGCAGAAGTCGAATCAGAAGAGGTAGCGCAATCCGCGCCTGAAGCGGGGATGGAATCGGAAAGAGAGGGCGATCACGGCGAACCGGCTACTGGCGAACCTAGCGAGCCTTCTCCTGATGAGATGCCGGTGGAGGAGATGCCGGAGATGGCCTTGACCGCCACGCCGGCGGTGGATGAACGCGAACCGTCGGCGGCCGAGGCGGAGCAAACGGAAAGCGCGGGGCCCGACTGGCCGCCCGACTGGCCGAACGAAGAAGATCGGGATGGCGCACGCCAGCCGGAAGGACCGGCGGCGCAAGAGCAAGAGGCGGCGCCGGAGCCGGACGAGCCAGAGCCGAGCGCAACGGAACATTCGCAACCCGATGACGTGGCGAACCACCCGCGACCGGATGATTCTGGATCGGATGAGCGCGCGGATGAGCGCGAGCGCGAAACCGTCGACATGCAGGGCGACGCCGAAGTCAGTCGGTCGGTCACCGTCAACACCAGCCGCACCGTCGTCATCAACGTCGGTGAAGGTGAAGATGCCGCCTCTCTTGGCGGCGCCGGCGGCCGGCGCGGCTGGTGGCAGCGGCTCATCAGTTGAACAGGCTCGCCGCTGGCAGGAGCCTGGCTTGCGCGGCAGAGTCAAACGGCAACGCTCCCGCGGCAAGGCCACTGGCGCGCGAAAGGCAAAGGACGAGTCGATCCTCGCCGTCACGGTGACGCGCATCGGCGCCGCGGGAGATGGCATCGCCGAGGAAGCCGGACGGCGTTTCTACATTCCGCTGACCGCTCCAGGCGATCGGCTCCGCGTTCGTCCTGGTCCACCGCGCGGCAACGGACAGGCCGCGGAACTCGTCGAAATCTTGTCCGCCGGTCCTGGTCGCGCCGAACCGCCATGCCTGCATTTTGGTCGCTGCGGCGGATGCAGCCTGCAGCATGTCGCGGCGGAGAATTACCGCGCCTGGAAAAAACAGCAACTGGCCCAAGCCCTCGACCGGGCGGGACTTCAGGATTACGAGCAAACGCCTCTGGCGACGGCGGCGCCCGGAGAGCGCAGACGCGCCGCGTTCGCCGCCATCGGTACAGGAACCGGCGATGCCCGGACGGCAGCCGTGGGCTTTCATGTCCGGAGGGGACACGACGTCGTCGACGTCGCCGCCTGCCCGGTCGTCGATCGGCGCATTCTCGGCCTGCTGCCGGCGTTGCGGACATTTCTGGCCACTGTGCTGGAGGGCGGCCAGCGCGCCCGGATCGTGGTCACGGTGCTCGACGGTGGTCTCGATGTGATTCTCGAATGGCAGGGGATGCTGACGCTGCAAACGCGCGAAGCCCTTGCCGCCTTCGCCGCGGAAGCCGATATCGCGCGCCTGTCGTGGCGATGCTCGGCCGGGGCGCCAGCCGAGATCGTGGTTCAACGCCGACCCGTCGCCGCTGTCTTTGCCGACGTTCGTGTCGCCTTGCCGCCAGGCGGCTTTCTCCAGGCCACCGGCGGAGGCGAAAAGGCGCTCGTCGATGCTGTTCTTGCCGCCATCGAAGCCCTTGCCGAGACAACGGGAAAACCCGCCCGCATCGTCGCCGACCTGTTTTCCGGCGCGGGCGCATTCGCCTTTCCGCTCGCGCGCGCCGGGCTCCACGTGCACGCCGTCGACTCGGATGTCCCCTTGCTTCGGGCGGTCACGGCGGCGCGCGGGATTCACCGCATCGCCGTGGAACAGCGCGATCTTTTCATCCGGCCGCTCACGGCGGCGGAACTGCGTCCATTCGACGCCGTCGTGTTCGATCCGCCGCGGGCCGGCGCGCGCGCGCAGGCCGAGGAACTCGCCCGTTCATCGGTGCCGCTGGTAGTCGCTGTTTCATGCAACCCTTCGACCTTCGCCCGCGATGCCCGCATTCTCGCCGGAGGAGGCTACCGCCTGCAGCGGGTAACGCCCGTCGATCAGTTCCTATGGTCGCCGCATCTGGAACTGGTGGCGGTGTTTCGGCGCTGACGCTCAGCTTCGCCACGCGATCAGCCGGCGGGCCGCCTCGCCGATGTCGTCGAAGGAGCCGGCGAACGAAAACCGGACAAAGCCATGGCCTCTCTCGGGATCAAAATCGACGCCCGGCGTAACCGCAACGCCGGTTTCATGCAGCATCCGCCTGCAGAAGGTTTGGCTGTCGTCAGTCATGTGGCGCACGTCCGCGTAGAGGTAGAAAGCGCCGTCCGCCGCCGCGAGGCGATCGAAGCCGGCGCGCGGCAACTGCTGAAGAAGAAGTTGGCGGTTATCGGCATAGCGCGCGACATTGCGATCGAGTTCATCGCGGCAGTCGAACACCGCGATGGCGGCGTGCTGGGACAAGGTCGGCGGGGAAATGAACAGGTTCTGAGCGAGACACTCGACGCAGCGCAGCAGGCGGTCCGGAAGCACCATCCATCCCAAGCGCCACCCCGTCATCGCAAAATATTTGGAGAAGCTGTTGATGAGGATGGCTTCGTCGGTCAACGCCAACGCCGTCGTCGCCGGTTCGCGATAGGTGATGCCGTGGTAGATCTCATCGGAAACCATCCACATCGATCGCTCCCGGCAATAGGCGGCGAGCGCCTCAAGCGCCCCGCGATCCAGCATGGTCCCGGTCGGGTTGGCCGGACTGGCGACGATCAGCCCTTTCAGAGCGCAGTCCTTGCCGGATTCCTCCTCGCAAGCCTCGAGCAGCGCGGGCGTCGGCTGGAAGTTCGTCGCCGCGCCGACCGGCGCCGACACGACGGCGACGCCCAGTGCCGCGAGTATGTTGCGATATGCGGGATAGCCGGGATTGGCGATGGCGACCCGCTCTCCAGGATCGAAGGCGGCGAGAAAGGCAAGGATAAACGCGCCGGACGAGCCGGTGGTGACGACGACGCGTCGCCAGTCCAGGTCAACGCGGTAGCAATCGCCGTAGTGGCGCGCGATGCGGCGCCGCAGCGGCTCCAGCCCCAAGGCATCGGTGTAGCCGAGCCGGTCGGTCGCAAGCGCCTGGCGCGCCGCTTGCAGAACCGGTTCCGGGGCGCCGGAGCCGGGCTGACCGACCTCAAGGTGGACGACATCTCCGCCCGCGGCGACGCGCTCGTTGGCGGCGCGCATGACGTCCATGACAATGAACGGCGGCACCAGGCCGCGCTGCGCCACATGCGGCGGCATGGCTCAGTCCGACGTCATTGCCAGTCCGTATCCGCGCGGATCGCTGCCGGCGGTGCAGCTCTCGGGATGAGGCGGGATCCCCTCGGAACAATGGATCGCGTTGACCTGGCCTAAAGCGGGCGCGGCAACGAAGCGCAGACCTTCACCCGCGAACGTCGTCTCGATGCCGCTCGCGCTTCCTTCATGATGGACGACGTCGGGCATCGGGCCGC
Source organism: uncultured Rhodospirillaceae bacterium (assembly GCA_964603915.1). GTDB lineage: Bacteria > Pseudomonadota > Alphaproteobacteria > Rhodospirillales > Defluviicoccaceae > REEP01. Next base: position 10,239 of record CAZRWU010000112.1, read on the forward strand.
CCAGAACGCGCCGGGCGGCCAGCGCCTGCAAGAGAGGCTCATCGCCAAGGACGGCCCGGGCGGCAACGCTGACAAGGGCCGTCGGCGCCGCCATGCCGCCGGCCGCGGCGCCGGCGAAGTAGAATTCGTTGACGTTCTGGTTGACGATCAGCATTGGCCCAAGCGCCGTCGCGCCTCGTCCTCCCGGACCCGGGGCGGCGGCGAGAACAATGCCTGTGCCTGCCGCGACGCGCCCCGTTCCGAACAGGCTGTTGAGGGTGACCGCGCAGGCCGCGGCCGATCCCTCGCGATCGACGGCCACGAACGTCGCCGCCGACGGATTCTCGAGCGGGGATGCCGTTGCGCCCCCGTCGCTGGCCGCCAGAAGTTCAAGGCGGTCGGAGGCGGTATCGAAACCAAGATCCGCGAACATACGCAGGCGCTCCTCCGGACTCGCGCGGCGGAGGCCGCCGCGCTCCAGGAGCAACGTCCACATCTTCGCGGCGAGGGCGCCGCCAACGGCCGGCGATGGCGGAAAGTGAGCCGTCTCGTTGCCCAGCGGCACCGTGATCGTCTGCCGCCACGTCGGCGCATAATCGCGGAGATCGTTGCTGGTGATGCTGCCGCCGGCGGCTTCGGCGGCCTCGGCGAACTGACGCGCCAGCGGCCCCGTATAGAACGCGCCCGCTCCTTCGGCGCG
>CAZRWU010000113.1:0-10910 GCA_964603915.1 uncultured Rhodospirillaceae bacterium
CCCGGGCCGGCAAAAAGAAAAAGCCGGCCCGGGCGTCTCTTCACACCTTCACGCCGTACGTTGAGCTCGAAGACGGCCACGACCGGCGCCGCTTGGTCCGCAACGGGCACCCGCCCGAGCGTGACATGCGGATCGGGATCGGCTCGATCGCGGTGCGTCGTCCGAAGCCGCGCGATCGCGGCGCCGGCGCCGAGCGGATCCGCATCACCTCGAAGCTGCTGCCGCCGATCTTGCGGGGCACAAGGAATAGCGAGGAGCTGCTCGTCTGGCTCTACCTAAAGAGCGTCTCGACCGGCCAGTTCGAGGAGGCGCTGACGGCGCTGCCCGGGCTGGCCGCGCCGGGGCTCTCGGCGTCGGCGGTGCGCCGCCTGGTGGCGAGCTGGCAGGTCGAGCACGAGCGCTGGCAGCGGCGCGACCTCGACACTTGACGCTACGTGGACGTCTGGGGGGGCGGCGTCTGCTTCACGCCACGGCTCGACCACGACCGGCAGCGCATCCTGGTCCCGCCGCCGCCGCGGACGATCGCCGCTTTCCAGCCTCTTGTGCGCGTCGGACATCGCCAGCTTGACCCCGCGCAAGCCGCGCGCGGGAAGTCCGTCGCAAAGGTCTCGGTCCCGGACGGAGCGATGGCCAAGCCGAGGACTTCGCGGCGAAGAGCTTCCATGAACTTGGGAATATGTGGCTTTTTTGAGGCATGCCGCTGCCAGAACAAACAACATCCTAAATGAAGAGAAAAGCGCCGTTGCGCGAGGAGTCCCGAACAAATAAAACTCTGCAAAATTGCGCTATCGCCACAATTTTGCTATAGTTCATCAGCTGCGGAAAGGCTTTTCATTAATTGCGAATGATAATCAAGTTAATACGATGAGCGCTTGGTAGGCTTGGCTGTACTGAGGCGCCGCTGCACCGTCGGCTCCAAAGTTGCGTCGCCACTTTACGTGGTTCCGCCGGCGAGTAGGAACGGGCGAATGGGAAGGGGATAATCATGGGGACATGGAAATGGATTACGTTTGCCGGAAGTGGTCTTCTGGTCCTGTTGGCAAGTGGCCCGGCGCCGGCTGATGCCATACCCGAAGATCCGGTAAACCCGCAGAATCTCGAACAACTCGGCAAACTTCTGTTCTTCGACAATATCTCCCAGCCGGCGCGCTCGCTCTCGTGTGCCTCGTGTCACGGGCCGAAGAGCGGCTGGACGGGTGAGATTGCGGGCATCAATGTCCACGGCGCCGTCTATCGCGGCGCCGACCGCAAGCGGTTCGGCAATCGCAAGCCGCCGAGCGCGGCGTACGCGGCCTACAGCCCTGTCTTTAGCTACAAGGAGGACGATGGCGAATTCGAAGGCGGGGTGTTCTGGGATGGCCGCGCGACCGGCGAGCGCCTGGGCAGTCCCATCGCCGAGCAGGCGCTGGGGCCGTTCCTGAACCCCGTCGAGCAGAACCTGCCGGAGGCGCAGGCGGTGTGCGATCACGTCGCGATGTCCAAATACGCGGGCCTGTTCGAGTATGTCTGGGGTCCCGGCTCGCTCGACTGCAGCCTAGCTGGAGTCGGCAACACCTACGACAGGATCGGCCTCTCGATCGCCGCGTACGAGGCGTCCGCCGAAGTCAATCCGTTCGACTCCAAGTTCGACGACTACTGGCGGGCATGCCGCGCTGCCGGCAACGACGAGGAGGAATGCGGCCTCGCGGAGGGCGCGAAGGCCGTGCTCGATCCGCAAAACATCCTGACCGAGCAGGAGTTCGCCGGTCTCATCGAATTCGGCGAGTACTGTTCGGCCTGCCACATCAGCCACAAAGCGGGGCCGGGCGGAACGCCGCCGCTGTTCACCGACAACCGGTTTGACAACATTGGCGTCCCGCGCAATCCGGAGAACCCATTCTACAGGATGGACACGGTGTATCTCGATGACGGCGCGCCGATCAATCCGGATGGCGAAGCGTGGGTCGACCTCGGTCTCGGCGGCTTCCTTCGCACGCGGCCGGAATATGCGCTTCTGGCCCCTGAGAACGACGGCAAGCACAGGGTGCCAACGGCGCGCAATGTCGACGCCCGGTTTGGACAGGGATGGCCGAAGGCCTACATGCACAACGGTTCCCTGAAGAGCCTGGAAGAGGTGGTGCGCTTCTACAACACGCGTGACGTTCCCGGGGGGGGCTGGCCGCCGCCGGAGGTGCCGGACAACGTTAACAGGGACATCTTCGGGGGCAAGCCGCTCGGCAACCTCAAGCTCACCGCGCAAGAAGAAGCGGCGATTGTCGCCTTCCTGAAGACGCTCACCGACCGCAACCTCAAGAAGATCAAGGCGCCTTCCGGCAACGTCCGGTACTAGCAGGGGTTCGATGCCGACGGAGCCCGTTCCCTCCGTCGGCTCGATCGAATTGCCGGACCGATGGGGATCGCGGATCGGCCGATCCTCCGCCTGAGAACCCAAGCGGAGGACTTGGTCCTCAAGGGCGTGTTCGGCCGGGAGGAGCAGCCCTGCGGGGCGCGCCGCAAACGATGCGCCCCTCCGTCTTGAGGGGAGCTGCCGGCGGCGCGTGAATCCCCCTTTCTCTCCGCGCCGCCGATTGGGCGAGAACCCGTGCTCGATACCGACCACAAGCCGCCGCGCGTGGCGCGCTATGTCGGCTGGCGGAACTGCATGCGCCGCGGCAAGCCATTCTGGTCGAGCGACGCTTGCGCCTGCGCCTGTGCACTCCGCAACCGAACCGGCCAGAGCGCCGCAACCTGATAACAGGAGACTGGCGGGCGATGCGAGCCGCGTGTAGCGGCCGCTATAGCGACTGATACATCACGAGCGCATCCACGTAACCATGCTTCGGATGCTGGAACGCGAGCGGCAAGTGCCCTACGATGTCGAAGCCCAACGATTGCCAGAGCCGAACCACCCGTTCATTTGTGCTGACGACGAAATTGAACTGCATGGCGCGATAACCACGCATTCGGGCGTGGTCAAGAGAATGAAGGCACATCTGCCGCGCTATACCTCGGCCAGTTGCATGTGCGCTCGTCATATAGCCGCAGTTACAGACGTGTTTGCCTCCGCCAGCCTGATTCGAACGCATGTAGTAGGTGCCGAAGATTGATCCATCCTCTTCGGCCACGAATGTTTCCTTGTCAGGTCCTAACCAGTAAGCACGAACAGCATCCTCGCTCATCTCCGTATCAAGCGCGTAGGTTTCCCCAGCACGAATCGTTGGTTCGAGAATGGCCCAGATGGAAGGCCAGTCTTTTGAGTGAGCAGGACGTATCAACATCATCTTCCAAGCCGGAATGTCTAGGAATGGCGGTGGGTCAGGGATTCGAACCCTGGAAGGGGTTGCCCCCTTGCTAGTTTTCAAGACTAGTGCCTTCAACCGCTCGGCCAACCCACCGTTTCCGCGACACGCCAGGAACGCGCTAAATGGCGCTTTCGTTTGCGCGACGAGCAACACAATAAGCTTTTGTTTTTGTTAAACTTTTTCCTTCCTAGGACAGCCTGAACACAAGTTTTCAAGACCGCTGCAACCGGCCACTCTGCCACCCTTCCGCAACAAACGCTCAAGACCGATGCCTTCAACCGCTCGATCGGCTACCCTTGGCGGTCCATCAAGCAGTTAGCCGAGACAGCCCTCCGCCGCAATAGGCGCATCTGAGGGCGCGCGGCCTCGGCGGCGCAACCCGCGGCGGGTGGCGACGACTCCCGCCGCGCCAAGGCCTTAGAGAGGGCGCAGAAAGGCCGTGGGCCGCACCTTTTCACGCACCCCTCGAAGCGGCAATTCGAAGCAGCAAGATCCGTATGTTCATGTTCATATCCGCATCGACAGCAAACGCCATTTCATCCGTTTCCGCCATCCGCTACATAGTGATCGCCGCGATTATTCGCGACAACCTTCCGCCGCTGGAGCGTTGACGAGTGGGATGACCACAAGCTTTGGACAAGATCCTTTTATCGATTTCGCGTCCTGGTTTGCGGACGCCGAAAAAAGCGAGCCCGATGACCCCAACGCGATGACTTTGGCGACGGCAACCGCGGCCGGCGCGCCATCGGCGCGCATGGTCCTGCTCAAGGGCTACGATCAAGGCGGTTTTGTCTTCTACACCAACCTCGGCAGCCGGAAGGCGAGGGAAATCCGGGAGAATCCGCGAGCGGCGCTGTGTTTTCATTGGAAATCCCTGCGCCGGCAGGTGCGAATCGAAGGAACGGTCCATGCCGTCGATGACGCCGAGGCAGACGCCTACTTCGCCACGCGGCCGCGGATCAGCCAGTTGGGAGCCTGGGCCTCCAAGCAGTCGCAGCCGCTCCAGGGGCGCTTCGAGCTGGAAGCGCGGGTCGCCAAGACGGTCGCCCGGTTCGGCGTTCAACCGGTGCCGCGACCGCCGTTCTGGTCGGGATTCCGGCTCGTTCCGGTCACCTTCGAGTTCTGGGAGGACCGTCCGTTCCGGTTGCACATGCGCTTTGTCTATCGGCGTTCCGCGAACGGATGGACGGTTGAAGAACTCTATCCGTGAGCGGCGCCGCCAGGAGATTGGTCGCACTGTCTTCCTGACCGCCGGGACCATGAGACGATGAAGGATCAGCGGGATCAACTGAAACGACGCGCCGCCGCCGCATCCGTAACCGTGGCGACCATCCTGATTCTCGCCAAGTTCGCGGCCTGGCTGACGACGGGATCGGTCAGCTTGCTGTCGGCGCTCATCGATTCGACGCTCGACATGGCCGCATCGCTGATCAACCTGATCGCCATTCACCAGGCGACGCAACCCCCCGACAAGGAGCATCGCTTCGGGCACGGCAAGGCCGAGCCGCTGGCCGGGCTCGCTCAGGCCGGCTTTGTCATGGGCTCGGCCGGCTTCCTTCTCGTGCATGCCGGCGAGCGTTTGATTCGCCCGGCGCCGATCAGCAACACCGAAATCGGCTACGCAGTCATGGCTCTGTCGATCGTGCTGACCGTTGGGCTCGTGCTGTATCAGCGCTCCGTCGTCCGGCGAACGGGCTCTCTCGCGATCAACGCCGACTCGCTTCATTACAGCGTCGATCTGGTCACCAACGTCAGCGTCATCGTCGCCCTGACGCTGAGCACCCAGTTCGGGTGGTACGCGGCCGATCCCCTCATCGCCATCGCCATCGGCGTTGTCATTTTGCGCAGCGCCTGGAAGATCCTGAAGCAAAGCCTAAACCTTCTGATGGATCGGGAACTTCCCGACGCGGATCGGGAGCGCATTCGTCACATTGCCCGGTCTCATCCGGAGGTCATCGACATTCACGACTTGAGAACCCGATCGTCCGGGACGCACGTGTTCATTCAATTCCATCTCGAACTTGACGGCAACATGACGTTATTGGACGCGCACACGATCGCCGATCAGGTCATGGGCGAGCTGGAGCGGGCGTTTCCGCATGCGGAGGTTCTGATTCATGAGGACCCCCACGGCGTCGCCGAACGGCGCGCCATCTTCGGCTAAATGACGGCGGCCGCGCCGCCGAGCCACGCAACGTATGCCGCGTAGAGACCGAGGAAGATCGCGCCTTCGATGCGGCTCAGACGCCATCCGGTAATCGTGAACACGATCATCAGCGCCGTCGCCGCCAACATGACCCAGAGATCGCGGTCGAGAATTTCCGCAGGCACGGCGATCGGCTGAACCAGCGCGGTGACGCCGAGAATGCCGAGAACGTTGAAAATATTGCTGCCGACAATGTTGCCCAGAGCGACGTCCGACTGGTTGCGCCATGCCGCCACGACCGACGTGACCAGTTCCGGCAACGAGGTTCCGACCGCGACGATGGTCAGGCCGATGATGGTTTCGGAGATGTCGAGCGAGCGCGCGAGCGCAATCGCGCTGTCGACAAGGATCTGCGCCCCGAGAATCGTCAGCGCGATGCCGGCAAGGGTGATCAGGAGACTGAGCGCCAGGGAGCGCGCTAACGGCGCGACGCTCTCCGCCTCGCTGGCGTGCATGGCCGCCGCCGCGTCCGGATGCACGCGCTCTTTATGGTAGGTGAAGGCGACGTAGGCGATGAGAAGCGTGACCAGCACCGTTCCCGAAACGCCGCCGATCACGCCGACGAGCGAGAGAGCGGCGCAGGCAAGCGAGGCGAGGACAAGCATCGCGCCGTCTCGATAGAAGGCCGCCGGTTGCGCTTGAATGGGCCTGAGGACAGCGGCGATTCCAAGGATGAGAAGAATGTTGGCGATGTTGCTGCCGACGACGTTGCCGACCGCGATGCCCGGCGAGCCGATCAGGGCGGCGTTGAGGCTGGTGACCAGTTCCGGCATCGAGGTTCCGAAACCGACCAGCGTCAGACCGATGAGCAGGGGGGATACGCCGATGCGGCGGGCGACCGCCACGGAGCCGCGAACGAGGCTTTCGCCGCCGAGGACAAGGAGGACGAAGCCCGCGGCAAGGCCAAGAGCAACGGTCATCATGCTTACTCATTCCCCAAAGTCGACCTGGGCGGAGTGCATACCGCTTCGACGATGGCGCCGCAATGCGTGGCCGCTTCGGCCGGCGTGGTCATGCGATCTTACCTTGCCCGAACGACAGGGTTGGTTTGCGCTCTTGCCTTAGCGGCGGGAGAGCTTAGGGTAGACGAAAACCGAGGGAGCGCGTCTGGATGATCGTCGAGGATCAGATCGAGGTCATCGCGTTTTTGTCCCGGCCGGAGAGTTACCGCGCCGCCTCCAGCTTTGCCGAAAGCGTCGAGCGCATCGACACCCACGCTTCCATCGTATTTTTGCACAGCGATCGCGCCTACAAGCTCAAGCGCGCGGTCAAGTTCCCCTATCTCGACTTTTCGACGAAAACTCTGCGCCGGCGCTACTGCGAGGCCGAAGTCCGCGTCAACCGGCGCACGGCTCCTCATATTTATCTCGGCGTGCGGTGCATCACGCGAAGGGCTGACGGCTTGCTGCAGTTCGACGGCGAGGGCGAGGCTGTCGACTGGGTCGTGGAAATGATCCGTTTCGATGAGGAGACGCTGTTCGACCGATTGGCGCAGAAAGGCGTTCTCGACCGTTTCGCCATGGAAGATCTCGCCGACGCCATCGCCCGGTTCCACAACGAAGCCGAGCGCCATCCCGAATCGGGCGGGCGGTCGCTTGTCGCCCAGACGATCGAGTCGAATACCAGGAGCTTCGCCGAAGCCGGATCGCATATCTTCGATGGCGAGAAGGTCAGGCATCTCGCGGAAATTTCCCGGCGCACGCTTGCAAGCGTCGAAGCCCTGCTCGAAGAGAGGCGACGCCATGGCTTCGTTCGCCATTGTCATGGCGACCTGCATTTGCGTAATATCTTCTTGTACAAGGGCCAAGCGACCTTGTTCGACGCCATCGAGTTCAGAGCCGATCTGGCGCAGATCGATGTTCTTTACGACATCGCATTTCTTGTCATGGATCTCGACCATCGCAGTCTTCGCCCGCTCGCCAGCATCGTGCTCAACCGTTACCTCGACAGTACCGCCGATGCCGGCGGACTGGCGGCGATGCCCTTGTTCTTGTCCTTGAGAGCGGCGATCCGCAGCCACATCGTCGCCGTCGCCGCCGGTTGCCAAGCGGAGGCGGAACAGGTCTGCTCGTTGCAGCACGAAGCACGCTCCTACCTCGACCGGGCAATCCATTATCTCGCGCCGGTGTCGCCGCGGCTGATCGCGATCGGGGGCCTGTCGGGGAGCGGAAAGTCGCAACTGGCCCGCCGGCTTGCGCCGTACGTCGGGGCGGCGCCGGGCGCGCGGGTCGTGCGCACCGACAGCACACGCAAGCGCATATCCGGCATCGCCCTCGGCTCGCGGCTCGGCTCTCGCGGTTATTCCGCCGAGATGAACCGACGGACGTATCAAGCCGTCTTCGACGAGTGCGGCGAGGTTCTCGCGGCAGGACAAAGCGTCATCACCGACGCGGTGTTCGCCGATCCGGAGGAGCGCTTGGCGATCGAGCGCGTCGCGGCCTCGGCAGGCGCGCCGTTTCATGGACTTTGGCTTGAGACGTCGCCCGAGGTCATGCAAGAACGCGTCACCCGGCGCACCCGCAACGTTTCCGACGCCAACGCCTGGGTAGTCCGCTTGCAGCTACAATACGATCCTGGAGAAATCACGTGGACCCGGTTCGACAGCAGCGGTTCCCGGGAGGAAACGTTGGCCAAAGCGCTTCAGATCTTGGAGCTGGGCGGGGACAATAAAACCTGAAGCGTCGCCGTTTCGGCAGCCAGCGGCCCCGATGAAAGGGCAGGGTGATTGCAATGACCATTCGTAAGCTCGTGGTGCCGGTCGGACCGACCGAAGGAGGACGGCAAGCCCTCGAAGCGGCGTTCACCGTTGGCGAGGCTCTCTCGGCGCATGTCGATGTGTTGCATGTTCGACCGGATCCCCAGGAATCGGTGCCCCTGCTTGGCGAGGGGGTATCGGGGGCGATGGTGGAGGAACTGATCGCCCTGACCGAGAGGGAGGCGGCCGCGCGCGCCGCCATGGCCAAGCGGGATTTCGAGGAGGCGCGCGTTCGCCGCGGCATCGCGCTTGCGCATGCGCCGTCGACGGCAGGACCCTCGGCCCGGTGGATCGAAACGGTCGGACGCGAGAACGACGTCACTGTCGCGCGCGGCCGGCTTGCCGATCTCATTGTCGTGGGGCGCCTGCACTCGGAAGCGGATGCAACCGCGTCGGCGACCCTCAATGCCGCTCTTTTCGAAAGCGGCCGACCGGTTCTGGTCATTGCCGATTCGCCGCCGCGGCAAATCGGCAAGCGGATCGCCATCGCCTGGAACGGCAGCGCGGAAGCCGCCCGCAGCGTTACCGCAGCGCTCCCGTTTCTGCACGCAGCCGAAGCCGTGATCGTGTTCAGCGCGACGAGCGAGCGCACGCCGGGCGACGCCGCGGCGGGCTTGCTCGACTTTCTGGCTTGGCATGGCGTCCCGGCGGCGGCGGAGCCGCTTGGCGAAGACGCACGGTCAGTCGGGCACGCGGTTCTCGACGCCGCCGATGCGGCGGAAATCGATCTTTTGGTGATGGGCGCCTATACCCACAGCCGGTTGCGTCAGCTCATCCTTGGCGGCGTCACTCACGACGTCTTGGCGCATGCCCGGCGGCCTGTGTTGATGGCGCATTGAGAGCGCGGCGCGCGCCATGACGGAAAGTGTGCCGCAACCCCGCAAGACGGTCATCATCACCGGCGCGAGCCGGGGAATCGGCCACAGCACGGCGCGGTTGTTCTTGGAGAGAGGCTGGCAGATCCTGACCTGTTCGCGCGATCCCGCGCCGGAGGAGTGCAAGCGCGACCGGAACTGGACTCTCCATATTCCGACCGACCTCGCCGACAGCGATAGCCTGGAAGGGTTCATTCGCAGCGCCAACGAGCGTCTCGGCGGCGGTCCGCTTCATGCGCTTGTCAACAATGCCGGGATCTCGCCGAAGACGCCTTACAAGGAACGCCTGGGCTGCCTCAACGGCGACATCAAGGCGTGGCGGGAGGTCTTCGAGATCAATCTGTTCGCCGCGCTTGCCCTGGCGCGGGGTTTCGCGGCTGCGCTCCATCGCGGCAGGGGCGCCATCGTCAACCTGACATCCATTGCCGGACATGCCGTCCATCCCTTCGCCGGCTCGGCTTATTCGATCTCCAAGGCCGCTCTCTCGGCGCTGACCCGGGAACTTGCCCACGAGTTCGCCTCCTTGGACGTTCGGGTGAACGCGGTCGCGCCTGGGGAAATCGCCACCGACATGATTCAGCCGGAGTACGAATCGCTGATCCCGCGAATTCCGCTGGAACGCATGGGCTCCCCGGCCGACGTCGCGGCGGCGATCTACTATCTGTGCTCCGACGACGCCAATTACGTGACCGGCGCCGAGCTGTGGGTGACGGGAGGCCAGCACCTGTACTGACCGGCCTTCGCCTCCGATGCGAACGGCGCGATCCGGACCTTATCGCTCAAACGGGCACGGGCAGGTTGACCTTGGTGCGCGAGGCAACGGATTCGGTTGCCGCGAATGTCGCCTCGGTCGTCGCGACAAGCGCGGCGAGAGGAATCGGCGCGTCCGAGTCGGAACGTACCGCCGCGATGAAGCGCCGAATCTCCTCGTCGAAGCCCTTGTCCTGGCGAAGCTGCCGCATCGTTGACGTTTTCCCATCGACGATGAACGCCGCGCTGCGAAAATCGTTGATGGTGATCACCCGGCCCGCCGTGAAGATTTCGATCGCTTCCTTGGGAAACGATGGATCGCCGAGGGAGGTGTATATCAGGGCGCCAATCGAGCCGTCGGCGAAGCTGATCTGGATCGACACGGCGTCGGGATAGTTCTTGGCGGCGATCGCATGGATGGCGACGGGGTCGGCGCCGACCAGAGCCTGCATCGTGTCGATGAAGTGACAAGCCTCTCCGATGATCCGACCACCGCCCTCCTCGCCGACAAGCCAACTGTCCGCCGGCACGCGGCCGGCGTTCACCCTGTAGCTGATCACAAGCGGGGCGGTGCGCGCGCCGATAACCTCTTGCGCGCGGCGGATCATCGGCGAAAAGCGACGGTTGAAGCCGACCATGAGGAGGCCCATGGACGCGCTGGCCGCGGCGGCGACAGCCGCCAGTTGCTCACGGTTCACGGCAAGCGGTTTCTCGACGAACACGTTCTTGCCCACGCGAAGCGCCTCGACGGCGAGCGAGGCATGGCTGTCGTGCCGTGTCGCGATAAAGACCGTGTCGGTGTCCGGATCATCGAGAATCTGCCGATAGTCCGTCGTCGCGTAGGCAAAGCCGAATTTCTCGGCGACGGCCGCGCTGCTCAGACCGGTCGATGTGGCGACGCCGGTGAAGCGGCAGCCGGGAACCTTTCGCAAATGAGGAAGCAGCACCGATTTGGCGAAATTGCCGGCACCAATGAATCCGATGCTGCCTCGGACCGGAGCAAGTTGCTTGCGCCGCGCCGGCGAGCGTATCTCGATGCGCCG
>CAZRWU010000114.1:0-10834 GCA_964603915.1 uncultured Rhodospirillaceae bacterium
CCGCGAGGTTCGCGCACAGGCAGGGTCGCGACGGTTCCGCCGCATGGGCTCCGGAGCCCGGCGCCTGAAGTTATTTGAGTGGACAACCCGTTGAGCGCTTCACGAACAAAACAGACTCATGAAAGAGCGGGCATTTCTTCGATCGTCGCTGCCTCCCAGGCCGCGTGCGAAGGTTATGCCCGGACAAAGGATGGCGCGTGATGGTGCCCGACACCGATCGCGTCATCCAGATCATGCGGCAGGTCGCCGCGCGTGAAATCATGCCGCGCTTCCGGCGCTTGGAGCAGTCCGACATCGCGACAAAGCGAAACCCGTCGGATCTCGTTACAACCGCCGATCTGGAAGCGGAGAAAGGCCTGACGGCGGCGCTGAGAGCTCTTCAGCCGGACACGGAAGTGGTCGGAGAGGAAGCGGCGGAGAGCAATCCCGATGCTCTTTTACTCCTTGGCAGAGAGAAACCGGTGTGGGTTCTCGACCCCGTCGATGGCACGTTCAACTATGCGCGTGGTCGCGCCTGCTTTGCGGTGATCGTCGGCTTCTGCCTGCGGGGAGAAATATTGGGAGGATGGATTCTCGATCCCGTCACCAATGTTGTCATCCACGCAGTCGCCGGGGAGGGAGCGTGGATTACGGACGACAGCGGCGCTCGGCGGTTGCATGTGCCGCACGGCCGCGCCATCGGCGACATGACCGGTTCGGTCGGACGCCGCCTTGGCCGGTACGTCGATGCCCGACGAGCGGCGGGGCTCGTCAGCGCCCCCTGGAAAATGGTCAAATACGGGTGCACCGGCCGCGAATACATGGATCTTGCCCAGGGCGCGCTTGATTTTGCTCAGTATACCCGGTTGAAGCCATGGGATCATGCCGCTGGCGTGTTGATTCATACAGAAGCGGGCGGTTTTAGCAGAATGACCGGATCACGCGCGCCGTACCGGCCGGAGCCGAGAATCATGGAGGAGACCATCCTGCTCACGCCAGACGAAGACAGCTGGGACGCGCTCCACGCACTGTTTACGCAGTGATGGTGTTTTCATGGGCGGCGGAGCGACACGCTCTGACGGCAACCACGTTGATTTGAAAAGCGGATGGCGTCGCTCAGTCGGTTGCGGCGTGCGGAGGAGGGACTCGATGCAACCTTTAAGTCTTTCGTTCATCGGTCTTGGCGTCATGGGGTTTCCGATGGCCGGCCACCTTGCGACGCGTGGCCATCGAGTCACCGTCTACAACCGCACCGGGAGCAAGGCCGAGTCGTGGGCCTCACTGTACCATGGCAAGATCGCCGGCACGCCGGCGGAAGCGGCGCAAGACGCCGACCTCGTGCTTGTTTGCGTCGGCAACGACGATGACGTTCGCGGCGTAAGCCTCGGCGAAACAGGCGCTCTTGCCGGAATGCGCGCCGGATCCATCTTGATCGATCATACCACGACGTCGGCGCGGGTGGCCCGCGAAATCGCGCAGATCGCCGAGGCTCAAGGCCTCGCCTTTCTTGATGCGCCGGTATCGGGAGGACAGGCCGGAGCGGAGAACGGGCGGTTGACAATCATGGTCGGCGGAGACGTTGCCGCGTACGAACGCGCCAAGCCGGTGCTTTCAGCTTACGGGCATAACGTGAGCCTGATGGGACCTGTCGGCAGCGGGCAATTGACCAAGATGTGCAATCAGATCTGTATCGCGGGCTTGGTCGAGAGCCTGGCCGAGGCGATGAGCTTCGCCCAGCGCGCCGGGCTCGATCCCGGCCAAGTGGTCGATGTTATCTCCAAAGGCGCGGCGCAGTCTTGGCAAATGGACAATCGCGCCATCACCATGGCGGCTGACAAATTCGATTTCGGCTTCGCCGTTGATTGGATGCGAAAGGATTTAGCGATTTGCCTGGAGGAGGCGAGCCGCAACGGTGCCGTTCTTCCAGTCGCCGCCCTGGTCGACCAGTTCTATGCGCAGGTGCAGCGCATGGGCGGCGGTCGATGGGATACGTCCAGCCTGATCCGTCTTCTCCGCTGAGGCGCGATCAGCGGCTTTCATCGGCCTTGGCTTGCCGCCAGAGAAGCTCCATGTCGTCGAGCGAAACATCGCTCGGCCCGCTGCCGCGTTCGGCAAGCAGCGCTTCCATGCGGCGGAACCGGCGCTCGAACTTGCCGTTGGCGCGCCGCAGGGCTTTTTCGGGATCGATATTGAGCTTGCGGGCAACGTTGACGCACGTGAACAAGAGATCGCCGACTTCATCCTCGATCCGGCGCGCACCGGCGGCGCTGCCGATTTCCTCTTTCAGCTCGGCGCATTCCTCGCCGATCTTGTCGACAGCCGCCATTGCGTCAGGCCAGTCGAAGCCGACCAGCGCGGCCCGGCGCTGCAATTTCATCGCGCGAGTCAACGCGGGCAGGGTCGTCGCAAGCCCGTCAAGCGCGCTGCCGTCGGCGCCGCGCTCCATCGCCTTGTGGTTTTCCCAGGCGGCCGTTTGCTCAGCCGCGGTGCGCACTGTGGCGTCGCCAAACACATGGGGATGACGCCGAATCATCTTCTCGCAAATGGCGTCAACGACATCGGCAAAGTCAAAGGCGCCGCGTTCCTCGGCCATGCGCGCATGAAAAACCACCTGGAGCAAGAGATCGCCAAGTTCGTCGCGGAGGCCATCGAGATCGCCGCGGCCGATCGCGTCGGCAACCTCGTAGGCTTCTTCGATCGTGTAGGGGGCGATGGTTTCGAACGTCTGCTCAATGTCCCAGGGGCAGCCGCGATGGGGGTCACGAAGGCGGGCCATGATTTCCAAAAGCCGCTTTACCCGGTCGGCATTGTTTGTCGTATAAGGCATATTATGAAAAATAAGATGCTGCTCGAGCGGTCACAACTCGACCACCAAGCTATCGTATGCCGGCTCGATCCCTTCCGGCAGTCGCGCCGCCAATGCCGCATAATCCAAATCGCCGCCCAGGTGGGTCAGGATGGCGCGCTGCGGCTCGATCCGGCGGACCCATGTAATGGCTCGGTCAACGTCGCAATGCGTCTTGTGGGGCCTGTCGACGAGCGTACCGATGATCCAGACGCGCACCCCCTTCAAAATTTCGAAGGCATGTTCGGGAAGCTCCACCACATCGGTGGTATAGGCCAAAGATCCGAATCGAAAGCCGAGCGTTGTACTGAAGCCATGGCTTTGTTCGAAGGCGATTATGGGAATGCTCCCGATCATGAACGCCTCGCCGTCGCCGATGACATGCGGGATCAATGTCGGCTTGTAATAAAAGCGCGCACCCTCGACGAGCGGCTCGAGCACATAGGGAAAGCGAGTCCGGATCACCTCCAGCGTCTTGGCATCGGCATAGGCGTCGAGCGCCGCGTTGCGCGCCCTGTTGATCGCCCGAAGATCGTCGATCCCGTGCAAGTGATCCGCATGCGAATGTGTATAAATAACGGCATCAACAGTGCTGATCCCAGCGGCGATCAGTTGCTCACGGAGTTCCGGCGGGGTGTCGACAAGAAGCCGCGTGCCGTTGTCCTCGACCAGAATCGAGGGGCGCGTGCGCCGGTTCTTCGTATTGCGCGGATCGCACTTTCCCCAGCCCCAGTCGATGGCCGGCGTTCCACTGGAAGCGCCCGAACCGAGGATCCTAAGCCTCACGCCGCATTCGCCTTCGCGAACAGGCGAAAGAAGTTTTCCGTCGTTGCCTGCTGGAACGCCACGCTCTCTACGCCGATGGCGCGGCTGATCTCGTCCGCCGTGTAGACGACAAACGCCGGCTCGTTGCGTTGACCCCGTTTGGGAACCGGAGCCAAATAAGGCGCATCGGTTTCGACAAGGATCCGCTCCAATGGAACAGCCGCCGCAATCTTGCGCAAATGATCGGCCTTCTTGAATGTCACAATACCCGAAAACGAAATATAGAAACCGAGGTCGACCGCCTTCTCGGCGAGGTGAATCCCGGAACTGAAGCAGTGCAAGACGCCGGTAAACGGCCCGGACGCGTATTCTTCGGACAATATCGCCGCTGTTTGTACGTCGGCTTGACGGGTGTGCACGACCAGCGGCAATCCGGTCGCCCGCGCCGCGGCGATATGACTGCGGAAGCTCGCTGCTTGCGCGTCGCGCGGACTGTGCTCGTAGTAGAAATCGAGCCCCGTTTCGCCGAATCCAACGACTTTGGGATGTTCGGCAAGAGCGATCAAGCGCTCTGCGGTGACTTTCGGCTCATGGGCGGCTTCATGCGGATGTATGCCAACGGTGCAGAAAACGTTATCGAAACGTTCGGCGATCGCGAGAACGCGATGAAAACGTGTGACATGCGTGCAAATGGTGAGCATCGTTCGCACGCCGACGTTCCGGGCTCGCGCGACAACGGCATCCAGTTCGTCGGTGAAATCGGGAAAATCGAGATGGCAGTGGCTATCGACCAGCATCAAGCCGCCCCCTCGCCCGCCTCCGTCGTGGCGGTATGGCGCGGAAATACCGGCTCCGGCGCCGGCAGCGAGTTCCCGTGCTGCAAGGTGTGGCCTGGCCCGAAGAACGCATACGTTCGCCTTTCCGGCATCACCCCCAGTTGGTCGAGGAGACGCGCCGCCGCTTCCGGAACGAATGGTTGCGCAAGCAGCGCGAATTGGCGGATGGCTTCCATCAGTACGTAAAGAACAGTCTGCATGCGCTGCCGGTCGCTCTTGCGCAAAGCCCATGGCGCTTGCCGGTCGACGTAACCGTTGGCCGCGCGCACCCGCGCCCAAACATGCTCCAATGCCTCGTGAAAGGCCTGACGATCAAGGCACGTGCGCACGACATCCAGAAGCTCGTAGCATCCTTGCAGGAGGTCGCGATCGTCGGCGGTCAATGGTCCCGGCTCCGGTACTGCCCCTCCACAGTTTTTTGCCACCATCGCCAGCACCCGCTGGGCAAGATTGCCGAAGTCGTTGGCGAGTTCGCTATTGATGCGGTTGACGACCGAAGCGTGCGAGAAGTCGCCATCGTTGCCAAACGGCACCTCCCGGAGCATCACATACCGGACCTGATCGCGGCCGTAGGTCTCGACCAGGTGGAGCGGATCGATGGCGTTGCCGAGAGACTTCGACATCTTCCGGCCGCCGACGGTCCACCAGCCATGGGCGAACACGCGCTTTGGCGGCGGAAGATCGGCGGCCATCAGGAAAGCCGGCCAATACACAGCATGGAAACGCAGGATGTCCTTGCCCACCATATGCAAATCGGCAGGCCAGAAGGCGCGAAATTCGTCACTGTCGACATCGGGATAACCGACGGCGGTGATGTAGTTGGTCAGCGCGTCCAGCCACACGTACATGACATGGTCGGGATCGTCCGGAACTGGAACGCCCCACTGGAAGGTCGTGCGCGAGACGGACAGATCTTGAAGCCCGCCCGACACGAAACTGACCACCTCGTTGTAGCGGCTCCGCGGAAGGACGAATTCCGCGTTTCGCGCATAGAGATCGAGAAGTCTCTCGCCCCACTCGGAGAGACGGAAAAAGTAGCTAGGCTCCTCCACCCACTCCACGGGCGCTCCAGAGGGCGCCAGTTTGCTGCCGTTCGGCCCCTCGCTGAGCTCGCTCTCGACGTAAAAGGCTTCATCGCGAACGGCGTACCATCCGGAATAACTGCCGAGATAGATCTGGCCCTTCTCGACAAGCCGCCGCCAAAGCGCTTGGCAGGAGCGGCGATGACGATCTTCGGTCGTCCGGATGAAATCATCCGCGGAGAAGTTCATCACCCGCAGCAGATCGCGGAAATTCTGCGATACCCTGCCGGTGAAGGCGTGCGGATCAAGGCCCGCCGCCCGCGCCGCTTTCTCCACTTTCTGACCATGCTCGTCGGTGCCGGTCAGAAACTTCACCGTCATGCCGTCGAGGCGTTTGAAGCGCGCCAGGACATCGCACGCCAGCGTCGTGTACATGTGCCCAATGTGAGGCACGTCGTTGACATAATAGATGGGCGTCGTGACGTAATAGGGAGGACCAGCCATGGCAGCTTCCGCTCCGTGCTCCGTCCTCACAACAACTCAGGAACGAACGGCGCTTTGGAAAGTCAGAAAGAGATCGAGGACCACTTGCTTGCGATCGAGGTTGGCGTGCTCGCCGCGAGCCAGCAGACCGTACGTCTTTTCCCACACCTCAAGCCAGCGATCAAGACTGGCGGCGGATGCAAGGCGAGCAAGGACGCGGTGTTCGGAGGACTGCGAAGCCCCGCCATTGTTTTCCTTGTCCAACGCGGCTGTCGTCACCAGGCGCGTCAGCAAACGGCCCAACAGATCGCGAACAATGGCGAATTTTTCGTCAGAGCCTGAACCCGCGAGCTGATCGCCAAGCTGATCGAGAGCGACAATATCGAGCGCGGGGAGCTTCTGCATGAGATCCAGGATCGTTTCGTAAAGCTCGAGACCGCCTTGCTCCGCCAAGGACAGGGCGAGGCCGATGCTGCCTTCGCTCAGTTGCGCCAGCGAGTCGGCTTCCTCTGCGCAAAGCTCCGGGCGGTAGCGACGCAGCAACGGGGCGACGACGTCCAAGGGTAAGGGCGGTAACGTCAGCCGACGACACCGCGACCGGATCGTCGGCAGAACTTGCCCCGGCGCATGGCTCACCAGGAGGAAGACACACCGCCCCGGTGGCTCTTCAAGCGCCTTGAGCATCGCGTTGGCGGAACTGCGGCTCATATCCTCGGCGGCGTCGATAACGACGACACGCCAACCCTCCTCCGCCGGCGTATGCGCAAGAAGATTGGCGACGCTGCGGACATCTTCGACCAGGATGTCGGGACGCAAGCGTCCTGTCCTTTCATTGATCCGCCGCTCTAGAGTGAGCATGTCGCCGTGCCCGCCGCTGGCGATGCGCCTGAAAACCGGATGATCGGGCGCGACGGCCAGCGGCGGCGGCGGATTCGCGGCGAGCGAAGAAGACGCTCCTTCCGCTGTTCCGGCCTTCCCGCTTGCCAAAAGGAACCGCGCAAAGCGAAAGGCCAGCGTCGCCTTCCCGATGCCTCGGGGACCGGCGATCAACCACGCATGATGCAGCTTGCCGCTGTGGAAGGCGCGGGCCAGCGCGGCCTCGGCGGGGCCGTGGCCGAGCAGAATGGGATTGCCGCGAGGGTGCGGAACCGCGGACTTCGGCTCAACCATGACGCAACAGCGGCACGCTAGCGGCGAAGGAGAAATTTCTCAACATAATCATGGAGATCAGGACGCGATTGGCAGTGCTTCTTTAGCGCAGTCAGGGCCTGCCGCAGGACGTCCTGCTCCGCGCCCGAGGCGTCGAGGAATCGGTAATGAGCGCCAGATCTGGATTCATAAATTTCTTTCGCTCGTACTTGCGCCTCGGCGTCCTCGAACGCGGACAAGCAGCCGGCGTCGCGTCGGTGAAGACGCTGCAACCCTCGCGCAACCGGACATCTCAGGATCAACGTCAGGTCAGGGCGGAGAACATCCTTGCCCAGATAGCTTTGATAGAGGACTTCAGCCTCTTCGGGAGACCGGGCTTGAAACGCCAGAGTGGAGTCGACATAGCGGTCGGTTATGACGATTTGCCCCCGGTCCAGGGCAGGTTGAATAACAGTTTCAATGTGATGCAACCTGTCCTTATGGAAGTACTCGATCTCGGTGGCGCGCGGCAAGCGTCCCGCCTTTGCCGAGGCCCGCAACCTTCGCCCCCACGGCGAGGCGTCCGTCGGCTCCTTGGTGGTCAACGGATGGAAAGGCGCAAGCGCTTCTGCGAGCCCCTTGACCAAAGTGCTTTTGCCCGATCCGTCGATGCCATCGACCGCGATGAACACGGCTTAGTTCCGGCAAATAGCGAGGCGCAGCGGGCGCGAACCGCGCGACAACGCCACGTGGAGAAGAGTTGGGTTTGCTTGAATGATAACGGGCGTCAGTTGATCTGGCTCATCACGAAGTGCCGAAGGCTTGCTCCAAGCCTGCCGAGCATGCCCAACTGCTCAACCGGCTCGCCGGCGAACAGCGGCAACTCGACCGGCGCAGTGTTCGGGGCCTCGACGACAAGCGTCCCGAGTCGCTGTCCCTTTTCGATCGGCGCAGGAATGGGGCCTTCATAGCGAACCTTGACGGTCATGTCGGGGCGCGCCGCACGCGGCAACGTCACGATCGCGTCCTTGTCGGTGACCAACGGAACGTGATCTTTCTCGCCAAGCCATACCTCGGCGGTTGCGGCGGTCTCGTTGGCGGCCAGCAATTTGTAGTTGTCGAACTCGCGGAACCCCCATGACATCAACTTCTTTGCTTCTTCCGCTCGTTCCTTCTCGTTGGCGAGCCCGGCAATCACCAGGATCAAGCGGCGGTCTCCCATCTTCGCCGAGCCGGTCAGTCCATATCCGGCCTCATTGGTGTGGCCGGTCTTCAAGCCGTCGCCGCCAAGATCGGTGTAGAGCAAGGGATTGCGGTTTCCCTGGCGAATGCCGTTGTAGGTATACTCCGTCTCAGCATAGTAATGATAATAATCGGGAAAATTCTCAATGGTCAGCTTCGCCAGCCGGGCCAGATCGCGCGCCGTCGATTCGTGCCCGGGATGTGGCCACCCTGTCGCATTGCGAAACGTGCTGTTCGCCAACCCGAGCGCCCGCGCGCGCCGAGTCATTTCCGCCGCGAAGGCCTCTTCACTGCCCGCGAGTCCTTCCGCAACCACAATTGAAGCGTCATTTCCCGACTGAACGACAATTCCCCTGATCAATTCTTCGACCGTAGCCTCGGAATGGATGTTGAGAAACATCGCGGAACCGCCACTCGGCGCGCCCCCCTTGCGCCACGCGTTCTCGCTGACCGGCAACCGATCGTCGAGCCGAAGCCGGCCCTCTTTCAGCGCCTCAAAGAGCATATAGGTGGTCATGATCTTGCTCATCGAGGCCGTCGGCATCGGCTCGTCGGCGTTCTTCTCCATCAGCACGGTTTCGGTTGTCATATCCATCAGAATGGCTCTGCGGGCCAAAGTGTCGATGGAAAGGGCGCTACGGCTCGGCAAAGCGACAATAAGAAGAACCAAAAAGGCCGTGAGCGGGACACGCATAGACATGGTCGACGACCTTACCAAGCACCTAGTCTTCATCTTTCTCCATCCTGGGACTTTCGGCAAGCAAAGGCGCCTGTCGCCTGTTTTCCCTGACCGGATCATTCGTGAACGACGCGCGAAGTGGCGAATCCAGCCCGGACGACCGCCGCCAGAAGGCGATCGGCTTCGTCCTCGGAAGCCAACGGGCCAACGCGCACGCGGAAAAAGTCGCGCCCGTCTCTCTGCACGGGGGAGATCAGAACCGGCCCGACGTTCCGCAATTGCTCGCGCGCGGTCTCCGCGTTATCCGCATACGAGAATGCGCCTGCCTGGACGTATATGTTCCTTCTCGATCGAGACGCCGTCGGAGCGGCGGACTGTTTTCCTTCGCCAAGTCCGGGACCGTCATGGCCCGCTGCTGTTACCATGCTCGGCAGCGAAAGTGGCGCCTTGCGGTCGGATTGCGGCGCAACCCCTCGCGCAGGCGCGTACGCCGCATTCCGGTACGCCGTATTCCGGGCTGTGCTGGACGACGGCGCCGGCGTTTGCGCAGATGCAGCAGATGCATATGCCACGCTCTGAGTCTCGCTCGGGTATCCTTTCGCGGCCATGACGCTGGATGCGGCGGATTTGTCGGCTGGATTCGGCGCCAGACCGGCGAGAACTCTGCTTTCGTCGGCCAGGATATCGACCTTGACCTTCGCAAGGCCGTTTTCGTGAAATCCGAGCAACTGGGACGCGCGTCGCGACACGTCAATGATCCGACCGTCGACAAATGGGCCTCGGTCGTTGACCCGCAACTTGAGGCTGCGGCCGTTATCGAGGTTGGTGACTCGCACCATGCTGGGCATGGGCAGCGTCTTATGCGCGGCGGTTAGGTCGTTCATGTCATAGATTTCGCCGTTCGCCGTTGCCCGTCCATGAAAGTAGGAACCATACCATGAAGCGATGCCGGTCTCGGAGTAAGCGAAATCTTCCTTCGGATAATACCACTTGCCCTTGATCTGATAGGGAACGCCGATTTTATACCCTTTGTGGCCAGCCGTCTTGTCACGCTTCGGCGTCTCCTCGGGGGCGTGCTTGGCCACTTTGGTATCCGCACATGCCGTGACGAGGCCGCCAATGAGTAAGGCGGCCAACAGAGGTTTCATCATCAGCCCTCTCCCTCATCCGGTTGCAGCGCGTCTTGGCTCTCTCGGCAAGAGCATTTGACTCCGATCGTCATCTTTGCGCCACCACGCGCAATCGATTGAGCAATTCCGCGCTCGGATGGCCGTCGGCGCGGTGATTGGCTTGTTTCTGAAAGCCGCGAATCGCTTCACGGGTTTTTTCACCGACAAGGCCGTCGATACCGCCGGTATCATATCCAAGGCGATTGAGCAGGCGCTGGATTTCCATCACATCGTCATGGGAGAGGGCAACCTCGCCTGCGCGCCGTGGCGCGACGAAAGGTCCCTCCCCGACAAGCCGGTCGGCCAGATGACCGACGGCGACGGCGTACAGAATCGATCGGTTCCATGCCATGATCGTCTCGAAGTTGCCATAGACGAGTAACGCCGGACCACCGTCCGCGCCGCCGGGAAGGATGATCGAGCCGGCGATGTCGACTGCGGGAAGAGCCGTGCCGTCGGCTCGCCGCCCCCCCAGCCGGGCCCATTCCAGCAATGGCTTTTTCGTGTTCAGGCCGGTCAGCGCGTAGTTGAAACCGGAAGGAAGCAGCACTTCGCGCCCCCAGGTGCGGTCCCCGTGCCATTTGGCCTTCGCCAGATAGTTCGCCGCGGAGGCGAAGACGTCCGGCAGGCTGTTCTGAAGATCGCGACGGCCGTCGCCGTCGAAGTCCACGGCATAATCCCGATAG
>CAZRWU010000115.1:0-10735 GCA_964603915.1 uncultured Rhodospirillaceae bacterium
TCCGGCCATGGCGATGTCGTTGACGGTGCCGTGGATCGACAAGGAGCCGATGTCGCCGCCGGGAAAGAATAACGGAGAAATGACGAAGCCATCGGTTGTCATGACCATGCGTCCTTCGGCAACCGGAAAACAAGCCGCGTCGTGGCGCTGGGCAAGAAAAGGGTTGGCAAACTTGGTTTCGAACAACTCCTCGATCAACTGCGCCATGGTTCGTCCGCCAGAGCCGTGGCTGAGGTCGATACGTCCCTGCTTGAAGTCGAGAACGCGCGATAAGGGCTTGCGTGGCGTCGGCGTAGACATCGCGTCAGTCTTAACCTATGCCGTCGCTTCTGCCGGCTGGCGGAAGCGGCCAAAGCTGTAGTACGCGGCGCACGCGCCTTCCGAGGAAACCATGCACGATCCGATGGGATTTTCGGGCGTGCATCCGGTCGCGAAAATTCGGCACTCGGGCGGCTTTTTCACGCCACGCAGAATGGCTGCGCACTCGCATGCCTTATGATCCGCGACCGACGTTTCGATCAGGGGGAACCGGCGTTCTGCATCGAACGCGGCATAATCCTCATTGATCATCAGCGCGCTCTGGGCGATGGCGCCGAGACCGCGCCACTCGAAGGTCCGGCGGACCGCGAAAACCTCAGCCATGAGGTCCTGAGCCTTGCGATTGCCGTCAGGGTTGACGACGCGCGTGTACTCGTTCTCCACCTCGGCGCGTCCCGCGTTGAGTTGCCGGATCAGCATCAAAATCGCCTGCATCACATCGAGCGGCTCAAATCCGGCGATGACGATGGGGCGTCCACCGTTACCGGCAAAACGCTCGAAGGGCCGGCTGCCGATGACGGCGCTCACGTGCGCCGGACCGACAAATCCATCGACCTTCAAGCTCGCGCCATCCTCTTCGGCGCTGGCGAGGATGCCGCCAATCGCCGCGGGCGTCAGGACGTGGTTGCAGTGGACGGTAAAGTTGGCGACGTCGAGAGCCCTTGCCTGCTTCAGCGCCACAGCCGTCGGCGGCGTCGTGGTCTCAAAGCCGATTGCGAAAAAAACGACATGCCGGTCGGGATTTGCGCGGGCGATCTTGAGAGCGTCGAGGCTCGAGTACACCATGCGCACATCCGCGCCCGCCGCCTTTGCCTTCAGCAGCGTGGTCCGCTCCGATCCCGGGACCCGAAGCAGATCGCCGTAAGTGCAGAGGATGACGCCATGATCACGAGCCAGTTGTACGGCCTGATCGATGCGGCCGACCGGCAAGACACAGACCGGACAACCCGGGCCGTGGATCATGTGTACGTTCGGAGGCAGCAGATCCTGAACGCCGTAGCGGAAGATGGCGTGAGTATGACCGCCGCAAAACTCCATCAAATGGTAGTGGCGAGCGGGATCGACGGCTGCGGCAATGCCCGAGGCGATGGCGCGGGCCAAGCCCGGATCGCGAAATTCCTCGACATAACGAACCGTCATTGCCGTCGCGTTCCTTCACCGGTCGTCTTTTCGTCATCGTCCAGGACACCCGCTTGTGCGAACAAGGCGAGCGTTTGCTCCGCCTCGTCCGGCTCCAAACGCGACAGCGCGAAGCCGACGTGAACGATCACGTAGTCGCCCACCTTGAGGTCGTCGAGCAACGCCAGGCTCACCTCCTTGACGATCCCGCCGACTTCCGCCTTGGCCATGGCTCCATCGTTCAGAATTTCGGTGATCCTGGCCGGTACCGCCAGACACATCGCCCTAATCGCTCCTTCCCATTGCCGCCACCCATGCCTGACCAAGGCTGATCGCGGTGTCTCCCGGACCCAGGCTGATCGGACGAAGCGGCTCAATCTTGCGCCGCTCCAGCGCGCTGCACAGGAGCGTTGCCAAAATCTTGTTGAAAAAACAACCGCCGCACAACGCAACCTGGCGCACGCCGGTCGCCTCGACCGCCCAGGCAACCCAATGCGCCAATGCCGCGGCGAACGTTCCGTGAAATCGGGCGGCGCCGCGCTCGGCATCGAGATCGGCGATGCGCGCCAGCAGCGGAACCATGTCGAGAACCCCATCGCGAAGCCGCCAGCCGCCGGGATCAATCTCCGGACCGCTTGCGGAGATGCCAGCCAACCGCTCAAGCTCCATCGGCGCTTCACCCTCGAAGCGGGCGATGGGGACAACGCCGAGGAGACCGCAGGCGGCATCGAACAAGCGGCCGGCGCTGGAGGTCATCGGCGCCCTCACGCCTTTCTCCAACATCTGCGCGACCATGCCGGCGCCCTTGAAATCTTGAAACCGCGCCGGGATTTCCTTGCTCCTGCCCATCGCATGCAAGGCCGCCGCGGCCATCCGCCAGGGTTCGCGCGCCGCGCGGTCGCCGCCCGGCTGCGCCAGGGGGGCAAGGTGGCCGAGACGACGATAGCCCCCCGCCTCCACCACGAGCAGCTCCCCACCCCAGGATGTGTCGTCGGCGCCCAGACCAAAGCCGTCCAGCGCCAATCCCAGCGTTGCGCCGTCGCGGCCATGCTCCGCCATCACCGCGGCGACGTGGGCATGGTGATGCTGCACGGGAACGGCGTCGATGCCAAGATGCTGCGCAATGGTCTCGGCATAACGCGTGCTGTAAAAATCCGGATGAAGATCGTGCGCTACCGCTACCGCGCCATCGCGCAACCCGCTTAAGAATCGCTCCGCGACATCCTCGAAAGCAAGCACGGCCGCAGGCGTGTCAAGATTGCCGACATCATGAGAGACGCGGGCGGCCGCGCCCTCGGCAAGACATAGCGTGTTCTTCAAAAATGCCCCGACAGCCAGGACCGGCGGCGCCGCGCGAGGCAGAGAGATGACATGAGCCACATGGCTCTCGTCCAGCCGTGATTCCGTCGCCGCCATTACCATGACGGCATCCGGGGGGCTTTGCCCGCCGGCTGGAGGGTGTCCTGCCAGCACTGCGCAATCCACTGATACCAGGCGTCAAGTCCCTCACCTGTTTTGGCCGAAACCTGAACCACCTCGATTGCCGGTCGGATCCGGCGTGCGAAGGCGACGCAGCGTTCGATGCTGAAGTCGACGTGCGGCAGCAGATCTACCTTGGTCACCACCATCATATCGGCCGCGGCGAAAATATCCGGGTACTTGAGCGGCTTATCGTCGCCCTCGGTCACGGACAGCATGACAACCCTGCTTGCTTCACCAAGGTCGAAAGCGGAGGGGCACACCAGGTTGCCGACGTTTTCGATGAAAACGATGGAACCCGCTCGCGGCTTGAGCCGCGCCAATGCGTGACCGACCATATGGGCGTCGAGATGACAGTTTCGCCCCGTATTGATCTGCACCGTCGCCGCCCCCGCGGCGCGAATGCGATCGGCATCGAAGCTGGTTTGCTGATCTCCCTCGATCACGGCGATGGCGACTTTCGGCTGGAGATCGGCGATCGTGCGCACCAGCAACGTCGTCTTGCCGGATCCTGGACTTGACATCAAGTTGAGGCCGAGAATGCGGCTGGCAGCAAGGAATTTCCGGTTCTCGGCGGCGAACCGGTCGTTTTCGGCAAGCAGGTCATGCTCGACTTCGATGATGCGAGACGGCGCCATCCCCGGTGCATGCAGCGCGCCCAACGGTCCCAGCGGGTCGCCGTCGGCGGGGAAAGTCAACGGCGCATGTCCCTGTGCGCCGTGATGATGTTCAGAATCATGATGGTGATGGTGGTGGTGATCGCCGTCGTCGCCAAGCGCCTTCAGCGAAACGCCGCACCCGCATACCATGCACATCACTCGACCTCTAGGCTCGTAACGCGGAGCGTGTCGGTGCCGCTGATCTGCAACTCGTAGCTCCGGCATTGCGGACAGGCATCATACCGTTCGCTGATCGATACAGCCTCGCCGCAGTTCATGCACCAGGCAACCAGCGGCTCGCGGATCAACTCCAATCGGGCTCCATCGGCCAACGTCCCTTTGGTCATTGCCCGGAAGCAGAAATCCATCGCCTCCGGGGCCACGCAGGATCGGGCGCCAAGCTTAATCCGCACGATCTTCACACGAGAGAAATGATGCCGCTCTGCTTCGCGGTTCAAAATGCGAATGACGTTTTCGCACAGGGCCATTTCGTGCATTCTATTGGTTTTCCCTCCCGCACCTTTTCCGACCACTGCTGGTTCTGACTGTCTCTCTTCGGTGCGGAAACGACGACCTGCACGGATCGCCGCCATGAATTCAGTTTACCTGTTTTTTTCATCCGGGCACGCGTAAAGTTGGGCGTTGAAGCAGTCTTCTTAGAACTAACCCATTGGTGTTATAGGCGTTTCGTTTTCGCCACGGCGCCGCCGACAGACTCGCCACACCGGAACTCGCGGCCGCCTCCGAACAAGCTGTGGAACCTCAACCACGCTCATCCGTTACCTCCGGCATACTTGTCATGATCAATTCCTGCCGCGATCGGATCGACACCAGCCGGAGGACGCATGAGCGAGAAATTCCCGCCGCAACACCAGAAGAAGCAGCCCGGTCGCGAAGATGAAATGACGCCGCAGCCGGAAGTCATTCGGGACGATTATCGCGGCAGCGGAAAGCTTCAAGACAAGGTGGCGATCATTACCGGGGGTGACAGCGGCATCGGCCGCGCCGTCGCGGTTCATTTTGCGCGAGAAGGCGCCAAAGTCGTCGTCGCCTATCTGGAAGAGGACACAGACGCAGAAGTGACCCGCGATCTGGTGGAAGCCGAGGGCCAGGATTGCCGCCTGTTCCGGGGAGATCTCGGCGACCCCGAGCTGTGTCGCTCGCTGGCGAGCGAGGTGGCGGAAGCTTTCGGGCGGATCGATGTGCTGGTCAACAACGGCGCCGAGCAGCACGCCGTTGACACCTTGGAGGAAGTCACGCCGGAAGAGTGGGACCGAACCTTTCGGACCAACATCCATGCCTACTTCTATCTGACGCGGGCCGCGCTGCCGCATATGCGGGAAGGGTCCAGCATCATCAATACCACTTCGGTCAACGCCTACAAAGGCAACCCGAAGCTGATTTCCTACTCCGCCACCAAAGGCGCGATCGTCGCCTTTACCCGGTCGATTGCGCTGACGCTGGTTGAACGCGGGATTCGCGTCAACGGCGTGGCGCCGGGCCCGGTTTGGACGCCACTGATTCCGGCGAGCTTTCCCGAAGACCACGTCGCCGGATTCG
This sequence comes from uncultured Rhodospirillaceae bacterium, assembly GCA_964603915.1. Taxonomy (GTDB): domain Bacteria; phylum Pseudomonadota; class Alphaproteobacteria; order Rhodospirillales; family Defluviicoccaceae; genus REEP01. The sequence goes on from CAZRWU010000115.1 coordinate 5,136, forward strand.
GCGGCCAGGTTCCCATGAGCCGCGCAGCGCAACCTTCGGAAATCGCTCCCTCTTATGTCTTCCTCGCATCCAGTGACGCCTCATACATCACAGGACAAGTGATACATCCGAACGGGGGTTACATCGTCAACGGCTAATCAAACCGATCATCAACAGCAAGGAGCAGCAAGACCATGTCAACGCGGGATGAACTTCTGATGCAATGGCTGCGTGATGCGCACGCCATGGAAAAGCAAGCCATCGAGTCCATCGAAAATCAGGTCGACCGGCTTGAGAACTATCCACAGATGCAAAGCTGGGCCCGTGATCATGTCGAGGCGTCGCAGCGGCAGCGGGAGATGATCCGCCAATGCATCGAGCGCCGTGGGGGAGACACCTCCGCGCTCAAAGACATAGCGATGACCATCATGGGAAACATTCAGGAAGCGACCAGCTTCTTCACCACGGATGAGGTCCTCAAGAACGCGATCACGGACTACGGGTTCAAGAGTTACGAAATCGCCTCTTACACCTCGCTGCGCAGCGCCGCCGAAGCCGCAGGCGATACACAGACGGCCCAGGTTTGCGACAGCATCATCAAGGAGGAAGAGGAACTGGCGCGAAGACTGGTTTCCATTCTTCCCGAGGTTACCCGCGCCTACATGGACAGAGAAGCGGGCGGCGCCGCGGCCAAGCGCTGAACAAGGCGCCGGCGGTCTGAGCCGCGCCCAGGCCGCCGGCTTTCTTTTTCTCTCCCGGCGACGCCGGAAAATCTTTTCGAAAGGCGCCAGATCCTCCTGTGTCAGCTTGCAAGCCAACCGCGGCCGCAGGCTATTGCATCAGGTGTGTGGGAGTCGTCACTGAGACGATGGCCCATCCGCCCGTTCGAAAATCACAAGGCTGAAGGGCGGCAGCAGCAAGCTGAGGGAATGTGGTCTGCCGTGGAGCGGTTCGGGATTGGCCCATACCCCGCCGGCATTACCCGCATTGCTTCCTTGATAGCGCCCTGAATCGGTATTGAGGCGTTCGATGTAGTATCCCTCCGCGGGCACGCCGATTTTGTAGTCGTGGCGGACGACGGGCGTGAAGTTGCATACGATGGCCGCGATCCCCGGACCGGACATTGCCGTACGCAGATAGGATATCACACACTGGTCGCTGTCGTTGCTGTCGATCCAGGAAAAGCCGCCTTCCTCGCAGTCGCCTTCATGTAATGCCGGCATTGCCGCATAGAGCGCATTCAGGTCACTGACAAGGTTCTGGACGCCCTTGTGGAACGGATCATCGAGCAGGTGCCAGTCGAGGCTTATCTCGTGGTTCCATTCGCGGTCCTGAGCAAATTCGTTGCCCATGAACATCAGCTTCTTTCCCGGCTGGGTGTACATAAGCCCGTAATAAAGGCGCAGATTAGCGAACTTTTCCCAGCGACTGCCTGGCATCCGCCCGAGAATGGGGCCCTTGCCGCCGACCACCAAGTCGTGCGAGAGCGCGAGCACATGATTTTCCTGGTATGCATAGGCCGGGCCATGCGTCAGTTCATCATGATAGTACCGCTTGTGGATGGGAACGCGCGCCATGTATCTCAGCGTTTCGTGGAACCACACTTCGTTCCACTTGAAGCCGAAACCAAGCCCGCCAAGGAAGGTCGGCCGTGAAACCATCGGCCAGCCCGTCGTTTCTTCCGCAACCGTAAAGATGCCGGCTTCTTCGGAATAGACGACTTCGTTGAGCCGGCGCAGGAAATCGACGGCTTCGAGATTTTCGTGTCCGCCGAACCTGTTGCGGGACCATTGGTCGGGGCCGCGCCCATAATCGAGATACAGGATCGAGGACAAGCCGTGCACGCGCAGGCCGTCGATGTGGTAGCAGTCCATCCAGAAAAGGGCGTTGCTGAGAAGATAATTGCTGACGCCCGCTCGCCCGTAGTCATACATCAAGGTGTCCCACTGGGGATGCCGCCGTTGACGCGGGTCGGGATGCTCGTAAAGAGCGGACCCGTCGAACTGGACCGGAGCCTGCTGATCATCCGGGAAATGAATCGGCGCCCAGTTCAGAATGACCCCGATGCCCTCCTGATGACAACGGTCGACGAGGAGCCGGAAGTCGTCCGGCGCGCCAAAGCGACCCGTCGGCGCATAGAGAGCGATCGGGTGATAGCCGAGCGATCCCTCAAAATTATACTCGCCGATCGGCATCAACTCGACATGGGTGAAGCCGAGCTCCCTGGCGTAGCGAGGCAACTCCTCAGCCAATTCCACGTACGTCAGGCAGCGTGCGCCCTCTTCCGGCTTACGTCGCCACGAGCCCAGGTGCACTTCCAGGATCGAGAGAGGCGCGCGCAACGGATGAGATTGCCGTCGCGCCTCCATCCAGGTCCGATCATTCCACTGATACGCGTCGAGATCCGCTATGTTCGAGGCCGAGCCAGGCCAACGTTCGGCCTGGAACGCACATGGATCGGAGCGCGTGGTCGGCGATGCGCCGGGAGCGCTTTTGATTTCGTACTTGTAGTACTGGCCTGCTCGCGCCTCAGGCACGAAAATTTCCCATACGCCGCACTCATGACGCAAACGCATGCCATGACGGCGGCCGTCCCAGTTGTTGAAGTCGCCAACCACGGCGACGCGATGGGCATTCGGCGCCCATACCGCGAACGACACGCCGGAGACGCGGTCGAGTTGTTGCGGATGCGCACCCAGCTTGCGATAGCTGCGAAGATGCGCCCCTTGCGCCAGCAACTTCTCGTCGTTCTCATTGAGGATTGGAGGGAACCGATAAGCATCGTCAAGGTCGAGGTGACCGCCATCCGTCGTGATCCGCAGGCGATAAGAAAAGGGCGCGGTTCGGCCAAGGAGCGCACCCGCAAAGAAGCCGGCGTCATGCATCCTCTCTAGGCGAGCAATCACGCTGCCGTCACCTGCGTCGACCACGGCTGCTTCTCGGGCATCGGGCAGGAAGGCGCGCACGACCAGATCGCCTTCGGAGGTGAGTGGATGCATGCCGAGGACGGCGCACGGATCCCGGTGGTCCGCGTTGACGATCGCCTCGATGTCCTCTGCTTGCGCAAGCGGCGGCAGTGGCGCCGCCGGTGGCGGGGTTAGCGCCACTTCCGGCTGAGGGGAAGGCGCGGCTTCCAGAGGCGACGCTTCGGTTTCCTTTCGTTGCGGATGGCTTGCATCGGCAGGCGCGCCTCGCAAAGACCGATCCGCCGCTACCGCCGGCGCCGGCTCGCTCTCGGTCGGCACGGTCGACTCTGGCGGGACCGGTGCGGGCGGCGTCTCGACGGGGGGCGCCGCTTGCGCCGATGGCTTGGCCCGGCTTTCCGGTTGCTCACGCAGCGTAGATTTCGCAGTCGCCTTGTTGCCTGTGGCCTTCGATCGCTTTCCACCCTTGCCGCGCGGCGCTTGATCGCCGCGCGCTCGCGCCGGATCCCTGTCAAGCGTCGCCGCCACTTCGCCATTTCCTGGCGAGTCGATGGTGGCGCGTCGGCTTTCCTGCGCCGGGGTCTCCGGGCGCGCCCGGGCTCGTGAGGCGCCGACCGGCGCCTTGCCTTTGCCTTCGTCTTTGCCCCTTGCGCCGTCGTTCATGATTGTGGTCCTTTCGATCGAGAACATCGCATCGGGTCGCAAATTCTCTCGTTTCCCGTTGATGCCATTGATCGACGAGGTTCAGGCAGCGCTCCACGAACGGAAATACGGCGACGGCACACGCCATCGCCACGCCCCCGCGCCAAGCCCCCGCCGATCGTACGGTTGTAACGCCTAAACACGGCGCTGTGAAGGCAACGCCGCAGGGACGTTAACCCAGGAGGGTTCATTCTTGTCGTAGCAAGTTCAAAAGCGTAACCCGCCACGTTTGAAGATGGCGCTCAGTCAGGCTATGATCCCGCCACCGAGGCTGCCAACTGGACAATCCGGGCGGAGAGTTCAGATCACCAAGAGGTATCGGGATTGACGCCGAACCCTACCCGAAGCAATGCCGAACCGGCGTCTTTCGCTATGGACGGATTCTTGACCGCATGACATTACCCGTTGCTGGCCTGACCAGCCTCGGCGGAGCGGATTGGGAGGTTTGGCGCGCTTCACGCCGCACAATTCGATCCGGCTTTACCGGGATACTCATAATCGTTGGGCCATCGCGGCCAATCAGGGAGGGAGAGGAGCAATGAAACCTCAAGCACGGACAGGTACGGAAACCGGCGTTCCCAGCTTGCCGGCCAATTATCATACCGGCACCGACGTCGAAAGCTTAATCCACAGCTTCAAATTCCATTTACAGTTTACTCTAGCCAAGGATCAGTATTCGGCGACGACACAGGATCGCTACCATGCCCTGGCGATGGCCATTCGCGATCGTCTTGTCGGCCGCTGGATCAATACTCAGCAGGCTTACCACCACCGTAACGTCAAGCGGATCTGTTATCTCTCTCTTGAGTTCCTGATCGGGCGCGCCATGGGCAACAACGTGATCAGTCTGCTCATGGAGGACACATGCCGCGAAGCGATGCACCGGCTCGGGCTCGACTGGGACGTGCTGCGCGACGTGGAGGTGGATGCGGCGCTCGGCAACGGCGGCCTCGGACGCCTCGCCGCCTGCTTTCTCGATTCGATGGCGACCCTGAAGCTTCCCGCGATCGGCTACGGCATCCGCTACGACTACGGCATCTTCAAGCAGCGGATCGAGAACGGTTATCAGGTCGAAGAACCCGATAACTGGCTGCGGCTGGGGAACCCATGGGAAATTCCGCACCCTGAGTATTCCTACTTCGTGAACTTCGGCGGCCACGCCGAGCCGATCCGTCTGAACGGCGTGACCCGCTGGCGTTGGCAGGATACCCGTCCCATCATCGGCATGCCGTACGACACCCCGGTCGTTGGCTACGGCTCCTACAACGTCAATACGTTGCGGCTATGGACCGCCAGCGCCACCCAGGACTTCGATTTTCACGATTTCAGCCGGGGCTCGTACGTCGAGGCTGTCGAAGACAAAGTGATGGCGGAAAATCTCACCAAGGTGCTCTACCCCAGCGATGCGATCTATGCGGGGCGAGAGCTGAGGCTGCGCCAGCAGTATTTCTTCGTGTCATGCTCCGTGCAGGACATCATTCGCCGCTTCAAAGCCGACAACGACGACTGGTTGTCGTTCCCGGATAAGGTGGCGATTCAGATGAACGACACCCACCCTGCGGTGGTGGTGCCGGAACTCATGCGCATCCTGGTCGATCAGGAACACATGGATTGGGACAAGGCTTGGGAATTGACGGTCAACGCGACCGCCTACACCAACCACACGCTGTTGCCGGAGGCGCTGGAGAAATGGCCGGTCAGCATGTTCGAGCGTCTGCTACCGCGGCACTTGCAGATCATCTACGAGATCAACAGCCAGTTTTTGAGGAAGGTCGCAACCCGCTATCCGGGCGACACGGACCGCTTGCAGCGGATGAGCCTGATCGAAGAATATCCGGAAAAGCAGGTTCGGATGGCGAATATGTGCGTGGTCGGCAGCAAGTCGACGAATGGCGTTGCGGCGCTGCACACCAAGCTTCTCAAAGCGCGCGCGATGCCCGACTTCGCCGAGTTCTTCCCGGAGCGCTTCAACAACAAAACCAATGGGGTCACGCC
>CAZRWU010000116.1:0-10675 GCA_964603915.1 uncultured Rhodospirillaceae bacterium
GAGCGGGGATCGCGTTCCAGATCGGCATCGAGGACGCCGTCGGCCTGCGCACGCAAACGGAAGCGCTGTTGAGAGAGATCGAGGCCGAGATATGAAACAGGAACGCGTTCGCGTCGGGGACGTCATGACGGCGTCCGTTCGCACGATCGGCCGGATGGACACGGTCGCGCAGGCGATCGAGGTCATGCGCGAGGCCGGCGTCAGCTCCCTCGTGGTCGAGCGCCGCGACCCGTTCGACGAATACGGCCTGGTGACGATCTCTCACATCGCCCGGGAGGTGATCGCCAACGATCGCCCGGCCGCGCGGGTCAACGTCTACGAGGTGATGGCCAAGCCGGTGCTGACCCTGCCCATCGACATGCAAACCAAGTACGCTGTCCGGCTGCTCGTGCAGTTCAACCTGACGCGCGCTCTGGTGGTCGATCATTCGCGCATTCCGGTCGGCATCGTGACCTTGCGCGACATGGTCCTTCGTCATGCCGAGGCCAAGGCGTTCGCCGGGCGATGACGGCGGCCGCCGCGCGGCGGCTGTTGCGGCGGGCGCGATCGGGAGCGCTCGCGACAACGTCCCGCCGTGAGGAAGGCTGGCCCTTCGCGTCGCTGGTGACGGTGGCGTGCGACTGCGACGGCGCGCCGCTCTTCTTCTTCTCGCAACTCGCCGAACACACGCGCAATCTTGCGGCCGATAGCCGCGCCGCGCTTCTGATCGAGGAGGCCGCGCGCGGCGGCGAGCTACGCCGGCTTCGCCGACTTCGCGATCCATCGCATGACCATCGAGCGCGTCCATTACGTCGGCGGCTTCGCGCGGGCGCGCTGGTTCACGGCGCGGGATTTCCTGTCGGAGACGGCGTCGGCCGACGCCATCGCCGCGGCCGAGATCGAACTCCTTGCCGAACTGAACAAGGACGAAGTGAGGGCGCTCGTCATGGAACGGCTCCGGCGCGGAGAGGGCTGGAGCATGATCGCGCTCGACCCCGAAGGGTGCGATCTGCGCCGCGGCAATACGCTGGCGCGGCTGGAGTTTCCCCGCCCGGCGCATGATCCGGAACAGGCGCGGGCGATGCTGGTGGAGATGAGCGCGGAACTAAAAGGCGAACAACATAACGCATAGTCGCGTTTCCAGTTTCATCGTTTACAAGACTTCGCAATGTTGCGCCAAGGCCGCACGCAAGGCCGCTTTTCCTTGAACGCGGCCCCAAATGTCCTATGCTATTTTTCAATCCGGGACGCGGCGCCGCTCCTGAGAACACCATTTACCGAGTGATGCGGGACAGCATCGCGGCTGGCCTTCTTTAGAACAACGGACGTGAGGACATCATGACAGGGACAGGAAGCGAGCGAACCTCGAACGCCAAACTGCTTGCATGGGTTGACGAAGTCGCCAAGCTGTGCAAGCCGGACAAGGTCTACTGGTGCGACGGATCGCAGGAAGAGAACGATCGCCTGTGCGAAGAGATGGTTCAGCACGGGACCTTCATCCGGCTGAACCCCGAGAAGTACCCGAACTCCTACTTGGCGCGCTCCCATCCGAGCGACGTGGCGCGGGTCGAGGAGCGCACATACATCTGCTCGGAAAAAGAGGAAGACGCCGGTCCGACCAACAACTGGATGGACCCGGCGGAGATGCGCAAGATCATCCAGGAGCGGTTCGACGGCTGCATGCGCGGCCGCACCATGTACGTCATTCCGTTCAGCATGGGGCCGATCGGCTCGCCCATCGCCAAGATCGGCATCGAGATCACCGACTCCGCTTACGTCGTCGTCAACATGCGGATCATGACGCGGATGGGCCAAGCCGTTCTCGACGCCCTTGGCAGCGACGGGTTTTTCATCCCGACCGTCCACTCGGTGGGCGCGCCGCTGGAGCCGGGGCAGGCCGACGTGCCGTGGCCGTGCGAGTCGGACATCTCCAACAAGTACATCATCCACTTCCCCGAGACGCGCGAAATCTGGTCGTACGGCAGCGGCTACGGCGGCAACGCGCTGCTCGGCAAGAAGTGTCTGGCGCTGCGGATCGCCTCGGTCATGGCCCGCGACGAGGGCTGGCTGGCCGAACACATGCTGATCCTCGGTCTTGAGTCCCCCGAGGGCGAGGAGACCTACGTCGCCGCGGCCTTCCCGAGCGCGTGCGGCAAGACCAATCTCGCGATGATCCTGCCGCCGCAAGGCTTCGAGGGGTGGAAGGCCTATACCGTCGGCGACGACATCGCCTGGATCAAGCCGCGGCCGGACGGCACGCTGCGGGCGATCAATCCCGAATACGGCTTCTTCGGCGTCGCGCCGGGCACGTCCTACCAGTCGAACCCGATGGCGATGGAAACCTTAAAGCCGGGCAACTCGATCTACACCAACGTCGCGCTTACCGACGACGGCGGCGTGTGGTGGGAAGGCATGGACGGCGATCCGCCGGCGCACGCCATCGACTGGAAGGGCAACGACTGGACCCCGGACATGGATCATCCGGCGGCCCATCCCAATGCTCGGTTCACGGCGCCGGCCGGCCAATGCCCGACGATCGATCCACATTGGGAAGATCCGGAAGGCGTGCCGATCAGCGCGTTCCTGTTCGGCGGCCGGCTGTCCAAGACCTTCCCGCTGGTCTATGAATCGCGCGACTGGAACCACGGCGTGTTCATGGCGGCGACCATGGGCTCCGAGGCGACGGCGGCCGCCATCGGGCAGGCGGCGATCCGCCGCGATCCGTTCGCCATGCTCCCGTTCATCGGCTACAACATGGCCGACTACTGGGGGCACTGGCTGAAGATGGGCCAGCGCACCGACATCAAGCTGCCAGCGATCTTCCGGGTCAACTGGTTCCGCAAGAGCCAGGAAGGCAAGTTCCTGTGGCCCGGCTTCGGGCAGAACATGCGCGTTCTCAAGTGGATCGTCGAGCGGGTGAAGGGCAAGTCGGAGGCTGTGGATAGCCCGTTCGGCTTGATGCCGCGCTACGAGGACATCACCTGGGCCGGCCTCGACTTCGACCGCAAGAAGTACGAGGGCATCACCGCCATCAACAAGGAAGGCGTCATGGCCGAGGCTGCCGAAATCAGGCAGTTCTTCGACAAGTTCGGCGACCATTTGCCGGAAGAGTTGGAGAAGCAGCGGCAGGCGCTTGAGGACGTGGCGAAAAAGGCTCCGGAAGTTTGGACGCCGGCGGACGCCGCATAACAATAATCGCGCCCTCGTTCACAGGAAAACCGGCCCAAACGGGCCGGTTTTTTTATGGGGGCGTTGAGAAAATTGTTGGATGAAAAATCAGATGTAGCGCAGCGGCTCGTCCTGGTCGCCGACGATCCAGCAGCCGGATGGCCGTTGCTCGCCGCCACCGGGAATGCCCTCGCCAAATTGTCCGCGATCCACGAGCATTCCGACGGACGCGCGCGGTTCGATCGCGGCATGCTCCTTTTGTTGCCGCAGGATTGCCGCGTGCGATGGAAATATCGGATCCTTGTCCCGCAGTCTGCTCATGATCGGCACTCCACATGGTTGCGTGAAAAGTTTAGCAAAGAATATGCCAAAATTTCGTTAACACGATTGTCGCAGCCCCCGCGGCGCGGCCCTCAGCGCCCGTGCATCGAATGCCTCATTTTCAGGCAATCACTGCTCAAGCGCCCGATAATGCGGCGCCGGACAATGCGTCCCTTGGTCCTATAGAAAACAAAAGGAACGGTATGTTGTTCCGCCCCCCTACAGACTCACCTCGTCGACCGCTTCATCGGCGGGATCGTCCGCCAGGGACCGCCGCCACGCGTCATGGGTGCGTTTGGCGGCATCCTTGGTCTGCCGCCATGCGCTCCCCAGCGCATCGTCCGCCGCCGTGGCGGCCTCCTTCATGATCTCGCCGCCGCGCCGCGCCCGATCCTTGGTCTCTTCCCAGATCCTGGCGACAGCGGCATCCGTCTCATCACCGGGGGCGGCATTCCACGCTTCGACAGTTCGCCGAGCGAAATCCTTGGTTTGTCGCCAGCCCTTCTCGACGGCCTCGGCGGCAAGACGACCCGCCTGTTCGCCCGACCATCCCGTCGCTTCGCTTCCACCGGCTTCGGGCGCATCCTGCGCCGCGCCGCGCGCCGCGTTTTCGCTCGTTTCGCCCGTACTCTGAGTCACGCGGGAACCGGGCTGCTCCGCCAGCTCGCCATCGTCGCAAGCGGAGAGGCTCACGCCCGCGAGCAGCGCCGCCAGACATACCGCCGTCACAACTTTTCGCCTCATCAGCGCGTTCCTTGACTCGCATCACAACCCATCAACGCATGTGATGTGTCATGCGCGACGGGCGGGCGCAAGCCCGCCGGCGTTCAAAGAGAGCTGGGGAATGGCGGGGCGGAATGGAAAGAAAACGAGCCTTCCGAGGAGGGAAGACTTTGAAGGCTGCCGTTCATGGAAGCACCGAGGAGGCGCCGCTGCGGCAGACCGCTGGGCAACGGCCTGCCGCAGCGGTTGCGATCAGCGCTGAGGCGGCGGGGCCGGCTCCTCTTCCATTCCCTGGTCCGGCTCTTCCAACGGCTCGTCGGTCATGGGCTCCTCGGCCGGAGGAACGTCGCCGGGCCGCTCGTCCGCTTCCGGCGGCACGGTTTGCGTGCCGGGCTGAGGCTGCCCCGGCGCGGTTCCCGTCGCGGGCGGCTGCTCTTGTTGGACAGCCGGCTCACCTCCAACCTGCCCGTCGTCGCATGCGGCAACCAGCCCCATGGACAACAGCAGGGCCAACGCCGATCCGGTTTTCAACAATCTAGGCTTCTTCATAAGCATGTCCCTCCGAGCGAAAAATTACGTCAAGTTGAACATCAAACACCACAATCGTGCTTTATGATCCCGCGGCTCGAATTTCTGAACAGATTGTGGCAATTCTGCGACACGCAGTCCGTCAGGCGAATCACAGGCAAGCAGGGTGGCCTCACCGCTCTTCCCGCTCCTCCAATTCTTCTTCCTCGTCCCGCCGGGGCGCATCCGGATCATCGTCGTCTCGCACCAGATCCTGCACCTCCTTCTGTCCGATGGCCTCGTCCAGCCTCTCTTGTGTTTGTTCCGGCTCGTCCTCACACGCGGTCAAGAGCAGCGCCGCCACGGCCATGGCCGTCAGCGTTGACAATCCTCGCAACCCCTTCGTCTTCATGTCATAGCCCCTCGCCCATCGGCTATCGCCGGCGCACAGAGACAGCCCGTTCTGCGCTCGCCCAAGCAGGCTAGTGCACAAGGGGGCCCGGAACCTTCACCTAGGTTAGTGCCGCCCGGGCGGAGGTCCCGGAAGCGCGCAAGGACTCATGGCAACGAAGAAGGCCCTCTTGCGCGTTGCCGCCGCCAAGGGCCGCCACGGACACATCGGCGCGCCGTCGCCCTTAACGCCGCGGTTCGGCCTCTGTCGGCGGGCGGTCCGTCTCTTCTCCCGATGGCGGCAACGGCTGGATCATCGGCGCCTGACCGGGCGGAGGCTGGCCCGGCTGCTCGTAAGCCGCCGGCGGCGCGTCGTTCCCCCTTGGCTGGATCATCGGCGCCTGGCCGGGCGGAGGCTGGCCCGGTTGCTCGTAAGCCGCCGGCGGCGCGCCATTTTCCATTGGCCGAGTCATCGGCGCCTGGCCGGGCGGCGTCTGGCCCGGTTGCTCGACGGTCGACTCTTCCACGGCCGAGTCTCCACAGGCGGCAACGAACCCGAGAGACAGCGTCAAGGTCAGGATCGCTCCGGTCTTCGCTGCGTAAAGGTTGTTCATGGCGGTGTTCCCCCTTGTTGCACGGGTGCGGCTGCCGGCATGGCGAGCGAGAAACGGAAGGTGAAGGACGCGCCTGCCCGGCACGGAAGACAAAGGCTAAGGCATGGCGAACCGCGAAACCTTCACCTGGGTTATTCCCGGCCGGCGGAACGTCCGCGAGCGGGACAGGGGGCCGCCGCCCGCCGCGCCAGCAGCAACAGCAGAAATCCGAGTGCGGGAAGCAACGCGACCAGGGCGAACGTCGCCGTGAACGACCCGATGACGCCGTGAAGCACGGCAAAGGCCGGCGGCCCGGCAAGCACGCCGGCAAACGTGAAAACGAGCGACGCCCCGGTCGCGCTGCCGATCGACAGCGGCGGGCTGCCGCGCGCGACCTCGGCGAGAAACACCCCGTTCCAGCCGACGGCGGCGAAGCCAAAACCGACCACAACCGCGTAGACGGCGAGACGATCGGCGCACGCGGTCAGGGCGCTGGTGGCGAGGGCGCCGAGCGTGGCGACGCAGGCGACGCCAAGGAGCACCAAAAGTCCGTTCCTCAGCCGGTCGGCGAGCCAGCCCCAAAAAAGCCGGCCGGCGAAACCGGCCGCCTGGATCGCCGAGAGCACGGCCCCCGCCACGATCAGCCCGAACGTCAAGTCCTCGACGAGCAGCGCCACCGCGAACGTGGTGAGACAAAGCTGCGTTGCGGCAAAACAGAAGGCGGCAAGCGAGAGCCAGCGCAACACCGGCGCCCGCCACATCGCGTGGATGTCCCGAAAGGGCGACAGCATGATCGGCATTCCGCGATCCCGATCCCGATCCCAGTCCGCGCGGAAGGGCTGCAGCATGACGATGAGGACAATGAGGGCGACCGCCGTGACGACGAACGGCCACGACATGCCGAAAAAAACGGCGAGCGGCGGCGCGATCAGGCCCGCGGCGATCCCGCCCAACGGCACGCCCGTCTGCTTGATCGAAAAGATCAAATTGCGGTTGCCGGAAGCGACCAGTCTCTCCAACAAGTGGGAGGACGACGGGTTGGTCAGCCCGTAGCCGAGACCGATCAGCAGCGATCCCGCGGCGAGAGCGGAGAGGCGCGCCGTCGCCGCGAGCAAGGCGCCGGCCGCGCAGAGCGCCAGCGCCATCTGGCTGATCCTGCAGGCTCCCCACCGGCGCACCCATGCGCCGCCCACGGACGACGTCGCCATCGCCGCGCCATAGACGATGGCGATCTGAAAGCCGATCAGGCCGGTTGGCGCATCGAACGATTGGGCGAGCGCCGGCGCGAGCGCCGACGGCACGACCGCGCTCATCGTCACCAAGGTCTGGGTCGCCGTTGTGAAGAAGAGAACGGCGCCGACGCCGCTGGAGGATATCGCCAAGATCGGGTACCGCCGTTCGGGCAGGTTGAGCACGAGCGCGCCGATGGTCAAGCCGGCGCCAATGACGCTGGGCCGACGCCCTCCGACGCCGGGAACGGCTTCTGTCCCTTGCCGATCGGCAAAGTCAAGTAGATTATTTGTTGGAAACTTCCTCTTGATGGTTGCATTTGTCCCCCATCCGTTTTATCTCCCCGACAAATATCGGGAATTTTAACCCGCAGAAAAAATACCGGGCCGCGCGGAACGTTGCTGGCCATTGACGTGTTGATTGTGGTGAATAAATGTGTTGTTGCCGGTGGGACTCTGCGGCGGCGGCATGATGGGGGAGACGGGAAGATGAAGAACTCGAGAAGCAGGGTCGGCGGCAAGCTTCGTCAAAAGCAATAAAGCAATAAAGCAAGAATACGTCGTGAGTGGAGGCGGGCGCAGGCGCTCGACTCTTATAAGCGGTTACACAGAGAGGGACTCAAGAAATGGGCACGCTGGATCGGACCGCGGCCTCGCCAGAGGCAGTGGAAGAAAGCCCAATTCCGGCCGTATGCAAGCCACTCCGCTCGGTTGTCATGGCGGTCGTCAGCCGAAGCGGTGTATTGAAGGACGCCAACCGCGGGTTTGTCGAACTGCTGCCGGCGACCACGCCGGCGGCGCAACTGCTCGATATCCGTTATTTATTCGTTCTGCCGCGATTCGACGAGATCGCCGCGCGGCGCGCCGACCGCGCTCGCGGGTTGGTTTTGGAAGGCGTGATGAACATCGGCGATTTCCGAACGCGCGTGACGTCCTTGCACATGACGATCTACGAGCGCGGCGACGATCTGTTTCTGGTCGGCGAACACGATATCGGCGTTCTTCAGGAGCTCAATGCGGAACTCTTGAGTTTGAACGAGAAGCTTGCCGAAAAGCAGCGCGAACTCGCCCGCCTCAACCGGCAACTGCGGCACCATCGCTCGCAGAGCGAGGGGGCCTTGCAGGATCGGGACGCGCTGTTGGACATCCTGTCGGCGGCCAACGCGGGCAGGATCAAGAGGCGCGTGTGAACCCGGCGCCGCTCAGACGACGTTCACTGGCCGACCGGCGGCGAACGCCTCGATAATGTCGATGAGCTGATCGGCCAGCACCCGCATGGCCGCTTGGCTTGCCCAGGCGATGTGCGGCGAGAGAATGACGTTGGGCCGGTGCACCGCCGTCATGAGCGGGCTGTCCGGCGCCGGCGGTTCTTGAAGCGAGACGTCCAGGCCGGCGCCCGCGATCAGGTTTTCGTCCAGCGCGGCGAGGAGATCGGCTTCGTCGATCAAGCCGCCGCGGGCGGTGTTGATCACGAGAGGGCGCCGCTGCATGGCGCGAAACTCGGTCATCGTGATCAGGTTGCGCGTCTCGGGGCGAAGCGGGCAGTGCAGCGTGATGATGTCGCTGGTGGCGAGCACTTCGCTCCAATCCACGAACGGCGCGGAGACGGATGTCTCGCCTTTGCGCCCCGCGAACAGGGGAATCATGCCGAACGCGGTGGCGATCTCGGCGACTCGCCGGCCGATCACGCCGGCGCCGATGATGCCGAGCCGGGCGCCGTGCAGATCGACGATGGGATAGTCCAGGAAGCAGAATTGCTCCGCTTCCTGCCAGCGCCCCCGCCGGATCGCCTCGTGGTAATTGATGATATTGCGCCGCAGCGCCAGGATGAGGGCAAACGTTTGCTCGGATACGCTGTGCGTCGCATAGCCGCGAACGTTGCAAACCGCGATTCCCCGCTCCTGGCATGCGGCGACGTCGATTCGGTCGAATCCCGTCGCCGCGACCGCGATCATTCTCAGGCGGGGAAGCTGTTCAAGGGTCCGCCTGTCGATCGGCACCTTGTTGGTCACGACAATATCGGCATCGGCCGACCGCGCGGCGACATCGGAGGCGGCGGTATGGGGATAGTCGCGCCACGTGTGCGGGAACGCCGGGCGGCGCAGGCGAACATCGGGAGCCAGCGTCTCGCGATCAAGAAAAACAATGGAAAGGGACATCGTTCGCTCTCCGGACAAGGTTCGGGTTCAGCCGTCTGCCTTCAATCGCAACAACCCGACGCGGCGCGGCGCAAGCCGGCGCCGCAAGCGCCGCTTTGCCACCGCCGGGCCGCATCATATCGTTCGTCGTCCCGTCTCCACGGCTCGACCCGGAACAATTGAGCCGGCGATTGACAAACAAGCCGAGAGGGATCAAACGATCACGCCGCTTGTTAGTAGACGATGCAGCGGCCAATCGCTGTGAATGACGAATAGGAAAGGCTTTTATCATGAAACAACATCGCGTTGCTTTTTGGGCCATCATCGGTCTGTTCGTGGCGTCTACGGGCCTGGCGGGATGCAATACGGTTCGCGGCATGGGACAGGACGTGGAAGCGGCCGGGTCCGGCATGTCGGGCGCCGCGCAGGACGTTCAACAGGATATGCGGCGGCGGAACTAAGCCCGGCCTTCAGAGTCAATGTCGCCCGCCCCGGCGCCGGTCCCTCGCCTGCCTTGCGGAGCGGGACTTGGCGCCGGGGCCACCAACGAAGGGCGTGCGGCCGCGAAAATCCGTTCAGGCGGGGCAGACACAGGGCCCGTCCCACAAGCAATAGCCCGCTCGCAACGCTCAAGAAGCCAACATCGCCCGAGTCCTTCCAGGCTCCTCAGCCCCTCTATTGCTGCTTTTGCCCTTTCAGGTTCTCTTCGACGGCTTCGCGCTCGCCCTCGGCCTTGTCTTGTTGCAGGGGCGCGGTCACATCGTCTTTCTTGGCCCCGCTCCCTTCCACGTCTTCCCGCTCGCCTTCGGGCTTGTCTTGGAGCCGGGGTGCGATCGGATCGTCTTTCTGCTCGTCCGCCATGGTCGCTTTCCTCTTCTCAGGTCTCCCTGTGCGGCGGCCTTCGAACCGCCGCTAAAGGAACGGATGCGGACCGGCCCGAGTTCCTTATGAGCAAGGGCCGGATGAGCAAAGGCTGGCCTCAGCTTTGCGCCGCCGCGAGCCGCACCACGACCCCTTCGTCGGCGCGCAGATCGACGTCGCGGAATACCGTCTCGCCCTCGCGATCAAGATGCGTGTTGATGAGAATTTCGCCCCGATCCTGGTTTGGCAGCGCAACCTTGAGAGGCTCCGGCCCCATGTTGAGCGCCACCACGAGCCGGCGCTCGCCGCGCCGTCTTGAGTAAACGAAAACATCGCCGATGACCGAAAACGGCGCCCATGTTCCGGCCACGAGCGCGGGCTCGCTCTTGCGCAACGCGATCAACCGCCGATAGAGAGTCAACAGCGAGGCCGGATCTTCCCGTTCGACCGCGACGTTGACGCGCGAGGCATTCGCCGCCACCGGCAGCCACGGCGCGCCGGTGGTGAATCCGGCTTTCTCCGAGCCGTCCCATTGCATCGGGCCGCGCGCCGGATCGCGCCCCAGCCCTTGCCCGGGAAGGCGCTTCTCGCGCGGATCGTGGGCCCTTTGCGGATCGACGCGGAGATCCTCCATGCCGATTTCATCGCCGTAATAGAGGAAGGGGGTGCCGCGCAAGGTGAGGATCAGCATCGCGGCGACGCGGGCCTGCCGCGGTCCGATTCGGCTGGCCACCCGGCGGGTGTCGGCTGCGGAGAAACTCGTCGG
>CAZRWU010000117.1:0-10657 GCA_964603915.1 uncultured Rhodospirillaceae bacterium
ACAGACGGATCCTCCACCGGGGCGATCGGGGACGGCGGCTGGAAGACCAGCCCGTCACCGAAAACGCGCTGCCTCCGTCCGACGCCGCCGCGGCGCCGGATCGGCCGGCGACCTATCTGACCGTCCTGGCGTGCACGCTCGTGGCGCTTTGGATCGGCGTCATCTCGACGAACGTCGTGTTGAACCCGCTCATCTACGGCACGTCGGGTTCGGCGCGGGCGGCGCGCGCGTTCGAAGCCGGGCATGATTACGCCGTTTTCGACGTCAACTTCGATATCCGGCGTTTGCGGCGCGCGCATGTCGCGCGGATGACCCGCACCCCGGAAGTTGTCATCATCGGCGCTAGTCACTGGCAGGAAGCCCATGCCGAACTGATGCCTCATCACGATGTCTACAACGCGCACGTCCATCGCGATTATGTCGAGGACATTCTGGCGGGCGTCGAACTGTTCATGGCGAACGACCGCCTGCCGCGCACGTTCATCATCAGCATCCGCGATCTGACATTCCTTCCCGTCCCGAGCCGTCCGGACGAGCGCTGGCTGAGCTATGGTCCCGAGTACCGGCAGATGGCCAGACGTCTCGGCCTGGCGGCGCACCCCTGGTGGGAAACGGTGCAATGGCGGAAATGGCTCGACCTGCTGTCGCTTCGGGCGGCGTGGCAGGGGAGCTGGCGGATGCTCCTTGCCGCGGAGAAGCCGGGTCCGACCGACGCCGTCATGCTCGAGGATCTCGACATCGTGCGAAGGAGCGGATCCGTTTTCTGGTCGCGGCGGCGCCTCGAGGCGTTCAGCCCGGAGCGGGCGCAGCGCGAGGCCGCCGAGGATCTGGCTCTCTGGCGGGGCCGGGAGATTGCCATCGATCCCTCGGCTGTCGAAGCCCTTGATCGGCTGCTTGGTCTTCTTGGCGACGAAGGCGTTCGAGTCGTTCTCGCGCATCCGCCGTTCCACCCGCACTATTACGAAGGCATGCGCGGGACCGTTTACATGAACGGACTCACGCGCGTCACGACCATCACCGATGATCTTGCCCGCAAGCATGGCCTCGACGTCGTTGGCAGCTTCGATCCGGCCGCCGTCGGCTGCGAGGCCGCCATGTTCATCGACTCGAACCACAGCAATCCCGACTGCCTGAGACGGATTATCGACCAGATTCCGCAACTCTGACGCGGGCCGAACAACGATAGGTGTTTCTTTACTAAAGATTTTATTGGGCGCGGAGGCGGTTGCTCGATGCTGTTCCACTCTTATCAATTCATTGTTGTATTTTTACCGCTATGCTTTCTCGGGTTCGCCACGGTGGTGCATCGGTGGGGCTGGCAGGCCGGCATCCTTTGGCTGGCGGCGTCCTCCATTATTTTCTACGGCCAATGGAGCGTGCTTCACGCCGTCGTTCTGGTCGCCTCGATCGTTGTCAATTACGCATTCGCGCTTCTGATCATCAAGGCGCGGCGCCGGAGAAAGCGGGGCTTCACACCGTTGATGCTGGCGGTAACGTGCAATCTCGGTCTGCTCGCCTACTTCAAGCACACGAATTTTCTTATCGACAATTTTAACAGCGTATTCGCTGCTTCAGCGCCACACCTGCAAATCGCATATGTTGTCGGCATATCGTTTTTCACGTTTATCCAGCTTGGCGTCCTTTTCGAAATTTATAGCGGCCAACTCACCAGCCTGCGCTTCAGTCATTTCTTTCTGATGGGTTCTTTCTTCCCCTGCGTCACAGCCGGTCCCATTGTGTTGCAGAAGGAAATGATGCCGCAGTTCGCGCATGAGCGGCGGGCGCTTTTCAATCCGCTGCGCATCGCCGTGGCGGTGACGGTGTTTGGCATTGGCCTGTTCAAGAAGCTGGTTCTTGCCGACGGCATCGCTCCCTATGCCGACGCCGCCTTCAATGGCGTCGCCGCCGGCGGGGCGATCGACGCCGGCGGCGCCTGGATCGGGGCCATCGCCTACACGCTCCAGCTTTACTTCGATTTTTCGGGTTACTCCGACATGGCGGTCGGCATCGGATACCTGTTCGGCTTCCGCCTGCCGTTGAACTTCAATTCTCCTCTCAAGGCCACCAGCATTATTGATTTCTGGCGCCGCTGGCACATGACCATGACGCGCTTTTTCACGACCTATCTTTATACGCCACTGGGCATCTGCTTGATGCGTCGCGCGGTCAAGGCGCGCCTTGGCAAAACCCAGCGCTTCTTGATGGCGGTGGCGACGCCGGTCGTGATCACGTTCGTGCTCGCCGGTGTTTGGCACGGCGCGGGATGGACGTTTGTCGTCTTCGGCCTGATCCACGGTTTCGCTCTCGCGATCAACCACGCTTGGCGGGAGGCGGGATTGCCGGCCTTGCCGAGACCGGTGGGCTGGCTTTTGACGATGAGCGTTGTCGTCGCCGGGCTCGTCTTCTTCCGCGCCGAAAATCTGGGAGTGGCGCTGACGATGCTGGCCGGCATGCTCGGCGTCGCCCCTCCGCCGCCATCGGGCGCGGCGATGATCGCCGTCGCGGCGACGCCCTCCCTCCTGCTGATCTCCGGGCTGATGACGATCGCGCTTCTTTTTCCCAACACCCAAGAACTCATGCGCAATCATCAAATCGGCGCCGATCCGCTGGCGCGGGAGGGCGATCGTCACGCGTGGGTATGGCGGCCATCACGTCGCTGGGCAATCGCCACGTGTCTGCTTTTCGCTGTCTCGCTGGGCTTGATGGCTGGAGAAACAACCTTTGTCTACTACCAGTTCTAGACCGGCCAAATGAAAACAGGGAAATGTCAGTAATACCTATGAAAATCGAGCAAGTCATTTCGCGTGTCCTTCGCTGCCCGCTCGGCGACATCAACGATGACGCCAGCACCCGAACGATCGCGAGTTGGGACAGCCTGCGTCACATCGAAGTCATCATGGAGCTGGAGGAAGCCTACGGCCTCGCATTCTCGCCGATGCAGGCCGCGGCGATGACGTCGGTGGGTGCGATCCGGCGCGTCCTTCAACAAAACGGGGTTGAAGCGTGAGGCGATAAGCCAGGCAGGTCCAAGGGCGGCGGGACCGTTCTCGACCAGGCTCATATGCGGGCGGCACGACAGAGGTTTGCAATGGTGGACGGACAGACGGCTTTCAATACATGCGGCCAAGATCATCGGTCGATCTTGAAGAGTGGATGCCTCACGGCGAAGACAGCCAGCGGCGTGGCGGCGCCTTCCGTTCTCCCCCACGCCGACGTTTACAGGAGCGGCCACGGCCGCGACATCCCGCGATGGGTCACCGTGACGGGCCTTGACGCGGCGCTCGGGCCGCTGGGGATCGACGATGACCGCGCGCCGGATCTTTTCCTCGCCCTGCTTGTCGCCTACATCGCCCGGACCTCGAGCGAGGAGGCGGTGGCCATCGGTTACGTGAGCGGAATTGTCAGAGAGATCGTCCCGCTCGGCGTCGCGGTGAACGACGCGGAACCGTTCTCCAGCTTGGTTGACCGCGTTTCCGCCGCGCGTCGCGAGATCGAGACGGAGTCCCCGTTCGGGACGGGCGGCGCCGACCTCGCCGACGATGACCTTTCGCCGCGGCAGGCATGGGCGCAACCTGCGGTGACAGTTTCCTTCGACGGCGCCCATAGCGAAGCGGTTGCCGCGTCGTCACAGCTGGGAATCGTCATTGACCGGGAAAATCGCTTGGTTCGTTGGTGCTGTCCCTGGCGCGCGGCGCCGCGGTTCATTGACACCGTGATTGCGCATCTCGGCATGCTGGCGCGGTCGATTTGCGCCGATCCTCGGGCGGCGCTCGCTTGCCACGATTACCTCTCCCCCGATGAGAAAGAAAAAATCGTCGTCGAGTGGAACGATACGGCAAGGGAATATCCCTATGTCGGGGGCCTTGTCGCCCGCTTCGATGCGCAGGTTGCCCGCGCCGCCACGCATCCTGCCGTCATTTTCGCGGGCAAGCGCGTCAGCTATGGCGAGCTGAACGTTCGCATCGAGCGGCTGGCGCGCCATCTGCGCCGGCGGGGCGTGCGCGGAAATACCTTTGTCGGCATCTGCATGGAGCGGTCGGTCGAGATGGTGATCGCCGTTTTCGCCATTCTCAAGGCCGGCGGCGCGTACGTGCCGCTGAGTCCGGAGGATCCGCCGGCGCGCCTTGCCGCCATCATCGCCGACGCGGGCTTGCGCCTCGTCGTCACCCAGGAAGAACTGGCCGCCGCGCTGCCGGAGTCCGGCGTGCAACCGATCATCCTCACGGCCGACCCATGCCAGGATCCCGAGGCCGACGGCGAGGAGGACCTCGCCGCGCTTGCCTTCGATCCTGATTCGCTGGCCTACATGATCTACACCTCCGGCTCGACCGGCGAGCCGAAGGGCGTGTTGATCCAGCACAAGGCCATTTTCAACCGGATCGTTTGGATGCAGGAGACCTACCGCCTCACCCCGGCCGATCGCGTCCTGCAGAAAACGCCCTACACCTTCGACGTTTCGGTATGGGAGTTTCTTTGGCCGCTGACCGTGGGCGCCACGCTCGTCGTCGCCGAGCCCGGCGGTCATGTCGTTCCCAGCTACCTCTCGCGCCTGATTCGCCAGGAAAACGTGACGTGCTGTCACTTCGTGCCGTCCGTTTTGAGGTTGTTCCTGGTCTCGCCCAAAATCGAAACGTTGCCGCTTCGCATGGTGTTCTGTAGCGGCGAGGCGCTTCCCATCGACGTCCAGCGCCTGTTCATGTCGCGCAGCCGCGCGGAATTGCACAATCTTTATGGACCGACGGAAGCCGCGGTCGATGTCTCGTGGTGGCGTTGCCGGCGCGATGTCGACGAAGGGCGCGTTCCGATCGGCAAGCCGATCGCCAACATCCAGCTCTATATCCTCGACAAGAACCTGCGCCCGGTGGCTGCGGGCGTTCCCGGCGAGCTTTATATCGCCGGCATTGGCTTGGCGAAGGGCTACTGGCGCAACCCGCAGTTAACGGCGGAACGCTTCGTCGCCAATCCCCTGGCCGGCGGCGCGGGCGCGCGGATGTACAAGACCGGCGATGTCGCCCGCTTCCTTCCCGACGGCAACATCGAGTACCTCGGCCGCAACGACGACCAGGTCAAGATCAACGGCGTCCGCATGGAGCTGGGCGAAATCGAAAGCGTGATTCGCAAGCACCCCGCGATCCGGGACGTCGTTGTCGTCGCCAGACCGACCGCGCAGGGAAGCGCGCAGCTTGCCGCGTACCTTGTCGCCGCGACGGGCGCCTCCGCCGAGGCCGTTCTCGACGACCTCCGCCGCCACATCGTGCGCCTCCTGCCGCCGCCGATGATTCCGAGGGACCTTGCTTTCATCGCAGGGATCCCGCTCACGCGCAACGGCAAGGCCGACCGCAAGGCGCTCCTCGCCGCCGCCGACGAGCGGCAACCGGAGGCGGTCGCGTGATGGATATTGCCGCTTCCCTGCGCGGGAGCACGGGTCCGGGATCGATGATCGCCGCCGATACGGGCGATGGCGACGGCGAGGGATTGGCGGGGCTGGAATATCGGGAGGTTGTCGAGGCGATGCCCGATGGATTCGCCTATTTCGACAACCGCGACCGCCTCGCGATTTGCAACCGCCGTTACCGGGAGTTCTACCCGAACGCGGCCGAAGGCCAGACGTTCGCCGAACAGATCGAGGCCGCCTTGGCGGCCGGCCATATCGATCCCGAGGGCCAGACGGCCGACGACTACCTCGCCTGGCGCCTGCGTTTTCAGCAAAATCCGGCGACGCCGTTCGAGGTCGCGCTCTGCGGCGGTCGATGGCTTCGCGTCACCGCGCGAAGGACGGCGCACGGCGGAACCGTCACCATTCACACCGACATCACGAAACGAAAAGAGCGGGAAACCGCGCTAAGCAGTCTCAGCGACCAGCTCAGTCACCAGAACGTCCTGTTCGACGCTGCGCTCAACAACATGATCCAGGGCCTGTGCATGTTCGGGCCGGACCAGAGATTGATCGTGGTCAACCGCCGATATCTCGAGATGTACCGGTTCTCCCCGCAGATCGTCAAACCGGGCATCACGCTGCGTGAAATCATGGAGTACAGCGTCGCCATCGGCAACTACACGCCCGAAGAGGGCGCGCGCGCCCTTGCCGAACGTCCGACCCAGGCCGCGCGGCGCGAGCGCGATGTCTCGCTGCAAAGGTTGCGCGACGGCCGGGTCATCGCCGTCATGCATCAGCCGCTGGCGAATGGCGGTTCGGTCGCGACCTACGAGGATGTGACGTTGCGGGAGCAGACCGAGCGCACGCTGCGCCAATACATGAGCAAGCTCGAGAAAAGCAACAAGGAGCTGGAGAATTTCGCTTTCGTGGCGTCGCACGACCTTCAGGAACCGTTGCGAAAGATCGAGGCGTTCGGCAATCGCCTCGTCACCCGATACGGCGATCAGCTTGGCGACGACGGCAAGATGTACGTCGACCGCATGCAAAATGCCGCGAGCCGAATGCGCAGGCTGATCACCGATCTCCTCTCCTACTGCCGCGTGACAACGAAAGCGCAACCGTTCGTCGCGCTCGATCTCGGCAAGATCATCGAGGAAGTGCTGAGCGATCTCCAGGTCGCCATCGATGAAGCCGGCGCCACGATCGATGTCGGAGCGCTGCCGATGGTCGAGGGCGATCCGACGCAGATCCAGCAGCTGCTGCAAAACCTGATCGGCAACGCGATCAAATTCCGCAGCAAGGACGTGCCGCCGCGAATCAAGATCGAGGGCGGCGTCGGCGCGCGGATGGAGGGCCCGCAGGAAAGCGCGGTCTGCGAAATTCGGATACACGACAACGGTATCGGCTTCGACGAAAAGTATCTCGACCGCATCTTCGCCGTTTTCCAGCGGCTGCATGGTCGCAGCGAGTATGAAGGCACGGGCATTGGCCTCGCCACATGCCGCAAGATCGTCGAGCGTCACAATGGAACCATTGTCGCAACAAGCAAACCCGGAGCGGGGTCGACCTTTATTGTAACCCTGCCGTTAAAACAGATCGTCCAGGAGTAAACATGGTTCGAGACACCGCCGCCATTTCCATACTCGTCGCCGATGACGATTTGGATGATCGGATGCTCATCAAGGAAGCCTTCGAGGAGCACAACACCATCAACCGCGTCGACTTTGTTGAGGATGGCGAGCAGCTTCTGGCCTACCTGCGCCGGGAAGGCGCCTACGCCCATCTCTCCGGGCGGCCCTATCCGGGCCTGGTCCTCCTCGATCTCAATATGCCGAAGCGGGACGGCCGAGAGGTGCTCGCCGAGATGAAAGCGGATGCCGCGCTGCGCCGCATTCCGGTGGTTGTTCTGACGACGTCGAAGGCGGACGAGGACATCATCTGCACCTATGGGCTGGGGGTCAGTTCGTTCATCACCAAGCCTGTCACGTTCGAAGGCCTGGTGGAAATTACACGGATGCTGACGCGGTACTGGTTGGAAATGGTTGAATTGCCTTTGCAGCACAACGCCGATGTCCATTGATCACTCTCGAGACAAAACCCGCATTCTGTTGATCGAGGACGATGAGGACGACTACCTCATCACGAAGGATCTTCTTTCGGATATCGGAGAAGAACAGTTCGAGTTGATCTGGGTCGCGACATTCGACGCCGGCCGGGACGCCATCGAGAAGGAGGCCGTTGACATCTGCCTGGTCGATTACCGGGTTGGAGAGCGCAGCGGACTTGAGCTGGTCCAGGAGGCAAGGGCCGCCGGCGTCTTGATTCCGATGATTCTCCTGACCGGCATGGGCGATCGGGATATCGACATCGCCGCCATGCAGGCGGGCGCCTCGGATTTCCTTGAGAAGGGACAACTGACGGCGGTGCTGCTCGAGCGCGCCGTGCGGTACGCGATCAACCAGTCGCAAAGCAAGCGCGAACTGCTTGAGAAGTCGGCCCTGCTGCGGGCGACCTTGGACAATACCGGCGCCGGCATCGCCACGTTCGACGAAAAGCGCAATTTGTTGACGCGGAACGAGCGCCTGCTGCAGATGCTGGGGCTTCCGGGTCCGACCGGCGGCGATACGGGAGCGCGCGCCGCCGAACTTGCTCTCGATGCCGTCATACGCGAGCGTCTGCGCGTCTGCGCGACCAGCGCGGTGCAGCAGTTTGAATATGCCTGTCCGGACGGGCGCGTTCTTGAGGTTCGGCAGAACCCGATGCCCGGCGGCACGGTGATCATTCTCATCGACATCACCGACCGCAAGCGGGTGGAAAATCAGCTTGAGCGGCAGCAGGATGAGCTCGAACGGCAAGTCGCCATCCGCACGCGGGAACTCGAGGCGGCGAATGCCGATCTGGAGCGGATGGTCGAGCAGCTGAGGGAAGCCAAGGAGGCGTCCGAGGCGGCGAGCCGCGCCAAGTCGGAGTTCCTGGCGATGATGAGCCATGAAATCCGCACGCCGATGAACGGCGTCCTCGGCATGCTGCAACTTCTCGACAACACGAATTTAACGGTCAAGCAGACCTATTTCACGACAAACATCCGCAGATCTGCGGAGTCGCTGCTGGTGATCATCAATGACATCCTCGACTTTTCCAAGGTCGAAGCCAACAAGATGGAGCTGTCGGTCGAGGACTTCGACCTTGTCGGCGTCGTGGAAGACGTCGTGGAGTCGTTCGCGGAGAGAGCGTTCGGCAAGAATCTGGAGTTGCTTTGCGCCATCGACCCGCGCATCCGTCGCGCCCTGCGCGGGGACGCGGGCCGGATCGGGCAAATCCTGAACAATCTGGTTGGCAACGCCATCAAGTTCACCGAGCGTGGCGAGGTAGTGGTGCGGGTGTGCGCCGTGGAACAGGAGCGCGGACGCTCCGTCGTTCAGTTGGAAGTCACGGACACCGGAATCGGAATGACGGCGGAGAGCTGCCGGCGGGTTTTCGGCTCCTTCGTTCAAGCCGACGGATCGACCAAACGCAAGTACGGCGGCACCGGCCTCGGCCTCGCCATCGCCAAGCGGCTGACGGAGGCGATGGGCGGCGAAATCGGAGTCGACAGCGAAATCGGGAAGGGCTCGCGATTCTGGGTGAAGCTGCCGCTTTCCTGGCAGGAAGGGGCGGATTGCAATGCCTCTCGGCCCGCCCCGCGGCAAGGCTTGACGGCCCTGGTCGTTGACGACAATGCCGCCTCCCGCGAGGTTCTCGAGCAGCAACTGGCGGCGCTGGGAATCGCCTGCGTGGCGAGCGCGAACGTCCAGCATGCGTTCGCCACCCTGAGACAGGCGGCGGCGCGAGGGAAACACTTTGATTTCGCGCTCGTCGATCGCGACATGCCCGACCTCGACGGTCTTGCCCTTGCGTACGCCGCCTACGCGGATGCGTCGCTCGCCAAGCTTCCGGTGATTGCCATGGCGCCCTTTGGCAAGGACTTTGACCCGGTCGAGGGATCGCCTGCGCTGCGGGTTCGGCAGATTCATAAGCCGGTGCGTTTCGCCATGCTGGCGACGTGCATCACCGATGCGACGAACGGCCAGGGAATCGCTGAAGCGGCCGGCGGTCACGATGCGCCGGCGGATCACGACGGCGACAGCGAGATCGACGCCACGATCCTCGTCGCGGAAGACAACATGGTGAACAAGGAGGTTGTGACGGCGATTCTGGAATCCTGGGGATGCCGGGTCGATACGGTCGACAACGGACGCGCCGCCGTCGAGGCTGCGTCCAGCGGATCGTATGATGTCATCCTCATGGATTGCCAAATGCCGATCATGGATGGTTTCGAGGCCAGCGCGGAGATTCGCGCGCGCGGGATCAGGCGCCGGCGCGATGGCCGCCCCGTGCCCGTGATCGCGTTGACCGCCAACGCCATGGCGGGAGATCGCGCGCGCTGCCTCGCCGCGGGCATGAACGATTTTCTCAGCAAACCCTTCAAGCAGAACCACTTGCGCGACCTTCTCGACCGCTGGCTCGACGGCGGGGGCGGGCATGCGGCGACGGGAGAGTCCGGACAGGGCGCCATGATCGCTCCGATAACCCAGACATCGCCGCTGCCGACCGCCGCGGTCGGCCGACCAACCGGCGCGGTCGCCGCCATGGCGCCGGCCGGGCATGAGCCGGCTCTCGATGTCAAGGCTCTCGATGCCTTGCGCATGCTGCAACGGCCCGGAAAGCCCGACATCGTCGGCCGCGTCATCGACTGCTATCTGCTTGATGCGCCGAAGCTTCTTGCCGACATGGACATCGCGGCCGCGAGCGCGGACGCCGCGATGCTGTTCAAGGCGGCGCATCGACTGAAGTCCAGCAGCGCCAATCTCGGCGCGCTTCGGCTGGCCGAACTGTGCAAGACAATCGAGATGCTCGGGCGGCGGAACACGGTTTCAGGCGCATCGGCCGCGATCGCGGAAGCTCAGGCGGTTTTTGCCAACGTTGCCGACGGCCTGCGCTCCTACCAGGCGGGAATGGCCGCCTGACAGTGGAGCGAACCGCGGAACCAAAAAAGCCGCCCTCAAGGGGCGGCCAAGTTGGATAGGAGGAGGTCGAGTGCCCAAGCGAGGAGATCAAAGCCAGACCACTCAACGCTCGCGGGACGGCGCTTACTATTACCCATTTGGGTGAGATTGACAAGAGCGAAATTGATAAATCGGCACCGGTGCCGATCCGGCCTCGCCAACAGCGCGCTCGAATTCGGCACGCAGTCTGCCTGCCCGCTCTGCCCGCACTCTCTGTCCGCCCCGTCTGCATGGT
>CAZRWU010000118.1:0-10508 GCA_964603915.1 uncultured Rhodospirillaceae bacterium
AGCTTGTCGTTACCTTAACCGCCATCGGGCGTACCGTGGCCGCCGCCGCCCAAGCGGGTGTCGTCGCCGTAGCCGCCATCGAGGGTGTCATTGCCGTCACCGCCGTCGAGCGTGTCGTCGCCGGGACGCCCATACAACATGTCGTTGCCGGGGCCGCCATAGAGGATGTCATTGCCAACACCGCCATCGAGCGTATCGTCGCCGTCCTGGCCATAGAGCGTGTCGTTGCCGGCCTCGCCGTAAAGCGTGTCGTCGCCCCCGGCGGCACGGACGGTGTCGTTGCCGCCGCGCATATATACTCGATCGTTGCCGGACGTCGTATTTGCGCTAACAGTCGGAGACTTGACGATCGGGCCGACTGTTTCGTCTCTGAATGTACCAATGACCAGCGCCATTTGTCTTTCCTCCACAATCCACTGTGATTAACGCGAACCGCCTGCCGTGTTTCCTGACCTGACGGCCGGGGCGACTTGCCCCGGCCCTCCTCGCTTCCCTGGCGCGTTTCTTTTCTGCGTTAATCTCCAGCACCCGGCTCGAACCGGGCTGGGTGCAGAGAGCCAAGCGCCGCTGACCCGCCTGACATTGGCGAGGCATGACGCGGTGTCGCAAACGCCAACATCGAGCCGACGCGGCGTGCATGATGGAGCATTGGTGAAATGTTCCCGTCGAATCGGGCTCTTCCGTTTCGCGGGGATTGGCTGCGAGACAAGGGCCGCCGCGTGACAGTTGGGCGGCGTGCGCAGGCGTCCTAACTTCTCGCGCCCGCGTGCCGCCGCTCTGAGCCGAATTTCGGCAATCAAGTCCACTTTCTCTCGCCATTGAACTTCCCTCGCCCGAGACAGGCTTCTCCCTTCTCGCCAACGGGACTCTCCGTCCGGTTGGAAAGCGACGCTCGCAAAAGGCTCTTGGCGCGAGCTCAAACCCTTATCGAGAGAACATCCCCCAAATCCCCAACGTTATAGTTTATATCTATACCCGAAAAAGGTGATAAGCAAACGCCATATGGGTGGCATGCAAAAATAGCATGAAGATGCTGCACATGCCTTTGGAGATGTCGTTCGAAGACAAGACCCGGGCGCGGGCAACGGGCAGCGATAAAAAAGGGCGGCGCTGGCGGCCGCCCCAGGGCAACAAAGGAGAAAGACAGAAGCGGGAGAATGAAGTCGTTCGCTCCCATCTTGGGAATCTTATCATAAACCCAAGATGGAATCGCTCGCGATCATATCGAGATGGAGGTTCCCCAGAACGATATCCTCGAGCCCGCCGTCGTTGAAGCTTACCGCCTTTACTTTGCGGATAGCGACGCGCAGCAGAGCGCAACCCGAAGTGAAACGGCCGAAGGTCTCCGCTCAGGCGATGGCTTGATCCTTCCAGGCAAAGCCTTCAGCATCTTCCGTGAACCGGCCCTGCCGCGGGCCAGATGTCGGATGGAGATCACAACCAGATGCCTCTTCGCAAGCTTGCCGAAGGTTTCCTGCGCTTTCGCGCCGAAAACTATGAGACGTCGCGCGAGATGTTCGAGCGCCTCGCGCAAAAGCAGGAGCCCAAGGTCATGATGATCGCGTGCTCGGATTCGCGGGTCGATCCGGGAATTCTCTGCAACGCCGAGCCGGGCGATCTGTTCATGGTGCGCAACGTCGCCAACCTGGTGCCGCCGTACGCATGGGACAAATCCTACCACGGCACCAGCGCGGCGCTTGAATTCGCCGTCACCGCGCTCAAGGTGGAACATATCGTCGTCCTCGGTCACGGCGGTTGCGGCGGCATCAAGGCGCTCTACACCGCCCCGCCCGAAGTCGGCGCGCGCGGCTCCTTTATCGCCAACTGGATGCAGATCGCCGACGAGGCGCGGCGGCGGACGTTGCTCGTGGCGGGCGGCCTCGGCATCGAGGAGCAGTTGCGGATCTGCGGCGAGGAGGCGATCAAGACATCGCTGGCCAACCTGCTCAGTTTCCCGTGGATCGCGGAACGCGTGAACGACGGCAAATTGCGGATCCACGGCTGGCGCTTCGGCATCCGCGACGGCATCATGTCCGTCTACGTGCCGCGCCTCGACCGCTTCGCGCCGCTCACTCTCGAACTCGCCGCGGAACTGCAGAACGGCTGATCAGGAGGCGAAGACAACCGCGGGGCTGCCTCTTGCCGCTCCCCCGGGTTGGGCCTATATTACTGCCGTCGGGCAACCGACTATGGCGATAAACGCTTCACGAAATAAGCGTTGCGGACCCGGGGGCAGTACCCGGCGCCTCCACCAAATTGTATAGGCGGAGGAGAAAAAGCCTCCCCTTTTTAAGGGGGCGAAACAGGATCGACGTGCGTGGTAAAGGTGACGCTTTCGCCCGGCATGGCACCGCCGTTATCGGGCCAAGCATACAGATGCCAATGACAATGAGGCATATGCTCTCGCCGCTTAAGGCATGAGCGGGGTTCGGGAGGCACCTGGCACCAGAAGCCTCCCACCCGGCCCGCCGCTTGGCCGCAGCAATGACATCTGGTGAACATGAGCACGAGCGCGCTGCCGTACCAACAGTGGATAGATCAGGCCTTGCGCGAGGTGATCCGCCAGGCGCTCGTTCATGCCGGGCAATTCGGTCTTCCCCATCCGCACCACTTCTACATCACGTTCCGCACCGACGCCGAAGGCGTCGAGATGTCGCCGCGCCTTCGCGCGCAGCATCCGGGCGAGATGACGATCGTGCTCCAGCACCAGTTCTGGGATTTGAACGCGGACGACGAGGCGTTTGCGGTGACCCTGAAGTTCGGCGGCAAGCGCGACCGCCTGCGCGTGCCGTTTCACGCAATGACGTCGTTTGCCGATCCGGGCGCGAACTTCGGCCTTCAGTTCAAGCAGCCGGCCGCCGCCGACGAGACGACGGAGGACGGCGCCGAACCCGAGCCGGAAGCCAGCGCCGCGGAAGCGGACGACGATCGCCAGACCGGCTCGGTCATCCCTCTCGACACGTTCCGCAAGAAGTAAAATCTCCTTTAAAATTCCTTAGTCGGTTTGGGTTCGCGAACCGTAGGAAGGCCTTCGCCAACATCCCGCCTTCTGGACCTCCACTTGGCGGCGGACGCACCTTCAGGACTGTTGGCGCTGTGTGCTTGGCGCACTATGGGATTTGCGATATGTAAGCGGCTGACATCATCATCGGCTATCGAGGGAGGACAACATGAAAGCGCGGACCACGGCTGCGATCCTGCTTGGGCTGTTCACGTCCTTTAGCGTCGGCACGCCGCCAGCGGCGGCGCAGGATCTCGCCACTATCGATGACGGCGTTTTCAGGTCGGCCGATCTTAACGGCGACGGCAAGATATCCCGCCGGGAAATCCTTCATTTCACCGACCTTGTCTTTCTTTCCGCGGATACGGACGGTGATGACGTTCTGACGGTCGAGGAATTCTTGAGATGGGACCCCGGCTATCTTTTCATCGCCGAACAAACGGGTAAGACCCTACAGCTGAACACCGCCAAGCGAGAAGTCTATGAGACGATGGACATCAACGGCGACGGAAGGCTGGAACACGACGAATTTTCCACCGCCTCGCTCTATGATTTTTACAGGGCCGACAAGAATTCCGATGGCGTTCTCAGCCAGGAGGAGTTTATCGGCGAATTCCGCATGGTGAAAACGGTGCGATCGGCAATCGAGTGACGCCAAGCCGCGGCGTCAGGAAAAGACAAGCGCTTGCGAGGGGCCAGGAATGCCAGGAATGAATGACTACGTGCATCACGAGATGTTTCCGCTGGGCGAAGATCGGACGCCGTATCGGCGGCTGACCACCGACTTCGTCGATGTCAGACAGATCGACGGTCGAGAAATTCTGGCGGTCGACCGGCAGGCGCTGGTGATGCTCGCCGATCAGGCGATGCGCGACTGTCAGCACCTGCTGCGCCCCGGCCATCTCGCCCAGTTGCGCCGGATCATCGACGATCCCGAATCGTCCGGCAACGACCGCTTCGTCGCCATGGAACTGCTCAAGAACGCCAACATCGCGGCGGCGGGGGTGCTGCCGATGTGCCAGGACACCGGCACCGCCATCGTCATGGGCAAGAAGGGTCAGTCGGTCTGGACCGACGGCGACGACGAAGCGGCCCTCTCGCAAGGCATCATGAAGGCGTTCGTCGAGACCAACCTGCGTTACAGCCAAGTCTCGCCGATCGACATGTACAACGAGGTCAACACCAAGACCAACCTTCCCGCGCAGATCGACATCTATGCCGACAAGGGCGGCGCCTACAAGTTCATGTTCATGGCTAAGGGCGGCGGCTCGGCCAACAAGACGTTCCTGTATCAAGAGACGAAGGCGCTGTTGAACCCGGAGCGGCTGCGCGCCTTCCTCGACGAGAAGATCCGCACCCTCGGCACCGCCGCCTGCCCGCCCTACCACCTCGCCATCGTCATCGGCGGAACCTCGGCGGAGCTGACCTTGAAGACGGTGAAGCTGGCGTCGGCACGTTATCTCGATGCGCTGCCGACTGAGGGCGGGGCGCACGGCCAGGCGTTCCGCGATGTCGCCATGGAGGACGAGGTGCACCGGATGACGCAGGGCATGGGCATCGGCGCGCAGTTCGGCGGCAAGTATTTCTGCCACGACGTGCGGGTCATCCGGCTGCCCCGGCACGGCGCGTCGTGTCCGGTCGGCATCGGCGTTTCGTGCTCGGCCGACCGCCAGATCCTCGCCAAGATCACCCGCGACGGCGTCTTTCTCGAACAACTCGAAGCCAACCCGGCGCAGTACCTGCCCGAGGTCACGCATGGCGAGTTGCAAGGCGACGTCGTCCACGTCGACCTCACCCGGCCAATGGCGGAGATCCGCGCCACGCTCTCGCGCTACCCGATCCGCACCCGCCTGTCGCTGACCGGGCCGATGGTCGTGGCTCGCGATATCGCCCACGCCAAGCTCAAGGAGCGCCTCGACCGCGGCGAAGGGCTGCCGCAGTACTTCAAGGACATGTGCGTCTATTACGCCGGTCCGGCGAAGACGCCCGAGGGGTTCGCGTCGGGCTCGTTCGGCCCGACCACCGCCGGGCGCATGGATGCCTATGTCGATCAGTTCCAGGCCGCCGGCGGCAGCATGGTGATGCTCGCCAAGGGCAACCGTTCGCCACAGGTGACGGCGGCGTGCCAGAAGCACGGCGGCTTTTATCTCGGCTCGATCGGCGGGCCGGCGGCGCGCCTCGCCCAGGACTGCATCACGAGAGTGGAGTGCATCGAGTATCCCGAGCTGGGCATGGAGGCGATCTGGCGGATCGAAGTGGAGGACTTCCCGGCGTTCATCGTCGTCGACGACAAGGGCAACGATTTCTTCGCCGAGTTCCTCAAGCCGAAAGCCGCCTGACGGCGCAAGATTGGCGGCGCGCGATCGGGCGGCGGCCCCGGTGTTCCGCATCGACGGCCCCGCCGACGCGGCGTTGACCGTTGCCCTCGCCCACGGCGCGGGGGCGCCCATGGACAGTTCGTTCATGGCCTACTTCGCCGAGGGTCTGGCCAGGCGCGGTTATCATGTCGCGCGCTTCGAATTCCCGTACATGGCGGCCCGCCGCGCGGGAGGGAACAGGCGGCCGCCCGATCCGCTGCCGGTGCTGATCGCCGCCTGGCAGGCCGTCATCGCCGCCTTCGAGAGCGAGCGCGCGGGCGGCCGCCTTGTCATCGGCGGCAAGTCCCTCGGCGGCCGCATCGCCAGCATGGTCGCCGACGCCGTCGGCGTGCGCGGCCTCGTTTGCCTTGGCTATCCGTTCCATCCCCCGGGGAAACCGGTCCTCGATCCCGCGGCCGATCCCCGCATCGCTCACTTGCGCGGGCTGCGCACCCCGACGTTGATCGTCCAGGGCGCGCGCGATCCGTTCGGCGGACGGGACGAGGTTGCCGCCTACCGCCTGTCGTCGGCGATCGAGGTGCTGTGGCTCGAGGACGGCGATCACGGCTTTGTCCCGCGCAAGAGCTCGGGCCGCACCGCCGAGCACAATCTCGGCGAGGCGCTCGCCGCCGTCGCCGCCTTTCTCGCCGACCGGCGCATTGTCGGCTGACGTGGGTTTCGCGATTTAACCGGATTTATTCCGCTCGGGGTTTTTGTCATGCTGGACCGGGGAGCGGGCATCCTTTCGAGCCGGGAGCCGAATGCATGAACACCACCGCAGCAACGCGCGTCGAAACCGATACGATGGGCCCGATCGAGGTACCCGCGGATCGCTACTGGGGCGCGCAAACGCAACGCTCGTTGCAGAATTTCCGGATCGGCGCCGAGCGGATGCCCGAGCCTCTCATCCGCGCGCTGGGCATCCAAAAAAAGGCGGCGGCGCAAGCCAACATGACGCTCGGCGAGATCGACAACACCATCGGCGAGGCCATCGTCAAGGCCGCCGACGAAGTGATTTCCGGCAATCTGCTCGATCACTTCCCGCTCGTCGTCTGGCAGACGGGCTCGGGGACCCAAACCAACATGAACGCCAACGAGGTCATCGCCAACCGCGCCATCGAGATCCTCGGCGGCACGATCGGCTCGAAAACCCCGGTTCATCCCAATGACCACGTCAACCGCGGCCAGTCCTCGAACGACACCTTCCCGACGGCGATGCACATCGCCGCCGCAATCGAACTCAACAACCGCCTGCTGCCGGCGCTGCGCGGCCTTCACATCGCTCTCGACGCCAAGTCCGAAGAATTCAACGATATCATCAAGATCGGCCGGACCCACACCCAGGACGCGACGCCGCTGACCCTCGGCCAGGAATTCTCCGGCTACGCCCAGCAGGTCGCCAACGGCCTGATCCGCGTCCAGGTCGTGCTGCCGCGACTGATGCAGCTCGCCCAGGGCGGCACCGCCGTCGGAACCGGCCTGAACGCCCGCAAGGGGTTCGCCGAGGCGTTCGCCGCCGCGGTCGCCAAGATCACCGGGATGCCGTTCGTCACCGCCGAGAACAAGTTCGAGGCGCTGGCCGCGCACGACGCCATCGTCGAGGCCTCGGGCGCATGCAACACCCTCGCCGCGTCCCTCAACAAGATCGCCAACGACATCCGCTTTCTCGCCTCCGGACCGCGCAGCGGCCTTGGCGAATTGATCCTGCCGGCGAACGAGCCCGGCTCGTCGATCATGCCGGGCAAGGTCAACCCGACACAGAGCGAAGCGCTGACGCAGGTGTGCGCCCACGTCATGGGCAATCACGTCGCCGTTACCGTGGCCGGCGCGCAGGGTCATTTCGAACTGAACGTGTTCAAGCCGGTGATGATCTACAATCTGCTGCAATCGGTGCGGCTGCTCGCCGACGCCTGCGTCAGTTTCACCGAGAACTGCGTCGTCGGCATCGCCGCCGATCGGGAGCGCATCGCCAAGCTGATGAACAATTCGCTGATGCTGGTGACCGCGCTCAACCCGCACATCGGCTACGACAACGCGGCGCGAATCGCCAAGCAGGCTCACGCCGAAGGCAAGACGCTGAAGCAGGCGGCCATCGACTCGGGACTGGTGACGGCGGAGCAGTTCGATCAATGGGTGCGCCCGGAGGACATGCTCGGTCCCCGCGACGACGGTTGACAACGCCCGCGCATGAGATCGGTGGAGCCCCGCGACCGCGAGCGGCGCGTTCCCTCGTTGCGCCGGCGCGGACCGGTGTTAGATTTAGACGATTGCGTCCTGCAATCTGATCGCGGCATGGCCGTGCGTTTGGCGGGCTTGCCGGTCTGCCCCGGAAAGCAGGCTCACTGAAACGTCAGGGTCCCGCCGTCGTGAAAAAAATCCTCGCTGTCGTCGCCGGCATTGTCGTTCTGCTCCTGATCGCGGTCGTGGTCGTCCCGCGCTTCATCGACTGGAACCGCTACAAGGACGATATCGCCGCTGAGGCGCGGCGGCTGACGGGGCGCGACGTCGGCATCGACGGCGACATCCGGCTCAGCGTCCTGCCCAGTCCCGCCCTTGTCGTCAACGATCTCCGCGTCGCCAACATCCCGGGCGGCGTCGAAGCGGACATGGCCCGGCTCAAGCAAGCCGAGGTTCATGTCGCCCTGATGCCGTTGCTCTCGGGCCGCGTCGCGGTCAGCCGCGTCACGCTGGTGGAGCCGGTGGTGGCTCTCGAGGTCCTGCCCGACGGCCGCAACAACTGGACGTTCACGCTCGAGGAAACGCCGCCGGAGACCCCGCCGGAGGCGACGGAGGAAGAACCCGGGCGGGACGGCGGGCCCGA
This sequence comes from uncultured Rhodospirillaceae bacterium, assembly GCA_964603915.1. GTDB lineage: Bacteria > Pseudomonadota > Alphaproteobacteria > Rhodospirillales > Defluviicoccaceae > REEP01. The sequence goes on from CAZRWU010000118.1 coordinate 8,180, forward strand.
TGTCCGCCTCGACGAAGTTGAGATCGAGAACGGCGTCATCACCTATCATGATGTCGCGGCGGGCTCGCTGCGGCGGATCGCGCAGTTGAACGCGACGATCGAAGCGGCGTCGCTGCAAGGGCCGATCGCGAGCACCGGCAGCTTCACGGCCGAGGGCGTTCCCCTCGGCTTCGATCTCGATGTCGGAAGGTTCGCGGGCGAAGCCCAGGTTCCCGTCGCCGTCGCCCTGACCAGCGTCGCCGGCAATACGCGCCTGGCGGTGCGCGGCAACGCTCTCGACATTGAGTCCGATCCGCGTTTCCAAGGACGCATCGAGGCCGAGGCTGGCAATCTTGCGAGCGCCCTGCACGCGCTGATCGCCGAGCCGCTTCCGGGATTTCTCGCGCAGCGGGCGGCGCTCGCCTTCGATCTCGCGGCCTCCGCCGACAGCGCCAGCATCGACGCGCTGGCGCTGCGCCTGGGCGAGATGACGGCGGACGGCGCGGCGACCATCGATTTCGGCGACGAGCCGTCTCTCGCCGCCCAACTCGCCGCCGGCACCATCGATCTCGACGCCTGGCTGGCGATGCCCGACGCCGTTCCACCGGGCGCGCAGGCGAGCCGAGAGGACGCGGCCGCGACCCCGGCTCCCGAGCAACCCGGGGACGCGGCCGCCTTCACCTTGCCGACCGGCGTCGCCGCGACGGTGGCCCTGGCGGTGGAGGCGATCGCCTTCAACGACGGCGTGATCCGCCAAGTCCGGGCCGATGCCGAGCTTGCCGACGGCGCGGTCACCCTCAGCCGGCTTTCGGCGCTGCTGCCCGGCGGCGCCGAGGCGGCGATGGTCGGAGCGCTGAACGATGTGGACGGAGAGCCCGCGTTCAACGGCCAGCTTGAGGCGCGCGCCGCCGATCTGCGCAGCGTGCTGCGCTGGCTCGATGTCGATGTCGCCACTGTTCCCGCCGGGGGCTTGCGCACGCTCGCCCTGACCAGCGATATCGCCATGACGGCGCGGCGAGTCGAGGCGAACAACCTCGATCTGCGCTTGGACAGCTCGACGATCCGCGGGGTGATCGGCGCCGCCATGGGCGAGCCGCCGACCGTCGCGGCCGACCTTGCCGTCGACCGCCTCAATCTCAACGCCTACCTCCCGACCACCGCCGCCGAGCCGCAGCCGACCTCGCCTCCCGCCGAATCTGCCTCCGTGGGCAGCGAGACGGCGGAAGCCGACCCCCTGCGCGACCTCAACGCCGAGATCGTCCTGCGCATTGCCGCCGCCACCTATAACGGCGCGCCGGCCAACGACGTCGTCGTCGACGGCGGGCTCGCCGACGGCGCGCTGACGCTGCGCCGCGCCAGCATCGGCGATTTCGCCGGGGCGACCGCCAGCGCGTCGGGACGGATCGCGGGGCTGACCACGCGGCCCACGATGGACAACGTGGCGATCAACTTCAGCGCTTCCGACCCTGCGCGGCTGCTGCGCGCTCTCGATATGACGGTTCCCGAACAGGCGCAAAACCTCGGCGGCGTCAGCGGCAAGGGGACGCTGAACGGGACGCCGGAGGCGCCGGCCGTGGATCTGGCCATGCAAGCGGCGGGCGCGGAGGTTCGCCTTGCCGGCACGCTCAATCCGCAGGCCGGAACCCTTTACGCGGGCCGCGCCGGCTTCGCCGCAAGGGATCCGGCGCCCCTGTTGTCGGCGCTCGCCGTCGATTATCGCCCGACCGGGCCGATCGGGCCAACCGATATCAGCGGGGCCGTTGTCGCGCGCGACGCCAGCATCGCAATCAGCGAACTGTCGGGCCAGGTGGCGGGAACGCCGGTCAGCGGCTCGATCACCATGACCATGGCGGGGCCGCGGCCGCACATGGCGGCCGACCTCGCCACCGGCCGGCTCGTTGTCGATCCTCTGCTGCCGGCCGATCAGGCGGCGTCAGTCCCGGCGATGATCGTGCCGGCGGCGTGGTCGCCGTCGCGGGCGGCGCTGCGGGCGGAGCGGCGGCCGGAGGTGGCGCTCGCCGCCGCCGCCGACGTCCACGGCCGCTGGTCGCGCGAGCCGATCGACCTCAGCGCCCTGCGTGATGTCGACGCCGACATCAGGTTGCGCTCCGAGGCAATCGTCTACCAGGGCTACACGCTCGCCAATGCCGATCTGACGGCGGCGCTGGCGGGCGGCGTGCTGAACCTCGAACCCGTGCGCGGCAGCTTTTTTGGCGGCCCGTTCACGGGGAGCGCCCGCGTCGACGCCACCGGCACGCCGGCCGTCTCCATCGCCTTAACCGTCGAGGGCGCCGATCTCGGCCAAGCGCCCGCCACGCCGCAAGGCATCGCCGGCGGGCGCCTCAACGCC
>CAZRWU010000119.1:0-10336 GCA_964603915.1 uncultured Rhodospirillaceae bacterium
ACCGGGCGCGGCGGATTTGCTGATTCCGCAGGCGGAAGGTCCCTGGGCATTCTTCAATCCATGCAACCGTGGACAGACTGAAGGCTGCTAGCCGGGTTGCGCTCCGTTCCACCAGCTTCGCACGCGGTCCCATTGGCGCGCCAGCCAGCCTGCTTCTGCCGCCACGGAGTCCTTTTCGGCAGCGGAGGACGAGTCGTCTCCGGGCGCTGAAGCCGGCTCTGGTTCTCCTTCGGAGGCCAACTGCTGCTCGATGACCTTTTGGAACTCTTCGAAGCTTCTCGCGCCGACAATTTTCTGGCTGTTGATGACGAACGTCGGCGTCGACGTGATGTTGTATTCGCTGCGCGCCGCCTCGGCCCGTTGCTGAATCGCCTGAAGAAGCTCCTGATTGTTCAGGCACTCCTGGAATGCCGTCGGCGAGAGGCCGGCAAACCGCGACAGCCGTTCCAACTCCTTTGCCGGCTCGGGGCTACGCGCCCAGGTGGCTTGGCTGCGGAACAACGCTTCCAGCAGTCCGAAATAACGTTCCGGGCCCGCGCAATGCGGCAACATCGCCGCCGCCATGGCCAAAGGATCCAAGGGAAAATCACGATAAACAAGACGCACCTTACCGGGGGTAACGTATTGCTCCTTGATTTTCGGCAACGTCTCGGTGTGGAACTCGGCGCAATGCGGGCACGTCAGCGAAGAGAACTCGATCATTGTGACCGGCGCATCTTCGGCGCCGAGAACCCGCTCATCCAACACGACATCGCTGCTCCGCGCCGCGGTTGGCGCACCCAGAGCAAGAAGAAGAACCAGTCCCATGACCTGTATCAGACGATGCACGGAATCCTCGCTTTGCATATTACTTCGGATGATAACAGGATGCTGGGCAACTATAAGCGAGGCAAATCGCCGACGGCAAGCACTGGCCCTTTTTACAAGCACTGGCCCTTTTTACAAGTGGCTGACCGTCTTCATCGGGGCCGCTGGCATACAAACGATTTGAACGCGCAGCATGAGCCGGTTCATCGCTGGCGCTCCCGGCCCATAACGCAACGGCCCAGACTTTCAAGAGCTTGGGCCAGATCGGGATCGTCGATTGCAGCCAGCGCGTTGGCGATCCGATCTTCTTGCGTCGGCGTGAGCGGGCGCAAATTGACGCGGACGCGTGGCCGCCGAGTCGGAACGGGACCGTGGAGAAGCTGTATCCGGCTGACCGCAGGGAAGCCAAAATAGCCATTGATTCGGTCAATCAACTGGGGCTGGACATGCTGGAGTTCCACGGCAAGGCCGCTGCTGCCGACGCGCAACTTCAAGGTTCCATCACTGTGCTTGCGTGGCGGAAAGACAATCCGCTCCGGCACGGTATGCGCCGCCAGTCGTTCGCCGACGATGGCGGCCCACTCCGTAACCACGACGCCATTGGTGAATCCACGCCGTCGAAATAACGGGGTCGTCAGCTTGCCGAGAGGGGCCGCCACAACTCGCATGTTGTTTGTTCCGCCGCCGACGGATACGTCTTGTTTTTTTGTCGTCAACATTGACATCATATGGTTGTGCCATCACGAAAACAATCGGTAATGAACACAAAAAATCCTGCACATTGGCGAAATGATACAAAAACCCTGCCGTGTCTGCAGGGGCGGCTGCTTGCTTGGTATGATAAAAACAGGCGGGTGCTGCCCTGGCGCGCCGGGCCCGGAATTGAACCCGATCCTTACCATGTATGGTTGAGCGAAATTATGCTTCAACAAACGACAGTCGCTGTCGTGGAGCAATACTTTGAGAAGTTCGTTCGTCGATGGCCGCGCATTGAAGATCTAGCCGCCGCTGACTTGGATGAAGTGTTGCTGGCGTGGGAGGGCCTTGGCTACTACGCTCGGGCGCGCAATCTTCATGCCTGCGCCCAGGTTGTTCGCGATGTCCACCGTGGCCAGTTTCCGCAAACCGAGAATTCCTTAAGGCAACTGCCGGGCGTCGGCGGTTATACAGCGGCGGCGATCGCCGCCATTGCGTTCGCGCGCCCCGCATCGCCGGTGGATGGCAACATCATGCGGATCATCGCGCGGCTCTTCGCGGTGGAGACGGAAATGCCGCGCGGCCGAGCGGCGATCCAGTCCCTGGCGCAGGAACTGACCCCCGCTGCGCGACCAGGAGACTTCGCGCAAGCGCTGATGGATCTCGGCGCGACGATCTGCAAACCACGACGACCGGACTGCGGCAGGTGTCCGCTGCGGGCGATGTGCGCGGCCGCCGCCACGGGAAATCCTGAACGCTACCCGATCAAGGCGATAAAGAAACCACGGCCGCACTTGCATGGCACGGCCTTCTGGATTGCCGACGGGCAGGGAGCCGTCCTCTTGCGCCGCCGACCGAAGGCGGGATTGCTTGGCGGAATGATGGAAATTCCATCGACGGAATGGCGGGCGCAGCCATGGCGACTTGACGAACTGCCCGATGCGGCCCCGGTTCAAACCCGGTGGCGACCGCTCCGCGGGACCGTCAGCCACGGCTTCACGCATTTCACCCTGGAGCTGTCGATCGTCACCGGAACAACCGCCGCCACACCGGCCGCCGGCTGTATCTGGTGGCAAGTCGATAACCTTGACCGACAGCCCCTGCCGACCCTCATGCGCAAGGCAGTCGCCCTTGCGCTCTCCAGTCTCGCGCTCTCGGGGCCGGGAGGGAGAGCGCCGTCGGACGGCGATGCGCGCGGCGGCCAGAGGGACATCCCAGGCTTGGAAGCCGTGTAACAGGCGATCGGCTTTTTCTGCGCGTCATGGCGGAATGCGCCTGCCGCCGCCTTCCGATAGTCTCAGACCAACGCCGGCGCGGCGTGTCCTTCCCGACGCGCCGCCTTGATTGTTGCCTATTGATCGTAGGACACAAGGGAGCAGAACGGCACGTCGAGCCGAGAGCGACCGTTGAGAAAGGTCAACTCGATGATACAGCCGGCGCCAACCACCTCGGCGCCGACGCTTTTCAGCAATTGCACCGCCGCAACCATGGTTCCGCCCGTCGCGAGAAGGTCGTCGAGGATGAAAACCCGCTGCCCCGGCTGCACGGCATCGTCCTGAATTTCAAGAACGTCGGTACCGTATTCAAGCGCGTATTCGTGCGGAACGGTGCCGCCCGGCAACTTGCCGCGCTTACGGATCATGAGAAAGCCCAGGCCCAGCTTAAGGGCAAGAGGAGCCGCGACGAGGAATCCTCGGGACTCGATCCCGGCCAGCATGTCGGCCGGGTGCCGGCTTACCGCCTTGGCGAGACGCCCCATCGCCACCGACCATGCGTCCGGATGAGCGAGCAACGTGGAAATGTCATAAAAAAGAATGCCTGGCTTGGGAAAATCCGGAATGGTCCGGATATGGTCTTTGATATCCATACTATTTCATGTCCAGTTGCTGGGGCGGTGTCGCGTCAACAATACGGTCATAGTCTGGCCGACCGACACCGGCAATCACGAGTAACGCGTTTTGGTGACAAGGCCGTTTCTAGGGCCACAACAGGGGTAGTTTCTCATCAGTTGGTTGCATCGTTCGTGGCAGATGACGGCAAGCGACGGTTCATCTGTTTTATTTTATCTGTTGCCAGCCGACGCGTCCGCTGTCTACCATCAGGCATGGCGAACGCGATTGGGAAGCGTTGACGGTGGAGTTCGCGGCTGTCGTACAGCGGGTCACCGACATTTTCTCCGGCCTTAGCCCGGAACTGCGGCGCGCGGCACGGATCGTTCTCGATCGTCCTGATGATGTCGCACTGTCCTCGATGCGTGGATTCGCCCGCGACGCAGGCCTCCAGCCAGCAACGATGGTGCGTCTCGCCCGGGCGGCGGGTTTTTCCGGATACGAAGAATTTCGCGAACCCTTTCGACACCGCCTTCGCAATCGCCAGCTGGATTATGTCGATCGCGCACGCGCCATTCAGTCACGCGGCGAAGGGAATGGCGTACACCAGCTTCTCGCTGAAGTCCAGGCGGCCACTGATAGGAACGTGAGGGCGACGTTCGCTGCGAGCGACGCCGGCGCGTTCAGCAGCGCCGCGGAAGCTCTAGCCAGGAGTCGGCGTGTCTTCGTGGTTGGCCTGCGCAGCTGTTATCCCATCGCCTTCTCTTTTCACTACGCCTATCGCATGTTCCGCGACGATGTCCGGCTTCTCGACGGTCGCGGCGGCACCTTCAGCGACGGTCTGCGAGACATCGGCGCCGACGACGCGATGTTCGCCGTGAGCATCGAGCCCTATACCGCAGAGACGGTTCATGCGGTCACACACGCCAAGGCGTGCGGCGCAGCCGTGGTCGCCTTGACAGACACGCGGTTATCTCCGCTTGCGACAAAGGCGGATCACGTGCTGCTTGCCCGATGCGAGGGACCCACGTTTTTCGGCTCGTTCGGCGGAGCGATGGCCGTTTCCGAGGCCCTTGTCGTTGTTCTCGTGGCTAACGCCGGTGAAGAGGCGCTGCGGGCGATCGAGCGGAGCGAAAATCAGCTTGCGGCTTTTGCAGTCTATGCAGAAGATGATCAGCGCCCTCAGCGCAAGATGGAAGCATCAGGCGCAGGCGACAGAGCGTCGTGAACGAAACGATCTCCACCGGCAACGCGTCTCATGTCTTCCATCGGCAACTGCGCACCACGCTGCCGAAGGCGATAAAGGGCAACGGCATCTATATCATCGACAGCGAAGGCAAACGCTACCTCGATGCGTCCGGCGGCGCGGCCGTTTCCTGCCTTGGCCACAGCGATCCCGATGTGCGCGCGGCGATCATCGAGCAGGTGGAGCGTCTGGCCTTCGCTCACACGGCTTTTTTCACCTCCGAAGCGGCCGAGGCGCTGGCGGATCTTTTGATCGGAAACGCCCCGCCCGGCCTCGGCTGGGTTTACTTCGTGTCTGGCGGTTCGGAAGCAATCGAGGCGGCGCTCAAAATGGCCCGCCAGTATTTCGTCGAGATCGGCGAACCGGCACGGCACCGCTTCATCGCGCGCCGTCAAAGCTACCACGGCAATACGTTGGGCGCCTTGGCCGTTGGCGGCAATCTGCCTCGGCGCGCGCTTTACGAGCCGTTGCTGAAGGATGTGACGCACATCGCGCCCTGCTATGCCTATCGCGGCATGGAGCCGGGTGAAACGGAAGAGTCATTCGGGCGCCGTGTCGCCGACGAACTTGAAGCCGCGATCGTGCGGCTCGGGCCAGAGACGGTCGCCGCTTTTGTCGCCGAGACTGTTGTCGGAGCCACGGCCGGCGTGGTTCCGCCGACGCCAGGATACTTCACGCGCATCCGGGAAATTTGCGATCGCTATGGCGTGCTTCTGATCCTCGACGAAGTGATGAGCGGCGCTGGCCGGACCGGAACGCTCCACGCTTGCGAGCAGGACGACGTCGTCCCGGATCTCCTCTGTCTCGCCAAAGGCCTCGGCGCCGGTTATCAGCCGATCGGCGCGGTGCTTGTTGCGAGCCACATATTGCAGGCCTTTCGCGTCGGCACGGGGGCCTTCGAGCATGGCCATACTTATATGGGTCATCCCACTGCTTGCGCCGCCGCACTCGCCGTGCAGAAGGTTATTCGTGACCGTAACCTTCTCGCCAACGTCCGTCGTCAAGGAGAAGTATTGAGCGATGCGCTGCACGCGGCGTTCGACCGGCACCCTTACGTCGGTGATATCCGCGGTCGCGGGCTGTTCCGCGGCATCGAACTGGTTGCCGACCGGAATACGAAGGCGCCTTTCGACCCTGCTGTCAAGCTCCACGCGAGGATCAAGGCCGAAGGAATGCGGCGCGGGCTGATCTGCTATCCGGCTGGAGGAACAGCCGACGGCCGCAGTGGCGATCATGTGCTGCTGGCGCCCCCGTTCATCGTGACAGAAACGGATATCGCGGACATCGTCGGCCGACTGCATGAGGCTATCGATGCCGCCATCGGCAGCGTTGCGCCGTGAGATCACCAGTCAGGGCAGTCCAGAATGGCAGCGTAGAAACAATAAAACCGAGAATTCCCACAATAATTTTCTGAAAAAGAAGATTTGTCTAAACAGCAAAAAGCAAATAGGAGGAATGACCTGATGATCGCGAAGCGGTTTGGCTTTTTCTTAGGAGTTCTTGCCATAGGGTTTGGAGGGGCGCTGGTCGGCGGGGACCGCGCGGGGGCCGCCGAACAGACCTTCATCACCATTGGCACAGGCGCAGTAACAGGCGTTTATTATCCTGCCGGCGGCGCCATTTGCCGCCTCATCAACAGAGATCGCCAGGAACATGGAATCCGCTGCTCGGTGGAAAGCACCGGCGGATCCGTTTACAATGTCAATATGATCAATACCGGCGATCTCGATATGGGGATCGTTCAGTCCGACATTCAGTACAATGCCTCTCAGGGCCTCGGCGAGTTCGAGCAGACAGGCGCGGTCGAGGACCTACGTGCGGTATTCTCCTTGCATCCCGAACCGTTCACCGTCGTCGCTCGCGCCGATGCCGGAATCAAGACGTTCGACGACCTCAAGGGCAAGCGGGTCAACATCGGCAATCCCGGGTCCGGGCAACGCGCCACCATAGAGGTGCTGATGGCGGCGAAAGGCTGGACGACGAGAGACTTCGCCCTGGCGTCGGAACTCCGGCCGGCCGAGCAGTCACAGGCGCTGTGCGATAATCGCGTGGATGCCATCGTTTACACGGTCGGTCACCCGAACGGCTCGATCCAGGAAGCGACAACCTCTTGCGACTCCGTGCTGGTTGATGTCAGCGGCGCCGAAGTCGAAGAACTGGTTAAAGCGCACCCCTACTACCGCATCGCCACCATTCCCGGCGGCATGTATCGCGGCAATCCGGAAGACACCAAGACGTTCGGCGTCTCAGCCACATTCGTCGCTTCCGCAAAGGTTCCCGACCGGGTCGTCCATGAGGTCGTGCGGGTGGTATTCGAGAATTTGGAAGATTTCAAAAGGCTGCATCCGGCCTTCGAGGTGTTGACCAAGGAAGAGATGGCGAGCGGTCACGCTGCGCCCGTCCATCCAGGCGCCATGAAGTACTACGAGGAAGCGGGACTTTCGACCGATCAAGCGACGACTGAGCAGTGACAACGGTCAAGCAGTGGGGCCGGTAGTTCATGCGGCCCCATCTTCCGCTCCTTGCCTTGATCGTCCGGCGCGGGACGTCCTCATGTCGAGGGCGTCCGCTCTTGCGCCCGGTGGGCAGGGGGCGTGGGTGCGCCAAGTCGAAACAAGGATCGCATGCCCCATGAAAGCCCTGGGAGAATAGCACCGACGGCTTGATCGCCGGACGGCGTCGTGGTGATTGCGACTCGCGGGAAGGTGAGACAAACATGGCCGAGAAAACAGCAGCCAAAGCGGCGGCGGAACCGGAGAAACTTCAGGACTTGGTGGCGGCGGCGGATACCGGCGGGCGGTCGCCTCAAGGTTGGCCAGCAGCACTTCTGTTCGTCGTGCCTCTCGCATGGTCACTGTTTCAACTCTGGTACGCTTCCCCCCTGCCATTCATGTTGCGGTTCGGGGTGTTCAACGACATGGAGGCGCGCGCCCTTCATCTCGCGTTCGCGATCTTTCTCGCCTTCACCGCCTTTCCTGCGCTGAAGCACTCCCCAAGGGACCGGATCCCGCTTCAGGATTGGCTCCTTGCCCTCGTCGGCGCGGCATGCGCGGGCTACCTCTTTCTGTTTTATCAGGAGCTTGCCGGACGGCCCGGGGCGCCAACGACAACAGATTTGGTCATCGCGGCTCTCGGCATCATCTTGCTTCTCGAAGCGACGCGACGGGCGCTTGGGCCGCCGCTCATGGTCGTCGCCCTGGTGTTCCTCATTTACACGTTCGCCGGCCCCTACATGCCCGACGTCATTGCCCACAAAGGCGCATCCATCACGAAAACGATGTCGCACCAGTGGCTGACGGCGGAGGGCGTTTTTGGCGTTGCCGTCGGCGTTTCTACGAGTTTTGTCTTTCTCTTCGTCTTGTTTGGCGCCCTTCTAGAGAAGGCTGGGGCAGGCAACTACTTCATTCAAGTCGCTTTTTCAATGCTCGGCCATCTCCGCGGCGGTCCGGCGAAGGCGGCGGTGGTGGCGTCGGGTATGACCGGCCTGATTTCGGGATCGTCCATCGCCAACGTCGTCACAACCGGCACATTTACTATTCCACTGATGAAGCGCGTCGGGTTCAGCCCGGAAAAGGCGGGAGCGGTTGAGGTCGCCTCCTCCGTCAACGGCCAGATCACGCCACCCGTCATGGGCGCCGCCGCGTTTCTGATGGTGGAGTATGTCGGCATTCCGTATACCGACGTCATTAAGCATGCCTTCCTGCCGGCGCTCATTACGTACATCGCCCTCGTCTACATCGTTCATCTCGAAGCCTTGAAAGCCGGCATGGAGGGGCTTCCGCGCGCCAAGAATCCGAGCCCGTGGCTTGTCCGCATCATGAACATGTTGCTCGGCTTCATTGTCGTCGCCGCGATCGCCGCCGTTGTCTACTATGGACTCGGCTGGGTGAAGGTTGTGCTTCCCAGCTATGCCAGCCTCATCATTTCGCTCCTGATCGGCATCGTCTACATCGGTCTGATGTGGTACGCGGCCCGTTACCCGGAGTTGAAAATCCCGAACCCAGACGATCCTATCCTCGCGCTTCCGGAGACAGGACCGACCGTAAAATCCGGCCTCTACTTTCTCTTGCCCGTGGTCGTCCTCGTCTGGGCGCTGATGGTCGAGCGGTTGTCGCCCGGCCTCTCGGCGTTCTGGGCGACCGTGCTGATGATCATCATTCTCGTCACGCAGAGGCCGATCTTAGCTTATTTCCGGGGCAGGCCCCTCACAGGCACGATCTGGCAGGGCGTTCATGAACTGCTCATCGGTCTTGTTCAGGGCGCCCGCAACATGATCGGCATCGCCATTGCCACCGCGACAGCCGGCATCATCGTGGGAACGGTGACACTGACGGGGATCGGAGCCGTGATGACCGACCTCGTCGAGGTGGTGTCAGGGGGCAACATCATGCTGATGCTGATGTTCACAGCCCTGATCAGCCTGGTTCTCGGGATGGGACTGCCGACGACGGCGAACTACATCGTGGTGTCGTCGCTCATGGCGCCGGTCATCTTCCAGCTTGGGACGCAGAGCGGCCTGATCGTACCGCTCATCGCGATCCATTTGTTCGTGTTTTATTTCGGCATCATGGCCGACGTGACGCCGCCTGTGGGACTGGCGGCATTCGCGGCGTCCGCGGTTTCGGGTGGCGACCCCATCCGGACCGGAATCGTCGCGTTCTATTACAGCATGCGGACGGTGTTGCTGCCGTTCCTGTTTATTTTCAATACGGATCTTCTCTTGATCGACGTCGAGCCGCTGCATGGCCTGTTGATTTTTGTTATCGCCAGTATAGCGATGATGGTGTTCGCGGCGGGAACACAGGGGTATTTCTTGGTTCGAAGTCGCTTCTATGAAAGCGTCATCCTGCTGCTTGTCGCCTTTACGCTGTTGCGGCCAGGATTTTGGATGGACATGATCGCGCCGCCTTACGATGATGTTCCACCCGCCAATCTCGCCGAAGCGATGGCGGAAACGCGCGTCGGCGGCGAAATCCGAATGCGGGTGCGCGGTCAGGATTTGCTCGGCGATCCGCGCGAGTTCATCACGATCCTACGCGTACCGGAAGGAGCGACCGGAGAGGAACGGCTCGAGAATGCCGGCATCGAACTGATGCAGCAAGATGGCGGCGCGATCATTGACTATGTCGCGTTCGGAAGTCCCGCGCAGGCGGCAGGTCTCGACTTCGATCAGCAAATTCTGGCGGTTCAGGTCGCTATTCCGCAGCCGCCGAAGGAGTTGATGTTCATTCCGGCGCTGATCGTGCTCGGCGGCGTGTGGTTCCTTCAGCGGACCCGCCGGCAGCGCGCCGCCGCCGCGCCGCAGCCAGCAGAATAGGAACCAGTCATGTTCAAGGATATCTTGTTCCCGGTCGACATCGGCCACCAGGACTCGTGGCGCAGATCCCTGCCGATTGCCGTTACTCTATGCCGTGTGACCGGGGCCAACCTGCATGTTCTCGCTGTCCTGCCGCAATTTGGTCCGGCCGTGGTCAGCCAGTACTTTCCGGAGAACTTCGAGGATGTGGCGACGACGCACATGATGGAGGATCTGCACGGCTTTACCCGCACGCACCTGCCGACCGACATCAAGGTACAGCACATCATCGCGCATGGCCGTATCTACGATGAAATTCTGCGCACTGCCGAAGCAATCTCCTGCGATCTCATCGTCATGGGCGCGCATCGGCCGGATCTGACGGATTATTTGATCGGGACCAACGCAGCCAAGGTGGTCCGCCACGCCAAGTGCTCGGTGTTGATCGCACGCGATTGACCG
>CAZRWU010000120.1:0-10235 GCA_964603915.1 uncultured Rhodospirillaceae bacterium
CCGGATCGCCATGTTGGCTCCCGCGCCGATCCGCCAGACATCAAGCGCGCGCCACCATTTTCTTTCCAAAAAGGTGTGGTCGTAGCGCCTTTTCCTGAACTCCTTGCCGAAGGCCCCGATCGTGAACTCGAACAGGCACGCCGCGTCCCCGGATAGATCGGCCGGCAGCACGATCCCGGTCACGCAGGCGACTTCGGGGTCGACAAAGGGAGCGGCGATGCGCGCGATCCACGACGCGGAAACTTCGACGTCGTCGTCGGTGAAAGCCACAACCGCGCCGGAGGCGGCGCGGATGCCGGCATTGCGCGCATGGCTGAGACCGGGCCTTGGTTCTCGAACGTAGCGGACTCCTGGGTGGAGGCGGACAGCCGCCTCGGTTTCGTCATCGACCGGCGCGTTATCGACGACAATGATCTCGGCAGGCGCTGGCGCACAACGCTTGAGCGAGGCAAGACATCGGCTCAGGTCCTGGACCCGATCGCGCGTGCAGACCACCACGGACACGGCGGCAAGGCTTGAGGGCGGAGTTGGCGTCTCGTCGGCGGTGTCGTTCTCGCTGGCTCCGGCCTCGCTCCGTTCCGCCCATTCCGACATTGTTGTCGCAACCGATCGGCCGGCGGCGACAGCGGCGAGGGTAGAGACCGCTTCTGCGGGGACAGGCAACTCGCCCCTGAGCAGCACCTGACCTCCCGCTGGACGCCCCTTTCGCCAGAACACGGCATAGACAGCCCGCTCGCCGGGCTCCGCGACAATCGCCGTAAAGGGCGGCGTCATGGCCACATGTCGAATACCGCAGGGCGCAAGAACGGCGTTCCGGACGCTCATGCGACGCACGCGCGGATCGTGGCGATGCGTCGCTGGGAGCGTCTATATTCCCCGCTCAAGCCGACGATGCCGCCCCATATCTCACCGAGAATCATGCTTGTCGGCGTTGCTTCCCGACCAACCGCGCGCTTGATCAGTCGTTTGAGCTGGAAACAGAACCACCAGACGATCAACTGGCGGAATTGGGCGCGCATGGGCGGGTCTGCTCGCATCGACTTGGCGACGAAAGCCATATGTCCCAGTCCCCAAGTGTAATACTGCCGCCTGAGGACATGCATCTCTTTACGATGCTCGTGGTAGACTGCGGCTTGCGGTTCGTAGACGAGCTTGGCTCCCGATCGCAGGACCCGATAGAAGATGTCGAGATCGCCTCCGCCTGGTAAAGGGCGGCCAGTATCCAGGGCTTCGTCGAATCCACCCAGCTGCATCACCAGCGCGCGTCGCAGGCTCATGTTGGCCCCGGCCCCGAAGCGGCCGGCGCCGCACGGGTGAAGCCTTTGTTTATAGCACTCTGAGCCAAAGCGCAGGGGACGGAAATCGCGGCGAAATCCGCCGCGCATCTCGAACAGCCATTGCGCTTGCGTGTCCAGCGCCATCGGCAGGACGAGACCCGTCACGCACCCGGCATCCGGATTCGCCGCCCAAGCCCGGCGCAGCGCCGAGAGCCAATTCGCGTCGACCACGACATCGTCATCCAGAAAAGCGACGATTTCACCGCGCGCCTCGCGAATGGCGCGATTGCGGGCGAAGTTGAGGCCGACGCAGGGTTCCCGCACATAGCGAACCCATGCACGCGCGACGCAAACCGCCTCAACCCGGTCGTCGGCGGATGCGTTGTCGACCACAACAACTTCAAAAAAGTCTTCCTTCGCGCGCAGCGGCGCCAACGAATCGAGGAGACGATCAAGCCAATCCCAGCGGTCCTTGCAGCAGATCGCCACCGTCAGCGTGGGGAGGGGCTCGGGCGGCGGTCCCATTTCTTCGCGCAACTGCTCAATGGCTGCGGCTTCGCGGACATCTGGCTCGATAAGCCGCTTCGAGTCGAAGCTGCCGGCGGCATCGCATTGTGATCTTTTCACCATCTTGAAGCCGACCAGACGCCCTCCGTGGCGCAGAACAACGCCGAGCCCTTTCAAGTCGGGGTCCAAGACCAGCCTTTCGGGCAGTTTCGTTACCTCCAACTCACGCAGGCCGTAATGCATCGGGCTTCCTCTTGAGTTCCTCGCAACATAGCGGCCATTGCATCAGCCGGGTAGTTGCACATGCATCGTCGGATAAAGGGGACATTCAGCTGGACGGGAGTCACTGAGTAAGGCAGCGGCTAGAAAGCGTGAACAGGACCAGGACGGAACCGCTCTGCGGCTGGAAGACCTTGATGGCCGCTGCAAAACGGTTGTTCGGTACTGTCTCACTTCTTCCTTGCTTTGAACACCCAGGAAATGCACTTGATAATGGCCCAATCGGCAACAGGCAGTCAACCCCAGGTCGTTAAAGAACAAGATCACGGGTCGTGAGTCCCGCCTGAACAAACCGCCCCGATCATCTGAAAGCCGGTCGAGGTGACTTTCCACGTAAAGAGGGGTATCACGGGACATGGAGCTTCCAACTTCCTGGCGGCAAGACAAGACGCGGAAGCATTGATGTGGCGCCGGGACAGTCGCGATGGCTTGTCGTGTCGGTGGCACGGAGCTGAAGGGGAAGATGATGGCCAGACAAGGCAGCGAGAAGATCACGTTCATTGGCGCCGACGGCAAGAGCCAGCTGGCGGCGCGGCTCGATCATCCGCAAGGAGAACCCGTCGCCTGGGCGTTGTTCGCGCACTGCTTCACATGCGGCAAGGACGTCTTCGCGGCTTCGCGGGTGGCCGATGGGCTCACCCACCGAGGGATCGGGGTGGTGCGCTTCGATTTCACCGGTCTCGGCGCCAGCGAGGGTGAATTCGCCAACACCGACTTTTCCTCCAACGTCGGCGATCTCGTCGCGGCGGCTGCTTGGATGCGCGATCAGGGCAAGGCGGCCAAGCTTCTCATCGGACATAGTCTTGGCGGCGCGGCCATTCTTGCGGCGGCGGCCGAGATTCCCGAGGCGGTCGCTGTCAGCACCATTGCCGCGCCCGCCGATCCGGCACACGTTCGCCATCTCCTGAAAGACGCCGAGGAGGTCATTGAGCGGCGAGGAGAGGCTGATGTGCAACTGGCGGGCCGCACCTTCCGCATCCGCAAGGAGTTCCTCGACGACATCGAGTCCCACCGCCTCGAACACCGCATTCGCAACCTCAACAAGGCGTTGTTGATCTTTCACGCGCCGCTTGATCCGGTGGTCGGCATCGACAACGCGACACGTATCTTTGTCGCTGCAAAACACCCGAAAAGTTTCATCTCGTTGGACGACGCCGATCACCTGCTCAGCCGGCGCAGGGACGCGGCATATGTCGCGAACGTGATCGCGGCGTGGGCGGGACGCTATGTCGGCGGCACCGACACCCTTGACGAGCGTCCAGCCCAAGCGGCGACGCGTGCCGAAGACCTGCCGTCCGATGTCGTCGTCACGGAATCAGGCCAGGGCAAGTTTTCGCAAATCGTCTCCGTGGGCGACCGGCACCGCCTGTACGCCGACGAACCCGCGGCCATGGGAGGAACCGATACCGGGCCCTCTCCTTACGATCTGTTGATGGCCGGTCTCGGCGCTTGCACCAACATGACGATCAGAATGTACGCCGAGCACAAGAAAATTCCCCTCGACCGGGTCTCGGTAACTCTGAGCCACGCCAAGATCCACGCCAGGGACTGCGAGAGCTGCGAGACCAGGGAGGGCAAGGTCGACCGGATCAACCGGGAGTTGACGATCGAGGGCGCGTTGGACGATGCGACCCGGCAAAAGCTGCTGGAGATCGCCAACAAGTGTCCGGTCCACCGCACGCTGCACTCGGAAGTTTGGATCGACACGAAGCTTGCCCAGTGATCAGGCGAGCGCCCGCATCTGAGCATCGACCACCGCGATCGCCGCCATGTTGACGATGTCGCGGGTGTCGTTGCTCGGCAAGAGGATATGCACCGCACGCGCCATGCCCATCAGCACCGGTCCGATGGCTTCCGCGCCGCCCAGCCGCTGCATCAGCTGATACGATGTGTTGGCGGCATTGAGGTCGGGGAAAATGAGCACGTTGGCTTCGCGAACCCGGCTGAACGAATAAAGCCTGTCGATCAACTCGGGCACCACCGCGGCATCGGCGGTCATCTCGCCGTCGACCTGCAGATGCGGCTGGCGTTTCTTCAGCAATTCGACCGCCTTGGCGACCGTCTGCGGGCTGGGATGGGCGACGCTGCCGAAGTTGGAGAACGACAACATCGCGACGCGCGTGGCGACATCGAAATTCTGAGCGACTTCCGCCGAGAGCTCGGCGATGTCGGCGAGCTCTTCGGCCGACGGAGCGATGTTGACGGCGCAGTCGGCGAAAAAGAACACCTTGTCGCGGATGATCATGATGTACAGGGCGGCCGCCCGCCGAACCTCCGGGCGCGTGCCGATGACCTGGAACGCCGGGTGCAGGACGTCGACATAATTGGTGGTGAGGCCGGAGATGAAGGCATCGGCATCTGCGCTCTGGACCATGAGCAGACCGAAATAGTTGGCGCGCCGCGCCAGTTCGCGCGCTTCGGGCAGGGTGATGCCCTTGCGCTGGCGGCGCTTGAACAAGATCCGGCTGTAGGCTTCGGCGCGGGGAGACGTCCACGGATCGATCACTCTCGGCTGGTAATCCAGTCCGAGTTCGGCGATGGTCGCCTTGATCGCCTGTTCCTGACCTAACAGGATCGGCTCGCCGATGCCCTGCTCTTGAATTTCGGCCGCCGCCCGAATGATCTTGGCTTCCTCGCCCTCGGCGAAAACGATCCGCTTGGGCGCGCTGCGCGCCTTGTTGAAGATGGTCCGCATCAGCGCCCAGTCCTTGCCGAGCCGGCTTTCCAGTTCCTCCCGGTAGGCGGTCGGGTCTACCACCTTGCGCGCGACCCCTTCGGCGATCGCCGCCTCGGCCACCGCCGGCGCGACGGCGAGCAAGACCCGCGGATCGACCGGCTTGGGAATGATGTAGTCGGGGCCGAACAACAGGCTCTCGGCGCCATAGGCCTTCAGCACCGAGTCGGGAACGTCGGCATGGGCGAGATCGGCAAGGGCTCGGGCGGCCGCCAGCATCATGCCGTCGGTGATCTGGCGGGCGCGAACATCAAGGGCGCCGCGAAAGATGAAGGGAAAGCACAAAACGTTGTTGACCTGATTGGGGTAGTCGCTGCGACCGGTGGCGACGATGGCGTCGGGGCGGGCGGCCTTGGCGTCCTCATAGGTGATTTCGGGATCCGGGTTGGCCATCGCAAAAATGATCGGCTGATCCGCCATGCTGCGGACCATGTCCTTGGTCAGGACGTTGCCGACGGAGACGCCGAAAAAGACGTCTGCGTCCTTGATCACGTCGCCGAGCGTGCGCGCGCTCGTTTCCTTGGCGAACCGCTCGAGGTAAGGGTTCATCTCTTCGGCGCGGCCCTTGTAGACGACGCCATGCTTGTCGCACAGAGTGATGTTCTCGCGCGGCGCTCCGGCGCTGACCAACAACTCGGCGCAGCCGATGCCGGCGGCGCCGGCGCCGCTGAAAACGATCTTGACCTCATGGATCTTGCGGCCGGTCAGCGCAAGGGCGTTCAAAAGGCCGGCGGTGACGATGATCGCGGTGCCGTGCTGATCGTCATGAAACACCGGGATGTCGAGCATCTCCTTGAGGCGCTGTTCGATGTAAAAGCACTCGGGCGCCTTGATGTCCTCGAGATTGATGCCGCCGAAGGTCGGCGCCAGCGCCCGGACCACGCTGATGATGACGTCGGGATCGGAGGCGTCGATCTCGATGTCGAAAACGTCGATGTCGGCGAAGCGCTTGAACAAGAGGCCCTTGCCCTCCATCACCGGCTTGCTCGCCAGGGGTCCGAGGTTGCCAAGCCCGAGAATGGCGGTGCCGTTGCTGATGACGCCGACGAGGTTGGCCTTGGCGGTGTATTCGTAAGCGAGGTCTGGATCCCCGGCGATCTCGTGGACGGGAATCGCGACGCCGGGGGAGTAGGCGAGGCTGAGGTCGTACTGGGTCAGACTGGGCTTCGATGCGACAACCTCGATCTTGCCCTTGCGGCCTTCCGAGTGATAGCGCAGAACGGCTTCTCTGGTGACTTTCTCCACAATTTCCCCCTTCGCTGGCGGATCTGTTTTGCCGCCAGCGTGCACACATTAGCGCAGAAGCGGTGCGCCAAGCCACTGCCTTGCCCCGTCCCGCGACTCGTCACGACGTCGGCGACAGAGAACTCGGGCGCGTCGTTTTTGGACGAATCTGACAAAGCAAGCCATTGAAAACAAACGAAAAACCCAAGAATTACGGGGAAGGCGTCCGCATCCGTCAGCAAATGTCGGCTTTTGTCATCCTGTTTGCTGCGAGCCGATCTCTACAGCCCCGCGATGATCTCCTCGGCCAGGGCGCGGATCTCGGCCGCCGCAGCGGTACGCGGCGCGGTTTCAAGGACGGTCAAGCCTTCGAGCATGCTGGCTGCGAAGGCGACGCGGTTGCCGATGGTCGCCTGGGCGACCGGCAACTCCTGCTCGGCCAGCTGCGCCCGCATGATCTGCACGATGTTGCCGCGCGGCGGCACGCGGTTGAGCACGATCAGCACCGGCACGCCGGCTGTGCGCGCAAGTTGCACCGTGGGGCCGGTTGCCCAGATGTCCATGGGACTGAGCTGAACCGGAACCAGTACGAGGTCGGCGGCGCGGACGGCGAGCTTGGCCTCGGTTTCGGCATGCGGCGGACTGTCGACGACGACAATATCGTGGCTGCCCTTGACGCGACTGAGCTCGGTGGAGACGCGGTAGCCGGCGACCGCGCTGAGATCGATAGGATAGCGGACGCTTGCGCCGTTGCGCAGCCGGTGCCAGTCGGCAAGGCTCGCTTGTGGATCGATGTCGACAAGGATGACCCGCTTGCCGTCAGTCGCGAACGCGACGGCGAGTTGCGCCGCCAGGGTGGTCTTGCCGGCTCCGCCCTTTTGCTGAGCGATCGTGATGATTTTCGCGGCCATGCGCGGCTTTTCCTTTTTTCCTCTCGATCCGGTCGCGCGACGTGTCAGATCGAGGCTACGCTTCTTCGAGAAATTTGCAACAGCTTGCCGACAACCTTGAAATCATTCGCATGATCCGCGCCAGCGGTTCAGTGGAAGT
Source organism: uncultured Rhodospirillaceae bacterium (assembly GCA_964603915.1). GTDB lineage: Bacteria > Pseudomonadota > Alphaproteobacteria > Rhodospirillales > Defluviicoccaceae > REEP01. The sequence goes on from CAZRWU010000120.1 coordinate 7,072, forward strand.
CGCGGGAATGAACGTCGAACCGGCTCCCGCCGTTCCCGCCGAAGCGATCGTCGCCGGCGAGAGCGCCGAGCAGGGGCGTCAGGTCGCTCAGGCGTTCGGCCACAACGTGAATGACCTCGCCTTCCCGCTGAACCGGTCCATCAACGCCGAGCATGCGCGCGCCGAGAATAATCTCGCGGTACCGCTCGACCATCCGCGGCCAGACGATGACGTTGGCCTGACCGGCTTCGTCCTCGATGGTGATGAAGATCACGCCGTTGGCGCTGCCGGGGCGCTGGCGGATGGTGACGATGCCGGCGATCCGGATGCGGCGGCCGTCGACGACGCCGGGCAGCCGGTCGCTTGCGATGTAGCCTTTTGCTTGTAATTCCGGGCGCAACAGCGCAAGCGGGTGGCCCTTCAGCGAAAGGCTGAGCGCACGATAGTCGGCGGCGACCTGCTCTCCGGGCGCGGCCGCGGGCAAGGCGACGGTCGGCTCGAGACGGTGCGGCTGGTCGCTCCCGGCGGCGGCGAACAGGTCCAGCGGCGGCGCATCGTCCAGCCCCCGGACTGCCCACAGCGCGGCGCGGCGGTCGATGCCGAGCGAGGTGAACGCGTCGGCGCGGGCAAGGGCGAGGAGAGCGGCATGACCGAGACCGGCTTCGTTCCGCAGCCGGACGATGTCGGGGTAGCCGGAGCCGCGCGCCGCGATCAGCGCCCCGGCCGCGCCCTCGGGTAAGCCCTTGACCATGCGCAGGCCGAGGCGCAGGGCGAACAGCCGTTGCTCGCTCCAGCCTTTTTCGCTGTTGTTTTCGCCAGTGAAGGGTAGGGGCTCGAGGGTGCAGTCCCAACCGCTGAAGTTGACGTCGACAGGGCGGACATCGACGCCATGACGGCGGGCGTCGCCGACGATCTGAGCAGGGGCGTAGAAGCCCATGGGCTGACTGTTGAGCAGCGCGCAGGCGAAGGTCGCCGGGTAGTGGCGCTTGAGCCACGATGAGACATAGACAAGAAGGGCGAAGCTGGCGGCATGCGATTCCGGAAACCCGTAGTCCGCAAAGCCCTCGATCTGCTTGAAGCAGCGCTCCGCGAAGTCGCGCGCGTAGCCGCGGCCGGTCATGCCGGCGATGAACTTATCCTTGAAGGCATGGATGGCGCCGTGGCGGCGGAATGTCGCCATCGCCCGACGCAGGCTGTCGGCCTCGGCCGGTGTAAAGCCGGCGGCGACGATGGCGATCTTCATTGCCTGTTCCTGGAACAGGGGAACCCCACAGGTGCGGCTCAGCACTTCCTCCAACTCCCGCGACGGGAACCGGACCCGTTCGCCGGACCGGCGGCGACGGAGATAGGGGTGGACCATGTTTCCCTGGATCGGGCCGGGGCGGACGATCGCCACCTGGATCACGAGATCGTAGAAGCAGCGGGGCTTGAGGCGCGGCAGCATGCTCATCTGCGCGCGGCTCTCGACCTGGAAGACGCCGACCGAGTCGGCGCGACAGAGCATTTCGTAGACAGCCGGGTCTTCCGCCGGAATGTCGGTCAAGCTGAGCGGGCGGCGGTGGTGGCTTTCGATCAAGGCGAACGCCTTGCGGATGCAGGTCAGCATGCCAAGACCGAGCAGATCGATCTTGAGGATGCCCAGTGCGTCGAGATCGTTCTTGTCCCACTCGATCACCGTGCGGTCCTCCATCGCGGCGTTGGCGACCGGGACGACCTCGCTGAGCGGCCCCCTCGTGATCACCATGCCTCCGGTGTGTTGCGACAAGTGGCGCGGAAAGCCCAGCAACTGGCAGGCGAGGTCGACGACAAGGCGGATGGTTTGGTCTTCGGGATCGAGGCCAGCCGCCCGGATGTCGTCCGCGCCGACATCATGCCGCCGCCAGAACGCCCGCTGCAGAGCCAGAATCGAGTCCTCCGACAAAGTCATCACCTTGCCGACCTCGCGGAAGGCGCTCTTCGAGCGGTAGGTGATGACGGCGGCGGTCATGCCGGCGCGCTTGCGGCCATGCTTGCGATAGACGTACTGGATGACTTCCTCGCGGCGCTCGTGCTCGAAATCGACGTCGATGTCGGGTGGTTCGTTGCGGGCGGCGCTGACGAAGCGCTCGAACAGAAGATCGATGCGCGCCGGATCGACAGCGGTCATGCCAAGACAGTAACAGACGGCGGAGTTGGCGGCCGAGCCACGGCCTTGGCAGAGAATGCCGCGCTCGCGGGCGAAGCGAACGATGTCGTGAACGGTGAGGAAGTAGGGCGCGAAGCCAAGGGAAGCGATGAGAGAAAGTTCGTGAGCGATCTGCGCGCGCACCTTCTCCGGAACGCCGCCAGGGTAGCGCTCCTCGGCGCCGGCCCACGCCAGCCGCTCCAGTTCCTCCTGTGGGGTGCGGCCGGCGGCGACGGGATCGACCGGATACTCGTAGCGCAACTCGTCCAGACTGAACCGGCACGCATCGGCGATCGCGATGGTGCGGGCGACGGCTTCCGGGTGCCGGCGGAACAGCCGCGCCATCTCCGCCGGCGCCTTCAGGTGGCGCTCGGCGTTGGCGAACAGGCGATAGCCGGCGTCATGGATCGTGCAACGCGCGCGGATGCAGGTCAGAACATCCTGCAGTGGCCGACGTTCGGCGCAATGCGCGTGGACGTCGTGGGTGGCAACAAGGGGCGTGTGATGCGCCGCGGCAAGATCGGCGAGCAGCGCGATCCGCCGGGCATCGTCGCCCCGGCAAAGGTGGCTTGCCGCCAAGTAAAGCGGCGCGTTCAGGCGCGCCTTCAGGCGGGACAGCGACGCGTGCATGGCCGGCGCCGGATCGTCGGCGGGCACCACGACGAGGATCTGCCCCATGCGGCAAGCGGCCACGTCCGCGAGAGTCAGCCGGCAACCGTCCTTGGCCGCTCGGCGGCGCCCGGTGGTGATGAGGCGGGCGAGGCGACCATAGGCGGCGCGGTCGGTCGGGAAGCACAGCAGGCTTGGCGCATCCTCAAGATCGAGCCGGGCGCCGACGATGAACCTGACGCCGAACCGCTTGGCGGCGGCATGAGCGCGGACGATGCCGGCGAGGCTGTTGCGGTCGGTCAGGGCGATGGCGTGAAGGCCCAAGGCCGCCGCCGTCGCCACCAGTTCCTCCGGATGAGAAGCGCCGCGAAGAAAGCTGAAGTTGCTGGTGACTTGCAGTTCGGCATAAGCG
>CAZRWU010000121.1:0-10072 GCA_964603915.1 uncultured Rhodospirillaceae bacterium
GTTCTGAACAAAGAGACGACGATCAGCGGGGTTTTGTTTCTCGTCAACGGGAATTGACCGGCATACGGCGCGTCGCCGTCATCATTCTCGACGATGCGCACCGGCTTGCGCCGGAGGTTATTGCTCAGCTTCGGCGCTGGCGAAAGGCTTTCGAGAGCGTTCGCGGACCCTTGCTGACTCTACTCACCATGCGCTCGAGCCGGTACGCGCAATTCGGGACATGCGACTCCGGCTTCGTCGAGCCAGGCTCTGAGGATATTTTTACCCGGCTTCGTCCATTCACGCACGGCGACGTTCGTCAGTTCATCCGCCACCGCCTTCGGGCGGCGGGATACGATGGAGACGCAATATTCCCTTCAAAAACCGTGATGCGGATCTTCGTCCACGGCAAGGGAAATCCCGCCGAGACCGTGCGCTTGTGCCGCCAGGCGATGACGCTCATGGGCCACGGCGGCGGCGCGGTTTCTGCCGCTGTCATCGACGCCGCGGCGCGGAACGATTGCGCCGCCAAGCCGGATACGATGGCCGATGCGGCTTTCTTGCAGATTCCGCCGCTCGCCGGCCCCAACCTCGCCGGCATGTCGCCCGCTTTCGGACGCGCCGGACAGATGTCGATCGAAACCGGCCGATCGCGCGCGCCGGATCGTCGGCTTCGCGAACGGCTCGGCAACGCCGTGCCTGCCGGCCGTTTGACTTCGGCGGCCGCGAGTATCGCGGTGGCTCTTGCTGTTGTTTGGTTCTATCGCGCCGCACACGATGCCGACCGGCATCCCGTCGCAGCGCTCGGAAGCACCATGTTTTCAGGAATGTCCGCGATAATCTCGCTCGTCCGGCCCGAAGAGGCGCTTATGGCGTCAAGGGTGTCCGCTGAAGGCGCGCCCCGCGTTGAAGCCGCGCTTCGTGACCAACCCGCCATGGTGGGCGCGAACGAGGATGAGTCCGCCGCGCGTCGGCTGGACAACCATGATTGGCCGGTGATGGGCATGACAGTCGCCGATGATGATCAGGCATCGGCTGACTTGGATGTCACGGCGGCTTCGGGCGATCCCGAATTTGAAGTGGTGGAGGAGACGGCGGAGCCTCCTGCGCCAGAATCCGAGACGCCGCCGACGACTCTTCCCGGCGTCGACGACCTGCTCAGGCGCGGGAACAGTTTGTTGGAGATCGGCGATATTGCGTCAGCACGGTTGTTCTATGAAATGGCGTTCGACAGGGGCAGCGCGCAAGGCGCCATGTTGATGGGCCTTACCTTCGATCCGGCATATTTCGAACAGGCTGGAATCTATGGCGCCCGCCCCCAAATTTACGAGGCGATCGATTGGTACCAAAGATCGTCCGCGATGGGCAATGCCGAGGCCGAGGAGCGCCTGAGCGCGCTTGAGTTGTGGTTGCGTCGGTCGGCGCAGGAGGGAGACGAGGACGCTCGTCAGGCTCTCAAGCTGCTCATCAATTCGCCGCCCAGATAGTCGATGTCTTGCGTGTTTACCGGCATTGCCCTTTTCACTGGGCGCCTTGCTGCTCGCGCCAATCCAAGAACCGTTCGAACAGAGCGGCTTCGTCCAGGTTGGCGATCTCGCCGCCGGCCTGAGGCTGGTTTTCCTTGATGAACTGAACGAAGGCCTGAAACGCCGCGCGGAGTTCCGGATCGTAGACGGCCGCCGCTTCCCGTGGCCGCGCGTCAAGCCATTCCTGAGCGGCCTGAAATCGAGTCCAGCCCGGCACGACCGCCGCGAGATTGACCTCCTGCCATTTCTGATGGCGGGGCGGTTTCAGGAACTCTTCGAAATTATTGAAAAAAGCCTCCACGAATCGCGCGACCTTGGCGTAGCGGTCCTGATCCGGCGTCCAGTTGTAGACGGCCATGACCGCACCGATGGCAATGGTCTCGACGTTCTCTCCTTCCGCCACGAGGTTCGGATAGTCGATTTGGGTCAGGCTGGACGGCAGATAAGTCTCCATAAGTTCGGCCGTGAGCGGCACCGCAACAAATCGCAGGGCGCTGTCGCGTTCGATCTTGCTGAAAATGTCGGTCGGTTTTCCGGCCACATAGACCATCGCGGCGATGTCGCCGCGAATGAGATTTTCGAGAGCCAGAGCGTAGTCGCCGGTTACCGGCTCGACATCGATGTTGAGCATGTTGAAGACGGTCGTTGCCGTCATGTGCGTGCCGCTGCCTTCAGGCCCGAAATTGACTTTTTTCCCGGCGAGATCCTGGATGGAATCGATTCCGCCGGCGGCAAGAACGTGGAATTCTTCGTTATACAACTTGGTGATATAGCGGATGCGCCGGTCGATCGTCGGATGAATTCCCGCGTTCTTCATGTAGGCGAGCACGTCGGACTGAACGATCCCGATGTCCGTTCCACGCAAATATAAAATATCGGTGATGTTCTGCACCGATCCCTTGCCGACGATCGGCAGGATGCGCAGATCATCCCCATGGTCGAGCACGTTGGCGAGGTCGGCGGCGATGCGGATGTAGGTGCCGTTCACGCCACCGGAGATAAGCCCCACGGTGCCCCTGTTGACACGGTCGCGAAGATCTGCCGATGGGCCCGATTCCGCCTGCTGGGCCGTGGCCGGGAGCGAATGCCCGCCGACGGCGAACAGGATCATGATGGCAGCGATCGCCGAAAGAAATCGCATCATTGCTGACCTCGGTTGACGTGGAACGTGTTTTCACCCAAGCATAGCCTAGCGTTCGGGTTATGGATGCACAACCCTGGACTCTTGCGGCGACGGGCGCGGCAGCGTGAGGCTCAGCTTGGCGGACGGTCTTGACGGAGGATGCGTCGACCGAAAGAAATAGGAGCGGGTTGCTTGAACTATCTCCCGAAGGAACGAAGCTGAGTCGCGCCGCCAGCGTCTTTCTTTCGGCAGGTCGATCTTCTTCTTGTCCAGCCGCTCCACTCGCTCGATAAACAAGCTTGGGAACCGGACCACTGACAAACTTCAAGCGGAAGGCGCGGTTGATCCTGCCAGCCGATTTTCTCGACGATATTCTTGTCCCCATCCATCCGGCCGGATGGCCTTTTATCGCCGCTTTTGCCGGAATCGCGGTGCTGCTTGCCGTCATCGCTCAGCCGCTCGGCTGGATTGGCGCCGCCGCGACGGTGTGGTGTGTGTTCTTCTTTCGCAATCCCGAGCGGGTGACGCCCAATCGCAGCGGGCTGATCGTCAGTCCCGCCGACGGCATCGTGAAATGGGTCGGCCCCGCCGCGCCGCCGCCGGAACTCGAACTCGGCGCCGCGCCGCGCGAGCGCGTTTCGATTTTCATGAACGTTTTCGATGTTCACGTGAATCGAATTCCTTTAGGAGGCACGATTACGCGTCTCGTTTATCATCCTGGCCGCTTTTTCAACGCCTCCTTGGACAAGGCGAGCGAGCACAACGAACGGCACGGAGCCGTGATCACGGCCCCGGACGGCAGCGAGGTCGGCGTTGTTCAGATTGCGGGTCTGGTGGCGAGACGGATCGTGTGCTGGCTGAATCGCGGAGATGACGTGCGAACGGGGCAGCGGTTTGGCATGATCCGGTTTGGCAGCCGCGTCGATGTCTATCTGCCGCCTGGCGTTCCCGCCCTGGTCGCGGTGGGCCAGCGCATGATGGCGGGAGAAACTGTGATTGCCGATCTCAACTCCGATGAACCGGCCCGTTCCGGAGAGCGACGATGATCGAAAGATCGGGGCACACGCCGCGGCAGCGGCTGCGCTCGTTCCACATCAACCGGATGATTCCCAACACCCTGACGCTGCTTGCGCTTGCCGCCGGGCTCAGTTCGCTGCGTTTCGCGCTCGACGAGCGCTGGGATGTCGCGGTGCTGGCGATCGTTGTCGCCGGCATTCTCGACGGCCTCGATGGACGCATCGCGCGCATCCTCAAAGGCACGACGAGATTCGGCGCGGAGCTGGATTCACTATCCGATTTCCTGTGCTTCGGCGTGGCGCCGGCGATGATTCTTTACTTGTGGGCCTTGAGCGAGGCGGGACGACTGGGATGGGCCTTGGTTCTCGTCTTTTGCATCGGCTGCGCCCTGCGTTTGGCGCGCTTCAACGCCGACATCGATGAGCCCGAGCCGCCGCCTTGGCACCGCAATTTCTTTGTCGGTCTTCCCTCACCGGCGGGAGCCGGTCTGGTGTTGCTCCCGGTCATGCTGTGGTTCCAGCTCGACGCCACGGTGCTGCGCAGCCCGCTGTTCGTCGGTATTGTCATGGTTGCGGTCGCCGCGCTGCTCGTCAGTCGGATCAGGACGTTTTCATTCAAGAAGCTGCGGGTGCCGCACCGGATGGTGCTGCCGACCATGCTGGGTATCGGGGTTTATCTCGCGTTCCTGGTCAGCGCGCCGTGGTTGACCTTGACTCTGACCGGGATCGCTTACGCCATCAGCATCCCTTTCAGCGATCGCACCTTCCGCGCTCTCAAAGAAGCTCATTCGCGCGCCGCCGAACTGGCTTCCGAGGACCGGGAAGGCGCGGAGGGGGCAGGATAATGCGGCTTTTAACACAGGTTGTTGGGCGCTCCGGACCATGCCGATAGGCTGATCGAGCCGGCCGGACGGCCGATGCCCGAGCGCGGGATTTCCGCCGCCGGCGCCGAGCCTTCATCGCCGGGGAGGTGCGCGAAAGCGGAGTGGCTTCTTAAGGCAGAGCATGGAGCCAGCGTTACGGCTGCAAGCGGAAGGAGGGTGCGGCATGTTCAACGATCGGGTCGATGCCGGCGCGAAACTTGCCGACCGTGTGCAGCACCTCAAGCGCGAGCGCCCGGTGGTCGTGGCGTTGCCTCGAGGCGGTGTTCCCGTCGCCTTCGAGGTCGCCAAGGCGTTAGAGGCTCCACTCGATGTTATCCTCATCCGTAAGATTGGCGCTCCGGGCCAGCCTGAACTCGCGATCGGCGCCATCACCGACGGCGACGAGGTGGATCTCGTTCTGAACGAAGACCTTGCCGACGCCACGGGGGCGAGCGCCGGCTACATCGAGCGACAGAAAGAGATTGAGCTGCGCAAGATCGAGGAGCGCCGCGAGCGCTATTTTTCGGGGCGCGCCAGGCCCGGCATCGAGGGGCGAACCGTCATCGTGATCGACGACGGCATTGCGACCGGCGCGACCATGCGCGTGGCCGTGAAAGCCCTTCGCCGTCGAGGCGCCGGTCGTCTCGTTGTCGCGGTGCCGGTGGCGCCGCCAGGAACGGTCGAAAGCTTGCAGCGGGAGGTGGACGATGTCGTCTGCCTCGATACCCCTGAATTTTTCCCGGCCGTTGGCGCGTTCTACCGGGATTTTGCTCAAACGGGCGATCAGGAGGTGGTCAGTCTGCTCGATCGCGCGGCGGCGTTCGGTCTTGCGCAAAGTCACCGATCCGGGAGCGAACACCAATGAATGCCGGACGTTGCCATGACGCTGTTGCGGGTTACAGATGATGGTGGGTTGTCGGCTCATGGCGGAATGAACCATGCGCGCACTCGAAACGCGATTTGGCGAGACGACGCTTCAGGTATTGGCCGGTTCCCTCGGGCGTCATGGCGATCGAGAGGCTGTTCTCTACTTCGATCGCGACGGCATCAAGCGCTGGACATATCGGCAACTTGGCGACGCGGTTCACCGCCTCGGTAGCGGGCTGATCGCCCAGACGGTTTCTTCCGGGAGCAGTGTCGCGATCTGCGCCGCCAACCGTCCCGAATGGATCATCGCCTGTTTCGCCATTTGGCGGACGGGCGCGGTCGTCGTTCCTCTCGACACCCAGATGTCCGACGAGGCCATGCGCCATGCCCTTGCCGATGCCGAAGTTCGCCTGATCTTCACCCAGGCATCGGAAGTCGACCGCATTAAGGGCTTGGCTCCAGAAGAAACGATGCTGGTTCTCATTCAGGGCGAGCGCGACGGCTTGCGGAACTGGCGCGACCTGTGCGGCAAAAACGATCGGCATGATTCCGAGATCGAAGATCGAGACGGCGCCGCGCCGCCGGCCTCGCCGACACAGTGGCCGCAAGCCGGCTTGGATGACCTCGCCTGTATCTTTTACACTTCGGGAACAACCGGACCGCCCAAGGGCGTTCCGCTGACGCACCGCAACCTCGCTTTTCAGATCGACGTTCTCGACAAGAACGACATCGTCGGTCCCGGCGATCGCGTGCTGCTGCCGTTGCCACTTCATCACGTATATCCGTTCGTGGTGGGGATGCTGACGCCGTTGGCTCTCGGACTCCCTTTGCTGCTGCCGCGAGCCCTGATCGGCCCGCATATCGTTGAAGCGACGAGCAAGGGCGGCGCCACGGTGATGATCGGCGTTCCGCGGCTCTACCGGGCGCTGGTCGACGGCTTGATGCGGCGGGTCGCCGCACAAGGATGGGCCAGCCGCACGATTGCGCGGGTCCTGATCTCCGCGAGCACGCTGACCCGCCGCAAGTTTGGCGTGCAGATGGGCAAGCGGTTGCTCAAGCCGTTGCATCAGCGCGTCGGCCCCGATCTTCGCCTGCTCGTCAGCGGCGGCGCGGCGCTCAAGCCGGAAGTGGCGTGGAACCTGGAAGGAATTGGCTGGACAGTGGCCACCGGCTACGGCTTGACGGAAACGTCGCCTCTCGTTGCCGCTAATTTTCCAGGGCGCGTGCGCTTCGAAGCGGCCGGCCAGCCGGTCGAAGGGGTCGAGATCCGCATTGACTCTCACGCCGTTCCGGAGGGCGCGGAAGGCGACGCACGGCTGGGCGAGGTTCTGGTGCGCGGGCCCAACGTGTTTTCGCGATACCATCATCTTCCCGATCAGACGCGAGAGGCGTTCACCGAAGATGGCTGGTTCCGTACCGGAGATCTCGGCTTCGTCGACGCCGATGGCTACCTTCACCTAGCCGGCCGACGGTCGACGATGATCGTCACGGAAGGCGGCAAGAATGTGCAGCCGGACGAGTTGGAGGAGGCTTATCAGGCCGAACCGGCAATCGCTGAAATCGCCGTCCTTCCCCGGGACGACAAGATCGTCGGTCTCATCGTCCCGGACTTCGACGTGATCACGGCGCGCGATGCGAAAGACGTCGAAAGCGCGGTGCGCAAGGCGGTGGAGAACGCTTCCCGCCGCTTGCCGACGTACAAGCGCCTCGCCGAATTTGCCTTGACCCGCGAAAGCCTGCCGAGAACGCGCCTCGGCAAACCGCGCCGGCATCTGCTCCAGGAGCGTTATGAGCAGGCGCTGCGGGACAAGGACGAAGCCGGCGCGCCCGAGCGCAAGCCGATGCGGGTGAACGAGATGTCGGCGGAGGATCGTTCCCTGCTCGAGGATCCCGCGGCGCGTCAGGTCTGGGACTGGTTGGCCGAGCGTTTCTCGGATCGGCGGCTAACGCCGGACAGCGATCTTCGTCTCGATCTCGGCGTCGACTCGATGGAATGGCTCAACATGACCTTGGAGCTGTCGAGCCGGACCGGGATCGAGCTTTCCGAGGATGCGATCGGCCGCATTGAGAGCGTTCGCGATCTGCTTGAAGAGGTCACCCAGTCAAGCGGCGCGGCGGCGGCGGAACGGGCGGCGGAGCGGCAGCATTTTCTCGACGATCCCGAAGGATCGCTGACTGGGGAACAGAAACGTTGGCTGCGCCCGCAGACCGCCTCGCAACGCATCATGGGGCGTCTTGCCTACGGCTTGGCATGGCTCATGATGCGCGTTCTGTTCCGCCTCGACGTGCGGGGCGCCGAACACCTGCCCACGGGCGGACCTTATGTCCTCGCGCCTAACCATGTCAGTTATCTCGATCCCTTCGCGGTCGCCGCGGCGCTCGGCCATCGCCGGCTCCGCGACACCTACTGGGCGGGTTGGACCGGCATCATGTTCGCCAACTGGTTCGTCCGCCGGTTCAGCCGCATCGCTCAGGTCGTTCCGATAGATCCCGATCGAGCGGTGGGATCAAGTCTCGCCTTCGGCGCGACGGTTCTGAAACGGAAACAGATGCTGGTTTGGTTTCCCGAGGGAACGCGCTCGGAGAGCGGGGAACTGACGGCGTTCAAACCCGGCCTTGGCCTGCTGCTCGATCGCTTTCGGGTTCCCGTCGTGCCGGTGACGATCAAGGGCGCGTATGAGGCGCTGCCGCGGCACCGGTCATTTCCGCGTTTCCACGCCATTCAGATCGCCATTCATCCGCCGGTCGATCCTCGGGCGCTTGAAGAGGAAGGGCAGGGGAAGGATGGAGCGGAGCGGATCATGAACGGGCTGCGGCAGCACATGGTCGGTCTGATGTCGTGAAGACGCCTCATCCTCAAGGCGAAAGCGCCAAACGAAGAACCGGCGCGACGGAGATGCGGCGCGGCGCCGACTTGAAGCATAAGATCGAGGCCTTGCGCTGTCCCATGATCTATCCCGATGGCGCGCGCGAGGTCGAAGTTCGCGAAAGCCATATGTCCTGGGTCTTCCTGACCGAGCGGTTCGCTTACAAGATGAAGAAGCCGGTCAAGTTCGACCGACTGGATTTTTCGACGCTCGCGCTGCGCCGCATGCATTGCGAAAACGAGCTTATTCTCAATCGTCGGCTCGCTCCGGCGGTTTATCTCGAACTTGTGCAACTGGCATGCTATGAGCAGGGCCCCATCAGCCTCAACGGCAAAGGCGAATGCGTTGAATGGTTGATCCAGATGGTCCGCCTGCCAACCGAGCGCAAACTGGAGCGGCTCGTCGAGGAAAAGCGTCTTCGAGACGAGGACATCGTGAGCGCCATCGAGCTTCTTCTCCGGTTCTATCGCCCGGCGCCGCCCGTGCACATGCCGCCACGCGAGTACCGGCGGAGGTTCGCGAGCGAAATCGTCGCCATCACGGTAGAACTGCTGTCACCGCGCTACGATCTGCCCGCCGATCTGGTTCACTCCGCTGCGGCCGTGCTTCAGGCGTTTCTCGCCGAGAGCGCGTCACCGCTCGAAAACCGAGCCGGAAGGGTGATCGACGCACACGGCGATCTTCGCCCGCAGCACATCTACGTCGGACCTGATCCGGCCATCATCGACTGCCTGGAGTTCAATCGCGATTTACGGCTGCGCGATCCTCTTGACGAATTGTCGTTTCTTCGGCTCGAGTGCGATCGCCTTGGCGATCCCCACCCGGGCGACCTTTTCATCGCGCGCTATCGCCAAGCCCTCGGAGATCCGGCGCCCGTCGCCGTGATCCGCTTCTATGCCGCTTTCCGCGCCTACGAGCGGGCCAAGCTGGCGATTGGCCACCTCGCCGGCCCCGAGCTTCCCGAGCCCGCCGCGGCGGCCAAATGGCGCGAGCGGACGCTGACCTACCTGCGCTTGGCTACGGCTTATGGCGAAGGGTCGCGTTATCCCGCTTAAGCGGCGCTTGAGATCGAATTGACGCCGCTTCTCATGCCGCCGTCACCGTGTCGCCTCCTTCGCCGTGGCCGGAGCCGCTGCCGTCTCGATGGTCCACGCCCTCTTGTCGATATTCAGATCCGAGAACCGATCGGCGTCGAAAATTGGCGCGTGGCCGGCGCGCATCTGCTGGTCGAAGTCGCGCATCACCCGCAGCCCGACCTTGAACAACAACGCCAGCGCCGCAAGATTGACCAGCGCCAGCAGAGCCATGGTCAGGTCGGCGAAGCCGAACACCGTGCTGAGATCTTGCGTTGCGCCCCACATCACCAGGATGAGCGTAATTGTCCGATAGACATTGAACAGGGTCTTGTTCTCTTCGCTGAAGAAGTTGAGGCTGTTCTCGCCGAGGTAGTAGTTGTACATGATCGAGGTGAAGGCGAACAGCATGAGCGCAATGCTGACGAAGGATCGGCCCCAGGGCCCGATTTCGCTGGCGAGCGCCGACTGCGTCAGCGCGACTCCCGCCATTTCCGTTCCCGGTTGGAAGGCGTCGGAGAGAAGAATGATCAGCGCCGTGCAGGTGCACAGGATCAATGTGTCGATGAACACGCTGAAGGACTGAACGATACCCTGATTCGCGGGATGCTTAACGTAAGCGACCGCGGCCACGTTAGGCGCGCTGCCCAGCCCCGCTTCGTTGGAAAACAGGCCCCGCCTGACGCCAAACAGGATGGCCGCTCCGATGCCGCCGGCGAAGGCTTCCTCAAGTCCGAACGCGCTTCTCAAAATGAGCA
>CAZRWU010000122.1:0-9903 GCA_964603915.1 uncultured Rhodospirillaceae bacterium
CGTCATTGATGCCGGCCACGGCGGCGCCGATTCCGGCGCGGTCGGCGCGCGCGGAACCCGCGAGAAGGACGTGAACTTGGACTTGGCCCGGCGTCTTGCCCTGCGCCTGGAGCGCGACGGCCGCTACCGGGTCGTCCTCACCCGCTCGCGGGACGAACGTGTATCCTTGGCGCAGCGGGTCGACCTTGCCAATGCCGCCGATGCCGATCTGTTCCTCTCCATCCACGTCAACGCCCTGCCGAACCGGCGCGTCAACGTTGTCGAGACCTACTACTTCGACTTTGCCAAAGATCCGGCCGCGCTGATGCTTGCGGCGATCGAAAACCGCGACTCCGGCATGCCGGTTGGCTACTTCCGGACGCTCCTCGAAAGAATCGGCGACGCCGTCAAGCTTGAGGAGTCGCGCGCCTTCGCGCAGCACATCCAGGCCAGCATGATCAAAAATATCAGGCTGCACGACGCCGGCATTGTCGACAGCGGCGTCAAAGTCGCGCCGTTTGCGGTTCTAAGTGGCGTCAATGTTCCCGCCGCACTTGTCGAGGTTTCCTGCATCAGCAATGCCGATGAAGAAACCAAGCTTTCGACGCCGCAATACCGGGAGAACATCGCTTCCTACCTGGAAGAGGGGATCGCGGCTTACCTCGATCATAGGCAACTACAGGCACAAGGACCCGCATACCATGAGCGACAGGACGCCTTCGAAACCGCGGATCGCCAGCGACAAGGAAGTTGACGGCGAATTGATCGTCGGCATCGATCTCGGAACGTCCCGCAGCGCGATCGCCGCGAGCAACGGCAAGAAGACATGGGTCGAAAGCTATGTCGGCTGGCCAAAGGATTTCATCGCCCGCAAGCTGATCGGCAAGCCCATCCTGTTCGGCGAGGAGGCGCTCGATCATCGGCTGTCCCTCGATCTGTGCCGCCCCCTGGAGCGCGGGGTCATCAAGGAGGGGACGCGCGATCAGCAGGCCGTGCGGGAAATGATCGCCTATCTCATCCACCTCGTCGAGCCGCGCGCGAACGGACGCACGCGGGCTGTGGTCGGCGTTCCGGCGGAGTCGTTCAAGTCGAACAAGCTGGCGATCAAACAGGCCCTTGGCGACTCCGTCGCGTTGTCGATGGTCGTCTCGGAACCCTTCGCCGTAGCCTATGGCATGGAGATTCTGGACAACGCCATGGTGATCGACATCGGCGCCGGTACGGTCGATTTTTGTATCATGCATGGCGCCGTTCCAGCCGATGACGATCAGCGCACAATCTTTACCGCCGGCGATTACATCGATCAGCAACTGGTCGATCTGCTTCGCGAGCGCTATCCGGAAGCGACGTTCAACCTGAATATGGTTCGCCGCTTCAAGGAGAAGTACAGCTTCATCGGCACGCCTCCGGCCGCCGTGGAAGTCGACATTCCCGTCGACGGCAAGCCAATCCGCCATGACATCACAAGCGAGATGCGGCAGGCGTGCGAGAGCATTCTGCCCGCCCTGGTCGAGACGACCCTGGAAATGATCGCGGGCGCAGATCCCGAGTTTCAAGACAAGATCCGCGGCAATGTCGTCCTCGCCGGTGGCGGCAGTCAGATCCGGGGATTGCGCCAGAACCTTGAGGCAAAGCTGCGGGAATACGGGCCGGCCGAGGTAACCTGCGTCGCCGATCCCCTTTACAGTGGAGCCGCCGGCGCGATGTCGCTGGCCCTGGAAATGCCGGATGAATACTGGCGGCAGGTTTAAGCCGTTCCTCGAAATCGCAAGTCAGTGCGCGAGAAGAACGGGAACCTTGGCGTAATCCAGAATATGCTGCGTGGTGCCGCCGAAGATCACCTGCCGCAGACGGCTTCGAGTGAACGCGCCCTTGAAGATCAGGTCGGCGCCGATGTCGCCGGCTTCGTCCAAGATGATCTCGCCTGTCGGCCGCCCGTCGGCCGCCAAGGTTCGGGTGCTCGCCGTGATTCCATGCCAAGCCAACAGCGAGACGACCTCCGAGGCAGGCGGCCCCGGCACGCTCGCCCCTTCCACCGTCAAAATCTCGACGCGGTCCGCGGACCGCAGTAATGGCATCCCGAGGGCAATGGTTCGCGCCGTTTCGGTGCTGCCGTTCCAGGCGATCACGATGGAGGTTCCGACCGTCTCCGGCATCTCGCCGGGAGTCACCAGGACGGCATGGCCACTGTCGAAAAGGGCCGCGTCGCGGACATCGCTCCACCGCGATGACGCCGCGCGCGGCCGAGCGACCACGATCAAATCGAACAGGCGGCCATGCTGGCCGACCAGCTCGGCTTCATTGCCTTGCATCTCTCGCCAGCCGGCGGCGGGCCCTGAACCCGCCGCGGCAAATTCCTTGAAGGGCAGGCCGCCGGCGGCGGTGCTCTCGATGAACTCCCGGCGTGTGCGGTCGGCGAAGCGGCGCCATTCCGCTGTCGCGGCCGATAGGTACTGAGGTTCCACAACCGTCCCTGGAACAAAGGAAATCACCGGCTCGCCCATCACCAGTAGGCCTTCGAGATAACTCTGGAAGTGGCTCGCCAGTAGGATGGCGGTTCTCAGCGCGCCGCGCGCCGCTTCTTCCTCATGGTAGGGTACCAGTATTGTTTTCATGGCCAATCGCCCAAAGCCCGGTGCCTCCTGTGATAACACGAATCGCAGGTCCACGGTTCCCCGCCATGAAGGGTATCGGTGTTCGCCAGAATTGGCCTTTCCGTTTGCGCCAGGGCGGCGCTGAACAGCGATGGCCGCATCGGTTGCGCGTCAGCCCTTGACGCAGATCATCGGTTCCAGTCGCGCCACCTTGCGCGCGAGGCCGGCCGCATCGGCGGCATCAACGACAGCGCCCACGTCCTTGTAGGCGCCCGGCGCCTCCTCGGCGACCCCCTTCCATGATCGGCTGCGAACGAGAATGCCGCGGGCCGCCAGCTCATCGACGACATTCCGGCCTTGCCAGCGCTTCTTGGCGGCGTTGCGGCTGATGGCGCGCCCGGCGCCGTGACAGGCGGAGCCGAAGGCAAGGTCCATGCTTTCGGTGGTGCCGCGTAGGACATAGGATGCGGTCCCCATGGTGCCGCCGATCAGAACCGGCTGACCGGTCGCCCGCAATTCCTCCGGAACATCCGGATGACCGGGCCCGAACGCGCGCGTTGCGCCCTTGCGGTGCACGTAGAGAGGCCGTTTTAGGCCGTCGACCTCATGATCCTCGACCTTGCAGGTGTTGTGAGAGACGTCATAAAGCAGGGTCAGGCGGGCCCCCGGCAACACCTCGGCGAAGACGGCGCGCGTCAGGTGCGTGATGATCTGGCGGTTGGCCAAGGCGCAGTTGGTTGCCGCGCGCATCGCCCCGAGGTAACGTCTGCCGGCTTCCGAATTGACCGCCGCGCAGGCCAGCTCCCGATCCGGCAAGACAATATGATCGCTCGCCGCCGATGCAACCATGTCGCGCAGCGCCTCGGTGCCGATCTGGTGACCGAGCCCCCGGGAACCGCAGTGGATGCTGACGACCGCGTCACCCGCGCAAAGACCATAAGCCTTGGCCGCATCCTGATCGTAAATGCGCGTTACGCGCTGCACTTCGAGATAATGGTTGCCAGAGCCGAGCGTGCCCATCTCTCGCTTTTGCCGCTCCTTGGCCTTGGCGGGAACGAAGGCCGGTACGGCGTCGGCCATGCATCCTTGTTCTTCCGCGCGGATCAAGTCGGCCCCCTCACCCCAGCCTTGCCGCACCGCCCAACAGGCGCCGCCGGATAGCATGTCGTCCATTTCGCCCGCCGAGAGAGTGATGCCGCCGGTGCTGCCGACGCCGGCCGGAATGTTCTTGAACAAGGCATCGGCCAGTTCGGCCTGACGAACGCGAACCTCCTCGGCGTTGACTCCCGTCAGCAACGTCCGCACGCCACAGGAAATATCGAAACCGACGCCGCCCATGGAAATGACGCCGCCACGATCCGGATCGAAGGCGGCGACGCCGCCGATGGGAAAGCCGTAGCCCCAGTGCGCGTCCGGCATGGCGAACGATCCCTTGACGATGCCGGGCAGCATGGCGACGTTGGCGGCTTGTTCGAAAACCTTGTCTTCCATGGCGCGAACGAGATCTTCGCTGGCAAAGATCACGGCCGGCACGCGCATCGCGCCCCGCCTCGGAATTTCCCAGGCATAGGCGCTGCGGCGGATCAATTTCTCCATGATCGTGTGCTCGCGGCTTGGCGGTTGGCTTCGTTACCGGGCAGAGTTGGCGTCGGTTTCGACGAGGGCAACCGAGCACAACCCGTCAAACGTCGACGACGCACTGTGCGACCCAGCCTTCGTTCTCGCGTCCGACCTTCACGGCGGTGAATGTGGCGCCCTTGACTTCCACCGTTGGCTCATGACGCACTTGGTCGATACGTTCTCCCAGGGCGGTCCCTGTCAGCCGGTGGCCATCGATATGAACATCGAAGGCGCCGAAAACCATCTTTCGCGCATCCATCTCGTAAACCAGCTCGTTCAGCCAGTCGACCAGCAGGATCTCGTAGTCGGGAGCGGTGCAGGTCATGGTGACGGCAACCGACGGCGCTACGGCATCCGGATCGGCGATGACGGCTGTCAGGGCTCGAGCGGCTTCCTCGAACGCGACTTCAAGGGTTGGGCCGTGGCCGCGTATTCCGACATCGGCGCCATGCTCGAAATGCTGCCAGTAGCGTTTGGCCATCTCGCCGGATCGCGGCACGCGGGGGTGTGGACCTACTGCATGTGCACGTAGGCGCCCGGGGCCTCGCACAGCGGCTCCAGGCCCTTTTCCGGCGCGCCCATGGGTGGGGGCGGCATGCGGCCGCTGGAATGCCGCGACGACAGCCACTCCTGCCACGCCGGCCACCATGATCCCTGCTGCTTCGGCACGGCTTGCCGCCATGTGTCGGGATCGGGAAAACGCTCGCCTTCGAGACTCGTGGCGATCTGGTAACTGCGGCGGGCGCTGCCCGGCACGTTGACGATGCCGACATTGTGGCCGCCGCTGGTGAGCACGAAGGTCAGTTCGCAAGCATCGCTCTGGAGGTGGATTTTGTACACCGACTTCCATGGCGCGACATGATCGCGGGACGCCGCCACGGCGAAAATCGGGATGTGGATATCGCTGATCGCGATGGGCCGTCCATCGACCTGGTATTTGCCTTGGAACAACTGGTTGTCCTTGTAAAGCTTGCGCAGCAGTTCCGAGTGCTGACGGTAGGGCATGCGGGTCGCGTCGGCATTCCAGGCCATCAGATCGAAAATCTCCTCGCGCTCGCCAAGATAATATTCCTTGACCATTTTCGACCAGATCAGGTCTTGCGACTTCAAGAGCTGGAAGCTCCCCGCCGCCTGCTTGCCGTCGAGGTAGCCTTGCTGCCACATCATGTCCTCGATGTACATGATCTGGCTGGCGTCCATGAAAACGGCCATCTCTCCGACTTCCGTGAAATCGGTGAGGGTGGTGAACAGCGTCATGCTGGCGAGCCGCTGGTCGCCGTCCCGCGCCATCGCGGCGGCGGCGATCGTCGACAGGATGCCGCCGAGGCAGTAGCCGACGATATGGATCCTTGCGTCCGGCACGATGGCGGATATGGCGTCAAGGGCCGCCATCACGCCCAGACGACGGTAATCCTCCATGCCGAGATCGCGGTCGTCGGAATCCGGATTCTTCCATGAAATCATGAACACCGTGTGCCCGCGATCGACCATGTACTTGACCAGGGAGTCGCGCGGCTCCAGGTCCATGATGTAATATTTCATCATCCATGCCGGCACCATGAGGACCGGCTCGCGCCAGACGGTATCGGTGTTCGGCGCATACTGGATCAATTCGATCAGTCGGTTGCGATAGACCACCTTGCCCTTGGTGATGGCGAGGTTCTCTCCGACCTTGAACGCCTCCGTGCCGACGGGCGGATCTCCCCTCATCTTGCGGCCGACGTCGTCGGCGAAATGCAGAGCGCCGCGAACGAAGTTGGCGCCGCCTTGCTCATAGGTCGCGCGAAGAATCTCGGGGTTGAGCAGGGGATGGTTGGACGGCGACCACATGTCCAGAAGCTGGCGGGCGTAAAACTCCACCGTTTCCTCATGCGCCTTGGAGACCCCCCGGATTCCCGTCGTGGCGTTGTGCCACCACTGCTGTGTCAACAGGAACGACTGGTGAAGGAAGTTATAGGGCATGCGCCGCCAGGCTTCGTCGCGGAAACGGCGGTCTTGCGGCAAGGGTTCGATGCAAGGCGGCGTCTCGGGGTCGGCCAGCGAGCGGGCAACATACTCCGAAAATCGCGCCGTCTTTCGCATCGCCTTTTCGCCCAACTGGTATTGCTTGCCCGGCGATCCCGCGAGATGCAAAAGCCAGTCGTAGTAGGCCATGCTGAGAGCCACCGGAGACGAGCCGAACGTAAATCGCGCCGTGGTCGCGTTGACCATGCGGTCGATGTTCTCCAACGACTCCGACCCGAGCAGGGCGCGGTCGCTTTCCCGTCGCCTTGGTTTTGCGTCATCCGTTGGCCGCGGGGAAACCGCTTTCCTTCGCTCCGCCGCCGGCGCAGCAACCGGAACGGGACCATTCACGGTATGCTCAAGGTTGGCGCTGATCTCGTTCATGACCCGACTCTCCCAAACGCCGCTCTCCGGCGCCCATTGCTCTATTCTGAAACTCCACTATTAATATGTCCTTTTCTGGCCGATGATGAAAGCCCTTATGCTGCATTGCAGCATGGTTATGCGTGGCGCGCATATCTTCGCCCAGCCGGGTCTTCATCAAGTCAGGCGTCAATGGGTGCGGCTTCGATGCGAACAGGCGGTCAGGTTGTTGCTGCGGCGCTGAAGGCGCATGGAGCGGACTTCGTTTTCTGCGTGCCGGGCGAAAGCTATCTGCCGCTTCTCGATGCTCTTTACGACCTCAAGCACGCGGTGAGCGTGGTCACCTGCCGCCATGAACAGGGCGCCGCCACCATGGCGGAAGCGTATGGCAAGCTGACCGGGCGCCCCGGCGTCTGCGCCGTCACGCGGGGGCCGGGGGCCTGCAACGCCAGCATCGCCGTGCATACCGCCTTTCAGGATTCGACGCCGATGCTGGCGCTCGTCGGTCAGGTTCAAAGGCGTTTTCTCGGCCGGGAAGCGTTTCAGGAAGTGGACTTCGTCGAAATGTTTCGGCCGCTGGCCAAGAAGGCAATCCAGATCGACAGCGTCGAGACGCTCTCGCGAGGCTTTGCGGCGGCATGGCGTCTGGCTGTTTCGGGCCGTCCCGGTCCGGTTGTCCTGGCGATCCCGGAGGATGTCCTGGCGGAAACGACGGCCGCGGCGGAGGCGCTTCCTGCGCCGGTTGAGATGACGGCGCCGGACGAGGAGCTGATGTATCGCCTCCACCGGGTGCTTGGCGACGCCGTCAGCCCGATAATGATTGTCGGCGGCGGCGGTTGGACGGATGCGGCCCGCGCCGATATCGTCGCTTTCGCCGAGCAGAATAACCTGCCGACCTGCTGCGCCTTCCGCCGTCACGATATTTTCAATAATGCGCACCCGGCTTTCGTTGGCGAGCTTGGCATCGCCGCCGATCCCGCCCTGCTCGCGCGCGTCGCCGACGCTGACGTCGTCCTCGCCGTGGGCACGCGGCTTGGCGAAATCGCCACCCAGTTTTACACGCTCCTGGCCGGGAACCGCGGCGCGCGATCCCTGGTCCACGTGCATCCCGACCCCGCCCAGATCGGCCGCGTCTTTCGCGCGGATCTTGCTATACCGTCAGCCGTGGGGCCGTTCGCCAAGGCCGCCCGGTCGCTGGCGCCGGTGGGGGGAGAGCGCTGGCGCCAGTGGGCGGCCGACGCCCGCGCCGATTACGTCACGCACCAGACGCCCGCGCCGTGCCAGGGCTCGCTCGACCTCGCTGCGGTCATGAGCGAGCTCGATCGACAGTTACCCGCCGATGCGATCGTAACGGTCGACGCCGGCAATTTCAGCGGCTGGCCGCAGCGCTTCCTGCACTTTGGCGGCGGTCGGCGCCTCCTCGGCCCGACCAATGGCGCCATGGGCTACGCCGTTCCGGCGGCGGTGGCGGCGAAGATCGCCATGCCCGAGAAGGTGGCGGTCGCTTGCGTCGGCGATGGCGGGTTTGGAATGACCGGGCAGGAACTGGCGACGGCGGTGCGCTACGGGGCAGATCCGGTCATCCTCGTCTTCAACAACGGCATGTATGGAACCATTCGCATGCATCAGGAGCGGCGGTATCCTGAGCGGGTGATCGCCACGGGATTGACCAATCCCGACTTTGCCGCCTTGGCCCGCGCATACGGCGCTTGGGGCGAAACGGTGACGGATACGGCCGCGTTCGGGGCGGCGCTTGCGGGCGCGCGGGCGGCGGGGACCGCGGCGCTGATCGAACTGCGCATGGACCCCGATGTGATGACCACCGGCGCCACGCTGAGCGCGATTCGACGCGCCGCCGCGCATCGCCGCGAGCGGGAGGACTGACGATCGCGCGGGACAACAGCGGTGCATATTGATGAACCGGCTGATCAACCGATTGACAGGATTCGCCGGTGCTCGCATCATCGCTGCGATCCAGGGGAGCCCCGGTAGGGGGCTGAGAGAGCGCCGGCCGCAAAGGCGACGCGCAAACCCTTTGAACCTGATCCGGGTCATACCGGCGTAGGAATGGAACGGCATTTGGCCCATGTTGATTTGGCCCATCGCTTTAACCGTCTTGCCCCAGTCCCCGGGTCTCCTCGCCTGTTAGGAGATCGCGATGCCGAAAGACGCTTTCGATACCGTTGCCGCCGTCTCGACCGGGCCGCTGCCGGCCTCACGCAAGATTTACATCCCAGGGCGATTGTTCCCCGACATTTCGGTGGCGATGCGGGAGATTGCGCTATCCAGCCCCGATGCGCCGGCCGTCCGGGTGTATGACAGCTCGGGTCCCTACACCGATTCCGCCCTCGCCATCGACATCGACAAGGGCCTTCCCGCGTTGCGCGGCGCGTGGATTTGCGCCCGCGGCGATACGGAAGAGGTCGACGGTCGCGCCGTCCGTCCGGAGGACAACGGCCTGCGCCGCAACGAACCGGCCGATCTTGCGGCCTTTCCAGGCCCCTCGCGGCGGCCGCGGCGCGCGCGGGGGAACGCCGCCGTGACCCAGCTCGCCTATGCCCGGCGCGGCATTGTGACTCCGGAGATGGAGTACATCGCGATCCGCGAGAACTTGGGACGACTCGATGCGGCCGAAAAGCCGGGCGACGGCGAATCCTTCGGCGCGGAGATGCCAAGCTTGGTCACGCCGGAATTCGTCCGTGACGAGGTGGCGCGGGGCCGCGCCATTATTCCGGCCAACATCAATCATCCGGAAGCCGAGCCGATGATCATCGGCCGCAATTTCCTGGTCAAGATCAACGCCAATATCGGCAATTCCGCGGTCGCTTCGTCGGTCGCCGAGGAGGTCGAGAAGATGGTGTGGGCGATCCGCTGGGGAGCGGACACCGTGATGGATCTCTCCACCGGGCGCAACATTCATAACACCCGCGAATGGATCATCCGCAACGCGCCGGTGCCGATCGGCACCGTGCCGATCTACCAAGCGCTGGAGAAGGTCGGCGGCGTGGCCGAGGACCTGACCTGGGAGATTTTCCGCGATACTCTGATCGAGCAGGCCGAGCAGGGCGTCGACTACTTCACCATTCATGCCGGCGTGCGGCTGGCCTACATTCCTCTGACGGCCAAGCGGGTGACCGGGATCGTCTCGCGCGGCGGCTCGATCATGGCGAAATGGTGCCTGGCCCACCACCGGGAGAACTTCCTCTACACGCATTTCGAGGACATCTGCGCGATCATGCGGGCTTACGACATCAGCTTCTCGCTGGGCGATGGCCTGCGTCCGGGGTCGATCGCCGACGCCAACGACGCCGCCCAGTTCGCAGAGCTGGAGACGCTGGGCGAG
>CAZRWU010000123.1:0-9826 GCA_964603915.1 uncultured Rhodospirillaceae bacterium
GGCGAGTTGCTCCGGCTTCACCCCCTGTTCCTCGGCGGCGAGGATGTAGAGCGCCATGATCGGCAGGACCGCGCCGTTCATCGTCATCGAAACGGTCATCTGGTCGAGCGGAATGCCGTCGAAGAGGACCCGCATGTCCATGATCGAGTCGATGGCGACGCCGGCCATGCCGACATCCCCGGCGACGCGCGGGTTGTCGGAATCGTAGCCGCGGTGGGTGGCGAGGTCGAAGGCGATGGACAGGCCTTTCTGCCCGGCGGCGAGGTTGCGGCGATAGAAGGCGTTGCTGTCCTTGGCCGTCGAGAACCCGGCGTACTGGCGAATGGTCCACGGCCGCGTCACGTACATCGTCGAGTAGGGGCCGCGCAGGTACGGCGGAATCCCCGGCATCGTGTCGAGATGATCGATGCCCTCGAGGTCGGCGGCCGAATAGAGCGGCTTGACCGCGATCAACTCCGGGGTATCCCAGACCTGCTCGGCGCCGGGCTCCTTGCCGGTTTCCTCTCTGAAGCGCGCGGCCCAGGCGTTCAGTCCGCCGCCGTTGCCCGGAGGCTGGTTGCTTGTCTCCAGGTGGAGCGTGGTGAAATCAGGAATGGAACTCATTTCGCGGACACTCCCAGCTTCTCATGCGTGGAACGGAGGCTTTGCAGAACATCGCACCCCATGAAAATGAAGTCGTCGACCCCGGCATTCATATAGGCGTCCTTGTGGTCGCCCGGACTGCCGGCGAGGAACAGATAGCGGCAGCCGGCATCCTTGAGGGCGGGGGCGACGCTTGGCACCATCTCCTCGTAGATCGGGTCGGCCGAGCAGATGATGGCGATTTCGGCGCCGCTTTCCTTGAACGCGGCGGCGCAGGACTCGGCGTCCTTGAAGCCCGCGTTCGGCAGGGCGCGAACGCCGCCGACCTCGAAGAAGTTCTTCGCGAAGGTGGCCCTTCCGGTATGCTTGGCGATCGGGCCGAGGTTGGCGAGGAAGATCGTCGGGCGCTTGCCGGTCTTTTTCTCATGGGCGTCGCTGGCGTCGCGCAGGGCCTCGAAGCTTTCGGAAAACCGATGCGCGGGCAGCGGCTTGACGGATGTCGCTTCTCCCGTCAGCGCCGCCGCCATGGCGCCGAGCGTCACGCCGGCCGCCGCCGCCGTCGCCGCCGCCTTGGCGATGCCGCCGGCCGGGGCGGACTTCAGGGCCATGACGTCGGCCTCCGCGCCGGCGTTGTCGCGCGCGCTGCGCAGGCGATCGGCGGCCTCCCGGCGAATGGCGTCGAGATCCGGCGCTTCCAGCGGCACCGGCTGCTCGTCGATGTTGGGAAATTCGCTGATCCCGGTCAGCGGGTCCTTGCGCTTGGCGATGTTCTTCTCGCGCGCGGCGTAGGCGGCGGCGATCTTCTCGGCGAAGGATCCGTTCTTGATCACGGCGACGATGCCGCCCTGCTTTTCGATCTCCTGGAACTCGGCCCAGGCGGCGCGGGCAAGCTCGTCGGTGCGGCTCTCGATATACCAGGAGCCGCCGCCGGCGTCGATCACCCGGGGCAGGTTCGATTCCTCGGAGAGAATGATCTGGGTGTTGCGGGCGACGCGCCGGCCGAGTTCGTCGGGCAAGCCGATCATGGCGTTGAACGGTTGCACGGTGATGCTGTCGGCGCCGCCCGTCGCCGCGGCGAAGCACGCGACAGTGCCTCGCAACATGTTTACCCACGGATCGTAGCGGGTCATCATGCGCGTCGAGGTGATGGCGTGCTGCTTCATCGCCCGCGCCGGCTCGCTCGCGCCGCACGCTTCCGCGACGCGGTTCCACAGCTTGCGGGCGGCGCGGAGCTTGCACAGCGACAGGAACTGGTCGGCGTCGAGGGAATAGGTGAACGCGATCTGCCGGCAGGCGCTGTCGATGTCGATGCCCGCCGAAGTCATCGCCCGCAAATAGACGACCGCCGTCGCCATCGACGCGGCCAGATCCTGGGTTTCGGTGGCGCCGGCGTCGTGGTAGGCCGAGGTGTCGACGCGAACCGCCGTGACATAGCGGTAGTTGGCGTTGGTATGCTGAGCGAGGTCGGCGAGGTGGGAGAGGGCGGTCTCGACCGAAACCGGCAGCCTGCCCTGACCGGCCAGGACGCCGATCGGATCGGCGTTGAAGGCGCCGATGGCCTTGTCGCCGACCGCGCCCCGGCGTTGCCACAGCGCTTCGAGCATCGCCGCCGCCGGCAGGAATTGCGGTCCGGCCTCGAGGCTGATCGTCACGAGGTCGAGTTGAACCCCGGTCAGCAGCAGATCGAGGTCATCGACCGAATAGAGCATGATGCCGTTGTCGCCGGCGAGAGGCGCCGCGTCGTCGGCGTCGCCATCGAGGCCGGCTTGCGCCGCGGCGTCGAAGCGCAAGATCAGCGAGCTGACGCCGCGTTCCAGTTCAGCGAGAATGATATCGTTGCAGGTCTTGGGGTCCGGCCACATGTAGCGCTGGCGCACATCCCAGCCGCTGACGACGCCGCCCGCCGCGCGGCCGCCTCGCGTAAACGGCGCCGCCGCCGGGAAGCCGGAGGGATCGCCCTCGGAGGACCAGTCGCTGCGCGTGTATAGCGGACGAAGGATAATGCCCTCGTAGGTCTTCGTGAGCATCTTCTTGTCGAAAGGAGCGCCTTTCAGCGCCTTATCCACTTCGGCTCGCCATTCGTCGTATGTCGGAGACGCAAAATCCTTGGCGAAGTTGACTGTGCTCATGGAGGCCCCGCTCCCTCGTTGTTGGCGCTGAAATCTGGCACTTAGGCTCTTGATCGTCCCCCCGGGGCGCGCCCGTTGTTCAGCCCGAACGCTTAAGTGCAACGACCCGGCAGGGTAAGGCAGGATATAGGGGAGCGTCAAGGCGGCCCCGGCGGCGCGGCGGCCGATCCACCGCCCATCGAGCCTTGAATCGCCGGGCGCGATAGAAGGCGTCTTGCCCACGGCGGAGTCGACCCGCACAATGGCGTCGTTGAAGGGGAGCATCGGCGCAAGGCAAGGGGGGAGGTTCGATGGCGAGAGCGGCCATACGTGGATAATGTCAGCAACGGCAGGCGGTAGAATGACGCGATCGGCATGGTGGAGGTCGTCCGCGGCGCCATTGGCGGCGCGGCTGATGGTGATGGCGAGCCTGGCGGCGGTGAGCGCCGCGCCGGCCGCCCTCGGGCAGCAGGCGCGCGGCGACGGGAGCGCCGCGCTCATCGTCAACTGCTTCGATCCGACGCGGAACGTGGTCCAGAAGACGCGGCGGGACGAATGTCGCGGCACTGTTGTGTCCGCCGATGAAGCCGGCAAGATCGACGCCGCTCGTCGCGACTATGTCCGCCGCGCGTTCAACGAGCAGCGCGAGGCGATCCTGCCCGGCAGAGCGCTGAAGCGCATCGGCACCGGCTTCTTCGTCGACACCGATGGCGCCGTGGTGACCAGCCGGCACGTCATCGAGAATTGCGACGTCGTGTCGGTGTCGCCGACCACCGGCGATATGGTGCAAGGCGAACTGGTCGGCGTCGATCCGGTCAACGATTTGGCCTTGCTCCGCACCGACATCTCGCCGCCGACCGCTGCGCGGTTCGTGCAAAGCCGATCGCACGGCGTCGCCATGGTCGGATATCCCGACCAGGGCATTCCGCCCATCCAGCCGCTGCTGACGAGGGCCGACATGATCGGAACCGAAACGATCACGCCGGGTCTCGAGGTCTTGAAGTTGAACGCCGACGTGAGGCCGGGCAACAGCGGCGGCCCGCTTCTCGATCAGAAGGGCAATGTCGTCGGCATGGTTTTCGCCGAGATCAACACGCCGGGAATTTACAAACAGACAGGCGAAATCGTTCGCGACATCGGCTTCGCCATTCCCGCCGATGTGATTGTCGCGTTCATCAGCCGGTGGCGAATTCCTTACTGGAAGGGAGGCGGCGGGACGGCCGCCGCCGGGGACCTTCTCGCGCAGGCGCGGCCGTATGTCGCGAGAATTGGTTGCTGGCAGGAAGAAGACAATAGAGCCATGAAGCAGTAACGCGCGCTGCCGGGCGGACAGCGGGCGTAGGGCCTTGCCGATCGAAAGGGGAGGAAATCGATGATGCGCGTTCTCGTTGCGGCCGGGCTTGTCGCCGGCGGCCTTGCGGTCGCGGGCTGCGATGGTGGCCAAGCGCCCTCGAACGTCGGCTATCCGGAGGTTCGGGCGGCGATGGACGGCGGCGACGTTGCGGCGTTCGACAGGTACAAGGGCGAAGCGGTGCGCTGGACGGGTCAGGTGGTTGAAGCGCGGCGTCGGTTCGGCGACGACTACGCCGAGGAAGGCGTGCTTTTCGTCGATATGGATGCAGCCGCGCGGTCAGGAGAGACCGAGCCTGAACCGGATGTGACGTTCCTTATCCCGCCGTCCAAGGTGCCGGAGATGACCGCCGGGGAACCGGTCACCTTCGTGGCGGTCGTTCGCGAAATCGAGCGCGGCGCCGCCGGCGAAAGGCTGTTGCGTTTGGAGTTGAAAGACCTGGAGGATTGAACGGCCGGCCCGCGACCGGGCGCACCAACGACGAGATCGGGGAGAAACGGGCTCATGAAATATTCGCTTGACGGCATCCGCATCGAAACGGAAGGGGACGAATTTTGGATCGCGCCGACCGCCGTCGTCATCGGCCGGGTGATTTTGAAGAAAAACGCCAGCGTGTGGTGGAACGCCGTTTTGCGCGGCGACACCGAACCGATCACCATCGGCGAGAACTCGAACATCCAGGACAACTGCGTCCTGCACACCGATCCCGGTTTCCCGCTCACCATCGGGGCGAACGTCACCGTCGGCCACCTCGTCATGATGCATGGCTGCACCATTGGCGACGGCAGCTTGATCGGGATCTCCAGCGTCATTCTGAACGGTGTGCGAATCGGCAGGAACTGCATCGTCGGCGCCAAGGCATTGATCCCCGAGGGGCGGGAGATTCCCGACAATTCCGTCGTAATGGGCGCTCCGGCCAAGGTCGTGAAGACGGTCACGCCGGAGCATGTCGCGCAAGCCGCGCACGGCGCGGAGCATTACGTCGATAATTGGCGGCGCTACAGGGCGGGGTTGCGTCCAGAAGACTGAGAAGGGGAGCGCCGGTCGCCTTTGCCCTCGCGGTCTCCTCGCCGGCGCGATCAGCGAGAAGGCGGTTTTGTCGCGCCCGGCTGCCGGCGGTCGGCGGGCTGGCGCGTCTCGCGGGAGTGGGGCGTCGGACGCGGAGCGCTCGTCGGCCGGTTCTTCTCCTCGTTGCTGAATCGGAAGCGGCCTAACAGGACGCAGCCCTTCATGCCGGGGTTGCAGGCGAACCCTCGCACGCGCATGCACTCGCCGTTGATTTCATGTGGACACCCCCAGCCGCCCATTGCTCTTGCGCTCCCTACGCTTGTCGTGAGGGGGGCAATTCTAACGGCGCGAACGCCGCCGCGCACGGGTTATTCCCGCGCCGCGACCTCCCCTCGCCGGCGCCGGCGTCGCCCCGAGGCTGCCACAATGGCTGTAGCAAATATACAACGCAGCCACCCAAAATCCGCCGCGGGCGGTAACTGTTCTAGCGTTTAGTCCTGAATGTCATAATGTTGGCAAACACAGATTGCGCCCCATGGTGGGGCGTATACGCAACACCACCGAGTTGCTCGATGAGAGTAACTCATTCTCCAACTGGCTCTCGGGTAAAGGAGATGCTCGTTATGAAGCGCACATTGTTGGCTCTTCCGGTGGCGGCCCTGATGGCGTCCACGGCGATGGCCCAGCCCATGGAAGTTCCACCTTATCACCCCGATCCCGGCCCCTATCCCGGCTGGTGGGAACTGACCTTGGCGGGCGCCGGCTCGTCGGACAATGATTTTGACAGGAACACGTTCGGCGTATCCGTCGGCCTCGGCTACTACTTGACCAAGAATGTCATCGTCGGCGTGCGCCAATTCGGCGGCTTCACCCTGGTCGACTCCAGCGAATTCCCGGGTGAAAGCGATACATGGAGCGGCGCCACGTTCGCGACGGCGGCCTATCAGTTCGACTTCGGTCGCTGGCAGCCCTTCGTCGGCGTTGCCGTCGGCGGCAGCTATGGCGGCCGCGGCGTCGACGGCGATGGCCTGTGGGGCCCCGAAGCCGGGATCAAATACTACGTCAACGAATCGACGTTTGCGTTTGGCCAGGCCGTGTACGGGCTCACGTTCGAAGACTGCTGCAATGACGGTACGTTCAACTATACCGTCGGCCTCGGCGTGAACTTCTGATGGATTTACGCCGTACGCAGGACTTCGATGACAAAGGGTTGCTCGTCGGCGGGATCGCAGTCGCGATCGGCCGTTTGACGAAGGAGGAGCTGGTATGCAGTCGCTTTTGAAATGTGCAGCAGTGGCTGTTGTTGCGGTCGGCCTGGGGGCCTGTGGCACCATGGGTGGCATGATGGGACTGCAACGTCCACTGGAGGAGGCTCGCGCCATGCCGCCGGCCGGGGGCGCCTTTGATCAGGCGTTGACCGGCCATTATATCGCGCTGTCCGAGGTCGAATACGGCCAGGGCGATACGCGGGATGGTGGCGCCTACGCCGCCCGCGCCCGGATTCAGTCGCAGGGCGAGACCTTGATGCCCGAGGAGATCGAGGCTCGGCCATACTTGGCCGCGGCGTATAAGCCGGAACTCTCCGCGGCGCGTGAGCGGCTTGTCGCGGTTCTCGATGGCAATGCGCGGCAAGGCGCCCCGCAGGATGCCGCAACCGCCCAGGCCATGTTCGATTGCTGGATGGAGAACGCCGAGGAAAATCTCCAGCCGGATCACATCGCCGCTTGCCGTGAAGGCTTCATGGCGGCGATCGCCAGGGCCGAGGCGGGGATGGCTGTTTCGCCCGCCGCCTACATGGTGTTTTTCGATTTCGACGAGTCCTACCTGACCGCCGAGGGTCGACGGGTTGTCGAATCCGCGGCGCAGTCGGCGCGGCAAGACGGTTACGCCAGAATTATTGTGAGCGGCCACACCGACACCGTTGGCTCGGCGGAGTACAACCAGGGTCTGTCCGAGCGGCGCGCTGACGCGGTCCGGACCGCCTTGGTCGAAATGGGCGTACCGAACGACCAGATCATGACCCGCGGCCTTGGCCAGACTCAGCCCCTCGTCCCGACGGGCGATGGCGTCAACGAGCCGCAGAACCGGCGCGCGGAAATCGAAATCCAGAGCCGTCCCGGAAGCTAATCAACAATAAGCTGACGTAAAAGCGAACCTCCGTTCAATGAAACGCCGCCTTCAGAAGGCGGCGTTCTTTTTTTCTTTATTTCGAGCCAGCTTCTTTCAAGCAGGAAAAATGACGCGCCGGCGCCG
Organism: uncultured Rhodospirillaceae bacterium; assembly: GCA_964603915.1. Classification (GTDB taxonomy): domain Bacteria; phylum Pseudomonadota; class Alphaproteobacteria; order Rhodospirillales; family Defluviicoccaceae; genus REEP01. The sequence continues at coordinate 7,303 of CAZRWU010000123.1, forward strand.
CTGATGGCCCGGGGCCTTCCCGTCAAGCGCCGGGCGGGATCACGCGCCGCCGCTCTCGCGCTCCCACTCGAGGATGTTGCGGCGCAAGGCTTCGTACCGGCCGCCCACCTCCTCGCCGAACAGCGGATCATCCTGATCGGCCACCCGGGCGCTGATGTCCGCCCAGTCCTCGGGCGTCAACGCCGCCCGCGCCGCCGGTAGGAACAAGCGCTCCTCCTGGGCCATGTGGTCCCGATGCACTTGGACAAACCGCCGCGCCCACTCCGAAAAGGACGTTCGCGACACCTGCGCTTCATCGAGCACCGCCCGAACCGCGGCGGCGAACTCGCGCGTCCGCGCCGCCAGTTCTTCGTGCTCCTGACGCAGGTCGCCGACCTGTTGCGCCGCCTCGGGATCCCGCAGCTGAAGCTTCTGATAGACGAGGTCTTCTTTCGGATGATGGTAAAGGTCCGGGTAACTTTGGAAATAGTCGACCACGCCCAGGACGATGTCGTAGTCCGGCGTTTCGCCGCGGTCGAACAACGCCACCTGTCGCTCGAGAATGTCGAGAAGTTGGCCGATGTTGGCGTGCTCCTTGCGCAGCGCTGCAATAAGCTGTGTCATGACCTTGATCCCTGGTCTCCTTTCGCCGGCTGACGAAGGCTAAGCGGTCGTGCCGAGCGCCCCTGTTGAGGTAACATATGACAACCGGCCTGTCACGGTGTTCACGGCCGCCGCCGTATGTCGCGCCGCCTTGTCGTCCCGCGCCGCCGTCGCCAGAAGACGGCCAGCATATCAGCAAGACGGACCGCATGACTCCCTTATTTCACCCGCGCCTCGTCAATGATCCCTTCGGCGATCCCGGCCTTTTCATCGAATGTCTCTTCGAGCGGCGGGCAATCGTTTTCGATCTCGGCGACAACCAGCCGCTGTCCGCGCGCAGCCTGCTCAAGATCAGCGACGCCGTTGTGTCCCACGCGCACATGGATCATTTTGCCGGCTTCGACCGCCTGCTGCGGATCATTCTCGGCCGCGGCAAAGGACTGCGCCTGTTCGGGCCGGCCGGGTTCATCGACCGCGTCGGCCACAAGCTAGCCGCCTACACCTGGAACTTGGCCGCGTCTTACCCGAACGACTTGGTGCTTTCGGCCACCGAAATCCACGGCAACGACCACGGGGCTTCCGCGCGGTTTCACCTCAAGGAGGGATTCCGTCGCGGCGGCGCGCCGCGCGCGGTAAACTTGAGCGACGGCGTCGTCCTCGACGAAGAAGGATTTTGCATTCGGGTCGCGGTGATCGACCACGGCATCCCCTGCCTGGCGATGGCGCTGGAGGAAAAAAGCCACGTGAACGTGTGGAAAAGCGGCGTCGAAGGCATGGGATTCCGCGTCGGCCCCTGGTTGCGGGATCTTCGCCGCGCGGCGCTCGCCGGACTGCCGGACGACAGCGCCTTCCGCGTCCGCTGGAGCGAGGGCGGCGAGCGCCGCGAGCGCGTTGTGCCGCTGGGCGAACTGAAAGCGCGGATGTTGCGCATCGTCCCGGGGCAGAAAATCGTTTACGTCACCGACGCCGCCTTTCACGAGGCGAACGCCGAGGCGATTGTCGGCCTTGCCCGCAACGCCGACGCGCTGTTCATCGAAGCCGGTTTTCTCGATCGCGACGCGGCCGCCGCCGCCGCCAGGCGTCATCTGACCGCGCGGCAGGCCGGGCGGTTGGCGCGCGCGGCGGGGGCCCGCCGCGTTGTCCCTTTTCATTTCTCGACGCGCTATCGGGGTGACGGCGCGGCGCTCGTTGCGGAAGCGGAGGCGGCCTGGGCGCAAGAAGCCTGAGTGGTCCGATCGCGTTCGCGTGGCCTCGCGCCGCCCCGGATCAGCGCTCGGGGCCGCGCCGATCATAAAGCGTCAGTTCCCACCGGCCGCTCGGCATGTCATGGCGAACGATGTAAAGACGACCATCGTCGCCACAAACCTTGACATAGGCGTGATCCTCGCCGATCCACCGGTCGAGAATCTCCGCCACCTCGACCACTCGCTTGCCCAGGCGAAGACGTCGCGGCGTCGTCCATGCCCGCTCGTCGGCATCGCATTCCACATGAACAGTCAGGACGGTCAACGCAACATCCTCTTCGCTTGGCCCGCGCCGTCCGGCGGCAAAGGAAGGCTCAGCGCGCGATGTCTTGTCACCAACGACGCAGACGCCCATCGCTGCATCAAGGGTCCTCCGGGACCAGCTTTTCGGCGCGAGCGCAGGGTTCTTGACATCGGCCCGCTCCCTCAATATGTATCGACGCGTGGAAGGGCATGGGCCGTCGAACCGCGGAGCCGAATCCGCGGAATAAAAAAATCCTTGCGAGGGTCTTGAAGACGCCAGCTCATGATGATACCTTGGTAAGGTTCAGGTCGCGTTAGGCGGCGGAACTTTCCTTTTAGTTTTTCTTTCATTGCCTGCCGTGTCAAGCCTGTGCTGTGACACGCTGGCAGACGTCGCTTCGCTCTTTGACATTGTGAGGTTGAGTGGAGGGATGTGTGGGCGGCGGTTTTGTGCT
>CAZRWU010000124.1:0-9739 GCA_964603915.1 uncultured Rhodospirillaceae bacterium
TCGGCTCACAATGACAACAGCCAACGGCCATGACGCCTCCTCGGGATCGAAAAACCGCATCGACCGTTCCAAATATAAGATCTACAGTAACTGTAGGTTCAAGAGCGCATCCTCATGTCTTCTCATTTCACCATCGGCCGCGTCGCCGACGCCGCCGGCTGCAAGGTGCAGACAGTCCGCTACTACGAGCAGATCGGTTTGCTGCCGCGTCCCGCACGCTCGGAAGGGAACCAGCGCCTCTACGACAAGCGCGCTATCGACCGCCTGACATTCATCCGCCATGCGCGCGAGCTCGGGTTTCCGCTCGAAGCGGTCCGCGCTCTCTTGAGTCTCGCCGACAATCCCGATCAACCATGTGTGGCTGCGGATTCCATTGCGCGGGCGCAATTGGTTGAAGTGGAACAGCGAATCGAGCGTCTGCAGGCCCTCAAGCTGGAGCTCCATCGAATGATCGACCAGTGCGAAGGCGGCCGGATCGCCGACTGCCGGGTTATCGAAGCGCTGAGCGACCATGCGCTGTGCAAGTCCGACCACCATAGGGGTGAAAATCCTCTCGCATGACCGATGGCGGGAGCCGCGCGACGATCAGCGACGCGCCTAGTCGAGAGCAACGCGACCGACAACAACAAGCGCGTCCGGTGCGTCCGCGGCCGGCTTGGCGATGATCATCTCGCCAGATTGGGGATAAATCCCGGTAAGCGCCGTGATGTTAACTTGGTGAGTCACCATCACGATCGTCCGGTCGCCAAGATCTTGGAGGAGCGTCTTCACGGCAACCGTTTGGGCGGGGCCTTGCGCGGAGTTCGCAAAGAACGAATCGAGGGGCGCGAACGGCTCGACCGGGCCCAGATCCATGAGTCTCGCCGTCTCGAGGGCACGGCACCACCGGCTCGACAAGACCCGGTCGATCTGAATCTTTCGGGCTCTGAGCGTGGCGCCGATCCGTTTTGCCTGAGCGCGGCCTTCCGCCGAGAGATTGCGCTGCGTTGCGCAATCGCCCAGAACGAAGCCGGCGGGATCGCCAATTCCTGGAGCGATAGCATGCCGGATCAGAATGACATGACCACCGTCCTCCAGAGTTCGCCATACGGCATCGCTCGCTCGCCCATCGGGCGCGGCAAAAAGCCCAATTATCAACGCCGCCGCAAGCACACGCCAAAGCAGGCGATAGCTGCTTTCAATGATCGTCCTTGCATCGCAGCGCGACCGCCTAGAGTTCGGCATTGAGATGTTTTCGCGCCTCCATACCAATACCCCGCCACCGTTTGCGTCGCCTGAGCACGATATGGCGTCTGTGCTTCCATAATGAACCTGCAATTGGAGCACCGCGGCGGCTATGCGTGCGAACTTGAATCAGTCCTGACGATGGCCCGCCGTTTCATGTTCGGCCCGGGCGCAACACCTGTGCCGCACTGCATCTTTATGTGCGGATCGTCGGCCACATGCCGACTTGCGATGCGCCGTCAATCCTCTCATCCTCTCCTCGGTAAAGGCCCATAAAATGGGTTGCTTTTGCGCCGAGGGAGGCATGTCGCCATGGATGCAACAGAGCTTAAAAATCTTCAGGCCCCGATCAAGGGGCGCTACCGCGCCGATCCGGAAGCAGCTGTCGTAACGCTAAAGGCGGAAGGTACGATCGGGGAGGAAGTAACCTGCTCCGTCGATACCGGCAGGGCGCTGGTGAACGCTGGCCTGCATCCGGCGAGCGGTGGCAGCGGCATGCATGCGTGCTCTGGCGATATGCTGCTTCAGGCGCTGGTCGCATGCGCCGGAGTCACTCTGAACGCGGTCGCAACGGCGCTTGAGTTGAAGATCCACGGCGCTCGCGTCCGGGCGGAAGGCGATCTCGATTTCAAGGGAACGCTTGGCGTCGACAAACAAGCGCCGGTCGGATTCCGCGACATCCGCCTTGCCTTCGAGATCGATGGCGATCTTACTGACGAGCAGTTGGCCACGTTGATGAAACTGACGGAACGCTATTGCGTGGTTTATCAAACTCTCAGCTCAGCGCCGGCCATCGCGGTGACCATGCGACAAAGCTAGCTTCTGAACCGGTACACGCCAGCGAGGCGGTGCGGATCCGGCGCCGCGCCCGAATGGGAAGAAGGGTGGATGACGTGGTCGCATAACCACGGAAGCGCCGATTGCAGGCGTTCCACCGGGCCGCTCACAAAGACGGCGACATCGCCAAGTTTGCTGGAATGTTCCTCAGAATGTGCTAAGGTGCGGCCATGATCGCGCTGTTGATTTCCTGGCTGGTGCTCAGCCTTTCCGTTTATGTAGTCGCCATCGTCTTGCCGGGCGTGACTCTGCGCAAGCCCTCGGACGCCATCATTGTGGCCGCGATGTTGGGCGTCGTGAACCTGCTCATCGGCTGGTTGCTCTATTTCGTCATCGGCATCGTGACCCTCGGCATCGGTTTTCTTTTGGCGTTCGTCACCCGCTGGATTGTCAACGCCATTATCTTGATGCTTGTCCAATCCGTGACCCACCGCATTGAGGTAAGTGGTTTCGGTACGGCGCTTTTGGCTGCGCTCCTGATGAGCCTGATCGGCACCGTGGCGGAGACCGCGATTCGCGCCTTGGGTATCGGCGGTTAACCGGCCACTTAAGCTGCCTTCCGCAAAATCTGGAATCTGCGCGCCGCGCCGCCTTACGACCGCGCCACTGTCGTCCCGCGACACGAATGGACGGCGCATCGCATCTTTCCGCGGCAACCAATCTTGTGCGCTCGCCTCTCCACTTTCGAGCTACGCCTTTCGGTTTACAGGGAACCAAGCCGAATCTTGACAGTTCGTGTGGACTCACTGCCTCCGTTCCCTTGGACGGAAGGGCTCATGAGCCTTCGATTTCCTCGCGCAGGATTTCCAGCTCCAGCCATTCGTTTTCCGCCGCGGCCAGATCGGCCTCGGCCGCCGCGAGCGCCTCTGAACTTTGGATGAAGGCCGTCTGATCGCGGGCATAGAGCGTCGGATCCGACAGCCCCTCGCGCAGCGCCGCCACATTTGCATGAAGCGTCTCGATACGCTGTGGCAACGTCCGCAAGGCGTGCTGCTGATTGAACGTCAGCCGCCGCGACGATGAAGGCGGCGCACTTGCCGTCGCGCGGCGTGGCGTTGCGAATGATCGGCGAGGCCGGGAGCGGTCTGGGACCGCTTCGGATATCACTTTTGACGCAACGCCGCCGCGCTGCGCCAGCATGTCGCTATACCCGCCAGCATACTCCTGCCAACGGCCGTTCCCCTCCCAGGCGATCACCGACGTCACCACCCGGTCGAGAAAATCGCGATCATGGCTGACCAGCAATATGGTTCCCGAATAATCCGCCAGCAATTCTTGAAGCAGATCCAGCGTTTCCAGATCGAGGTCGTTGGTCGGCTCGTCCAGGACGAGAAGGTTCGACGGCACGGCGAGGGCGCGGGCCAGCAGCAGCCGACCTCTCTCACCACCGGACAGCAGCCTGACGGACGTGCGCGCCTGCGCCGGAGAAAACAAAAAATCCTTCATATAACCGAGTACGTGACGGGCCGCGCCGCCAACAAACACCGTATCGCCCTGCCCGCCCGTCAGTGTCTCGGCCAGCGTGGCATCCGGATCGAGACTCTCACGCCGCTGGTCGAGAGCGACCATGACAACCCCGGCGCCGATTACGACGCTACCCGCGTCCGGCGTCAGCGTCCCGGTCAACAGGCCAAGCAGTGTCGTCTTGCCCGCCCCGTTCGGCCCGACGATTCCGACCCGATCGCCGCGCAGCACGCGGGTGGAGAAGTCGCGAACGATCGGACTCCCGCCATAGGTTTTCCTCACTCCCTCGGCGGTGATCACGCGGTTGCCCGACGACTCGCTTTGTTTGATGCTCACCGTGATGCGCCCCGGCGCCACAATTCTTTCACGCCGCCGCTGACGGAGGGTCTGCAACGCGGCGAGCCGGCGAACGTTGCGCTTGCGGCGGGCGGTAACGCCATACCGCAGCCAGTCCTCTTCGCGGCCGATCTGCCGGCTGAGCTTGTGGGCCTCCCTCTCCTCCTCGGCGAGAACGGAGTCACGCCACGCCTCGAACGACTTGAAGCCGCGGGCGATGCGGCGGGTCGCGCCGCGGTCGAGCCATACCGTCGCACGCGATAGCGCTTCGAGAAACCGTCGATCGTGGCTGATCAGCACCAGCGCCGATCGCATCGCCGCCAGTTCCGCTTCGAGCCACGCAATGGCCGGCAAGTCCAAATGGTTGGTGGGCTCATCGAGCAACAGGATGTCCGGCGCCGGGGCAAGCGCACGAGCAAGCGCCATTCGCCGCACCGCGCCACCGGACAGGTAACGCGGGTCCTCGTCCCCGGTCATTCCCAGTTGTTCGAGCAGGTAACGCGCGCGATGAGGATCGTCGCCTGGCGTCAGTCCTGCCTCAACATGAGCCAGCGCCGTTGGGAACTGACTGGCCTCCGGTTCCTGGGGCAGATAGCGCACGGTCACGCCAGGCTGGATGAAGCGGCTGCCTGCATCCGGTTCCCAAAGACCCGCGGCAATCTTCAACAAGCTGGACTTGCCGGAGCCGTTGCGGCCAACCAGCGCCAAACGTTCCCCAGGCATCACCGATAGCTCCGCCGCTTGCAGGATCGGCGCGCCGCCGAAAGTCAAAACGATGTTCTGGAGCAGAAGCAGAGGCGTCGGCGGCATAATTCGCAAGCAACGGGTTGATCAAATAGGACGTCGGGGACCCGCGATAAGGCGAGTCCCTTTTCGTCCAGAGGTCGGATCGGCGAGCGCCGCCACACACGGGATCAGATATAATACTCCGCCATTGGCGCGAAACCGTTGAAGCGTGCGGCAGCATAGACGCTTGTATACGCGCCGGCGCTGAGAAGGTCGACCTTATCGCCGCTCTTCAACGCAAGAGGCAACGTATAGGGACATTTCTCGTACAGAATATCTGCGCCGTCGCAGGTCGGGCCGGCAATCTTGACAGGCCCCTCGGCACCCCCGTCGTGAGCGGTCACGAGCGGATACTTGATCGCTTCATCCATGGTTTCGGCAAGTCCGCCGAATTTGCCGACATCGAAATACACCCACCGGTAGTCGTCTGTGTAATCCTTCTGCGCCACGACCAGAACCTCGGTGCGGATCAGTCCCGCTTCGGCCGCGATGAACCGCCCCGGTTCGATGATCATGTCCGGTCGCCGGTTGCCAAAGCAGCGATTGACGCTGGCCATGATCGCGGCGGCGAAGTCGTCGAGCGGCGGGAGCTTGTCCCCTCGGTAGCGTGCGGGAAAACCACCACCCAGGTTGAGCATGCGCAGTTCCAGACCAGCCTCGCGCAGATCGGAAAAAACCATGGCGCAACGGCCGATGGCGACGTCCCACCAGCGCGGATTGGTTTGCTGCGAGCCGACGTGAAAGGACAGCCCGTACGCATCGAGACCAAGATCCACCGCCCGCAACATCAGATCCCGCGCCATCTCCAGGCTGCAACCGAACTTGCGCGATAGCGGCCATTGCGCATCCTCGCTCAAAGTGAGGATGCGGCAGTAGACTTTCGATCCGGGCGCTTCCTCCGCCAACTTCTCCAATTCGGCGAGGCTGTCGAAGGCGTAGAGGCGAACCCCGCGCGCGTAGGCATGGGCGATGTCACAGCGCTTTTTGATCGTATTGCCATAGGAAATACGCTCCGGCGTAGCGCCGGCAGCAAGACATTGGTCGACTTCCCAAGCGCTTGCCGCATCGAAGCACGAACCAAGGCGAACCAAGGTCTCGAGAATGGGGCGCGCCGGATTGGCCTTCACGGCGTAATAGATGGCCGCCAGCGGCAGCGCGCCACGAAGCGCGCGATAGTTCGCGTCGATCACATCAAGGTCGACGACAAGGCAGGGCGTTTCTGGACGCTCCCGCTCGAGAAAGCGTGCAATCTTCGGGGTCATTGGTTCCCTCACTCACCCCTTGAACCGAACTGTTTGGATAAAATTCCGGCGCATCGAGCCAATGCTTGGCTCGCGCCGACGCCGAAGCGGTCTGTCGCTTCAGGCGATCGTCAGACTGGAGTGAGGGTTCTTCCGGCCGAGTAGGAGCATGTACGCTTTGCGGATACCGCAATCTTCGTCCATGACTTTAAACACAATAACGTCCTCCTCAGCGCCGGCGGCATAAACCACACCGGTTATCGAATCGTGTGCTTATGAAACGCCAACACCCCGCTTGTGCCGCTGGTTCCCTGCCCGGCGACACGCCACGAGGCGTGCTTGCGAATATATGCACCAACCTCCCGATCTCAAACAGAAATTCGCGATTTTTCGGTCGCCTGCCGCGCCTTTTTTCGCCAAGCCCGGCGAGACGCCCCTAAATCAAGCCGGCAAGGGGCGACGACGGATCCGCATAGCGCTTCTTGGGCATACGGCCAGCGAGATAGGCGAGCCGGCCGGCGTCGACCGCCAGCTTCATTGCCCGCGCCATCCGGATCGGGTCCTTGGCTTCGGCAATCGCGGTATTCATCAACACGCCATCGCATCCCAGTTCCATGGCGATGGCCGCATCGGACGCTGTCCCGACGCCGGCGTCAACGAGCACCGGCACCGAGGATTGCTCAACGATAAGACGAATATGGACGGGATTTTGCACGCCGAGACCCGAGCCGATCGGCGCCGCCAGCGGCATGATCGCCACGCACCCCATCTCCTCGAGCCGCTTGGCGAAAATGGGATCGTCCGAGCAATAGACCATGACCTTGAATCCCTCGGCGATCAGCGTCTCGGCGGCGGTCATCGTCTCCATCATGTCCGGATAGAGCGTCTTTTGATCGCCCAGCACCTCAAGCTTGACCAAATCCCATCCGCCCGCCTCCCGGGCCAGCCTCAAGGTGCGCACCGCATCAGCGGCCGTATAGCATCCGGCGGTATTCGGCAGATAGGTATACCGGTCCGGATCGACATAATCGACCAGCATCGGCTGGCTTGGATCGCTGACGTTGACCCGGCGCACGGCGACGGTGACGATCTCCGCGCCCGAAGCCTCGATCGCCCGAGCAGTCTGCTCGAAATCGCGATACTTGCCAGTTCCGACGAGCAGACGCGAACGATACCGCCGGCCCGCCACGACAAGAGGATCGTCGACGGGCTTTGGGTCCGGCGAACGCACAGCCACGCTGTCCGCCTCGGCCGTGTCGGGCGCCCCGCCGCCGATAAAGTGGACGATCTCCAGACGGTCTCCGTCGGCGACTTCGATGCTGTCGTAGCGGGATTTGGGAACGATCTCGAGGTTCCGTTCAACCGCGACCTTGCGCGGGTCGAGCCCGACCGACGACAGCATCTGCCCGACCGTGATCGGGCCGTTGAACGTCTTCGCTTCACCGTTAATCGTCACCTGCATGCGTCGATCCTCTCCGATCGATCCGACAACCTACGGCCACACCGCCTTATCATGATCTTGATGGTTGACGGACCCTTGTTTAGCCGCTGAGGGCCATAGCCATCTAGTTAGCGTGAACACGAAGGCCCTCAAGCCCATCCTGCCGTATCCCATCGAGCCTTTGCTCGTCTCTTGGGCGGATAACCCGGCGCGGGAACGTCTCGGCGCTCCTTGGGGTGGCGTGGGAATCAGCGATTCCGCAGCGCCGATGTTGCTCGTCACGCCGAACAAGCAAGCGCCTTGCCAGCCAGGCCATCATAGGCGTCGAGCATTCTTTGCCGCCACTCGCATATCGGGTCGTTCCGCTCGACCAGCGGGATGTCGCTGCACGCGCGCGCCGATTGGAATGGTCCAAAGACGATATGATCGGTGAAATTGGGCGCCTCGCCGCCCAGGTAAGGGTTGATCGCGAGAGTCGCGCGCAGGGGCGCAAGCGCGTTGTCCAGCCGTTCCAAATTAGCGGCGCGATCAGCCGCGATATCCTCCAGTCGGGCGCCTAATCGCCGTTCACGCGTTTCGCGATAGTAGGACTTGTCCTTGTCGTGAAGATGGATAAGTACGTCCCCAACGATGACGCGCAGCACGGAAGGCTGCAGGACCTCCTCTGTCCAATGCTTGATGAACAACCCGGCGGCGCGGGCTTGGGAACACTGGAACAGCGGACGCTCCGGATAGGTCTCGTCCAGATATTCGGCGATGGCCCAGCTATCGTGGACGACCGTTTCGCCGTCCACCAGAACCGGAACGCTGCTTTGACCGGAAAATGCGATGGCGTCTCTCTCGGCGAAGCGCCAGGGCACCGTTTCAACCTCGAGCCCTTTGTGAGCAAGCGCCAGACGCACTCGCCAGCAATACGGGCTGAACCGCCGGTCGTCTTCGGCCGCCGCCAAATCATAAAGCCGGATCGTCATCGATTCTCCCCCCAAAGAGATGTCAGGATGGCCTTCTTTTCGTCCCGTTTCGTCCCGTCCCGCCATCCTCTTGCCGCGCTCGATCTTACGCCTTGCGGATCGGCTTGTAATCAACTGCGACCGCATGCCGGGAACGGCCGTCGCTTTTTTGGTGTTAGGGAATTCACCACCACGAAGAGAGATTTCAACGACAGGCACTGTCCTGAACCAAAGCGCGCAGGAGAGGAAAGTTCAATGGACACCGGAGCCAAGCCGCACTATCCGCCGCTTATAAAGCCGCGCGTCGAGCGGCAATTTTTGTTGCGCGGCCAAAAAGCCTTGGTTACTGGCGGCAGCCGCGGGATCGGAAGCAGCATAGCCGTCGAACTCGGCTACGCGGGGGCGGACGTGGTCGTCAACTATCATAGCAACGACGAAGAAGCGGAGGCAGTGGTCGCGGAGGTCAAGGAGCGTTGCGGAGTAGAGGCCTACGCTCACCAGGCCGATGTTTCCAGCGAAGGCGAAGTGGAAGAGATGTTCCGCCGGATGGAGGAGTTGTTCGGCGGCATCGACATCCTTATCGCCAATGCCGGATTGCAAAGCGACGCCGCGATTGACGACATGACGCTGGAGGATTGGAACAAGGTCATCGAGGTCAATCTGACCGGGCAATTTCTCTGCTGCCGGGAAGCGATCCGCCGGTTCAAGCGGCGCGGCGTCAATTCTGAAATTTCATGCGCCGCCGGAAAGATCGTTTGCATCAGTTCCGTTCACGACATCATTCCCTGGGCCGGCAGGGTCAATTATGCGGCGTCCAAGGCGGGCGTCCTGATGATGATGAAAAGCATGGCGCAGGAAGTCGCGCCATACCGGATCCGCGTCAACGCGATCTCGCCCGGCGCCATTCGCACCGACATCAACAAGGACTCCTGGAACACCGAGGAAGCCTATGCCGCGTTGATGAAACTCATCCCCTACCAGCGCATCGGCGAACCCGAGGACATCGGCCGCGCCGCCGTATGGCTGGCTTCCGACTTTTCGGATTACGTCACCGGCACTACGATCTATGTCGACGGCGGCATGACCCTCTATCCGGGCTTTGCTGCCGGCGGTTAATCGGGTTCTCCCAGTGCGTGGCGGCTACCTTGCGGCCGCCGTGCAAGAAGACGCGCTTGTTTTGTCCGCAAGACGGCTTGTTTCAACGCTGCATGTAGGACTCCCGCATTTCTCGCTTCAAGGTCTTTCCAGCGACGTTGCGAGGAAACTCCCGATAGAACGTAACGCCATGGATGCGTTGGAACTTCGCCCCTACCCGCTCGTTCGTCCAGGCGATCAGTTCGCCCTCGTCGACTTCATGGCCGTCGTTGAGAACGACCGCGGCGATGGGAACCTCTCCCCATTTCTCGTCCGGTGCGCCGAACACCGCCGCCTCGCGAACCGCCGGATGCTGCGAAATGACC